>JACAFS010000045.1 GCA_013378385.1 Nitrososphaerota archaeon | reverse complement strand
GTCAATATCTCCAGCTTTAAGATAATCTCCAGAAGGAATATCTCTATTTATTTTTTTATTTATAATTGCTTTAAATTTGTTTATAGATAAGGCATCTTCAGGGCAAGGTCTTTGAAATTCAAAATCAGACACAGAAATTAGCTCGCCTTTTTTCATATCCTTGACAAGTCGCAATGCTCTGCGTTGCAGCACCACTGTTTCTTTTTCGTTTTCTTCAACTTTCTTGACATCAGTGCCCATAGATCTTTCTAATATTCTCGTATGATTAACCATTTCTCTCCATGATTTAGGATTCATTGAAAAGGGGTGATCTGGTCCAGGACGGCTATTGTCATCTGTAAAGTGTTTTTCAACAACTCTTGCCCCTAAAGCCACAGCACCCAAGGTAGTAACTGAGCCATGAGTATGATCGCTCAACCCAATAATAACATCTGGAAACATTCTTTTGTATTTATTTAAAACGTTTAAATTGATGAAATCGAAGTTTTCATCATTCCCTGTGTAGTTTGTGTTACATTGCATTAGGACAATATCTGTATTATTTTTCCTCAGTATCTCAACAGCGTTTTCAACCTCATCTAAGGTAGAGGCACCAGTTGATATCATAACTGGCTTTTTCGTCTTAGCAACCGTTTCTATCATTAAATCAAATGCCAGATCTCCTGATCCTATTTTATAACAATCAATAAAATTATTTAAATGTTCCACCATTTCTAAATCGTAAGGCGTTGAGAACATCGTTATTCCCATTTCGTTACAATATTTCTTTAATTCAGTTGTCCAAGATGAAGGCACTTCAGCAGATTTATATGTATCATAGATTGATTCTTTCCATGAAGATTGATGACTGAATTTGCCTCCTAAATTTTTAAATCCATAATCGCTAACGTATTTTTTACAGTTATGGTGTTGAAATTTTACTGCATCTGCTCCGCTGTCCTTTGCAAGCTTGCATAGCATCTTTGCTCTTTCTAAATCACCATCATGATTTGCGGCAATATCTGCTATAAAATATGTCGGTTGGTTCGGACCTATTTTCTTATTGTCTATGGTTATTTCCTTCATTGTATCTCCAAGTCGTTTTTAAGTTCACTCAGCCCCTCTTCTAAGTGTAACCTAATATTGTATTTTTGTTTTATTTCATTAACATTTAATGCTATATTCTTACTTCTCTTTACTAAAGCATTTGCAGGTTGAGTGCCTTTAATCAGAAGGTTTTTGTCGAATTCAAAAATCTCGCACACCTTTTGAAGAAACTTAAATTTACTAACAGTATAATCACCAGCGATGTTGATTATCCCTGTGTGTTCTTTATTGATTAAGTCGAATACCGTTCTTACAAGCTGCTTAGTGTAAACTGCATTAAAGTAAACGTCAGAATACCCCGTTATTTGTATGTCTTCAGTCAGACTGTTATAAGCCCATTCGAATAATGATTTTCCAGAACTAGAATTGATTCCGTATATATTTGTTCTTATTACTAAATTATTTTTATTGTTTAGTAAACAAATTTGCTCTCCGAGGAGTTTTGTTTTGTCGTAAAAATTATGTGGATCTTGCGCAGAACTAGTTGATATGTATACCATCTTACAATCAAGTGATGATAAACAATGAGTTAATCCACAATGTAGCAATAGTGTATCTTTTTCTTGCTCTTCGCAATACTTCAAGTTTGTATTCGCAATGCAGTGAATTATTATATCAGGGTTATATTTTAAGGCGAATTCTTTAACAAAATCAAAATCTAGCAAGTCACCATCCACTCTATTCAAAGTGTATACATTGTTGCATTTATCTTTAAAAAAATCTAAAAACTGCTTACCTAGCATTCCAGTTGTTCCAGTGATTAAGAGAGTTTTATCAAGAACCACTTTCTATACTTCCTTTTTTGATAAGCTTTATCAATTGGTTGACTTCATTTGAAACGTGCAATGCGGAATTGAAATGCTCACCATTATATTTCTCCCACTCAGTGTTGTGCTTCCTCTCGGTATACTGAGGGCGGACACAGAGCAAATTTATATCTGGCACCTTGAATGTAAAAGGTAGTTCAGTTTCAGCCAACATGTCTTCATGCAACTTCTCGCCAGGTCTCAATCCAATTAAATCATAACCAACATCTTGTGCAGTTATGGTTCCGATGGCGCTTATAATTGTACTCATATCGAAAGATTTGATTTGAGGAATGAATACTTCTCCTCCCTCAGAATGATACACTGAACCTAAAACAGTATCCACTGCATCTTCAATAGTAAACAAGAATCTAGTCATTTCCAACGATGTGACACTAATGTTTTTCCCTTCATTCAACATTCCTAGCCATAAAGGGATAAATGAGCCTCTACTACATATGACATTACCATACCTTACTGATGAGAATATTGTATGATTACTATTATAGTCATAATTTGTAAAGAGCCTTTCAGCAATGAACTTTGAAGATCCATAAACATTCACGGGTTGACAGGCTTTATCTGTTGATATAAGAATGCACTTATCAATATGATTTTCGAGACAAGCTCTTGCAACATTTTCGGAGCCAGTTATGTTTGTTTTTATACACTCGTCTGGGTGTATCTCCATGTCATCAATTCTTTTCAGCGCTGCCGTGTGTATTACAATGTCGGGCTTTTCGCGAAATATAGAGACGGATAACTTACTATAATCCCTAACGTCTCCAATAATACACTTGACGTCTTTATTCTGTCCGAAGTTAAGTGCTTGTTTTCCTTCATCTCTACTGTAGACAACTACTTGCCCATCGTTATGAAGGATTCTTTTTACCAAGGCTTTGCCCAGTGTCCCAGTTCCGCCAGTAATAAAGAATTTTCTTCCACTTATAAAGCTATTCATGAGTCCGCTCCGTCATCCAGTTTTTATATACAATATAATAACACGATTTTTATCGCTTATCAAGTGTTATTTAAACTTTTATATAGCGCTTCATACATTTTGAATTCCCACTCATAGTCAATGTCGAATATTTCTTCTTCAGCCATATGCCATAGTTTAATTTCTCCTGGTACATTAAATCTACCCATCCATATTCCTTGACCAATTGAAGCCTGCGAACTAGCGTACAAGCAGTGTGCAGCCTCCATAACAGGATTGGCGGTTTTAGTATTCATTATTACCTCATTCATAGGGGTTAAGAATTCTCCGTCATGAGACCAAAAATAGTTTTTCTTTGAAACTACGCCAAACATGCCATTATTTTCAGTTGAACAATAATCACTAAAGAATCTCTCAATTGTCTCAGTTTTAAGAAAAGGCGCACAGGCATTAACTAATACCACGTACTTGTGAGGTAGTTTATCCCACCAATCATAAATTTCAGTCAAAGGGGTGCCCTCAGACATTGCTGATTTCTCTGATCGATGAAATAGATTAACTGGATATTTCTTTACCAATTCAACCAGTTCTGGTTCATGCACTGAAATCCATATATTCTCGTTTGGAATATTAGATTCTACTAATTTTTGAATGCAGAGATCCATCAATGTTGTATCTGCGAATTGACGTATCATCTTTCTTGGACATCGCTGACTGGATAATCTAGCTTGGATTAAAACTGCTACTTCTTCTGGAGCTTTCATTAGTATCCCCTTAGTTTCTTTCTAGGACCTAATTCACTCTCTGTTACTCTTTTAACTCCGTCGCCATATGCAAGTTCCAGTTCTCTGATTCCTTTTACCAACTTAATCAATCCTTGAGGTTCTACTGACGATAATTGATCCGTACCCCACATAGTTCTGTCAAGAGTTATATGTCTTTCTATTATAGTGGCTCCGAGATATATTGCTGCCACAGATGTTCCGAGCCTAAACTCATGTCCACTATATCCCACTTCACATCCATAGCGCTCCTTCAAAGTTCCTATACAAGACAGGTTTAATTCGGAGAGAGGCGCTGGGTAAGTGGAATTACAATGAAGTAAACTGAAGTCTACTTTTTTATCTCTCATTTGCTGGACAGCGATGTCAATTTCTTTGAGATTGCTCATGCCGACGGAGAAAATAACCTTTTTACCAGTCTGTGCTACCGCTGACATGAGAGTTTTATTAGTTATCATTGCTGACGGTACTTTAATAAATGGAATATCATATTTCATTAGAAACTTAAGACTATCAACATCCCAAGGAGAGGCAGACCATGCAATGCCTCTGAGCTTACAGTATGCGTCTATTTCATCGTATTCTTTCTTTCCGAACTCTACACGATGTTTGTATTCGAGATAAGTCATCTTGCCCCACGGAGTATCTCGTATCACACCTTTCTGGTGTTCTGGGACGCAAATGTCTGGATTTCTCTTCTGAAACTTAACGGCATCGCAGCCTGAGACTGCTGCTACGTCTATAAGCCTCTTAGCTGTTTCTAAACATCCGTTGTGGTTTATTCCGATTTCTGCAATTATGTATGTCTTTTTCACCTATTCTCCATAAAGAACGTAGTTCCTATTAATATTATCATTTATATTGCTATTCTTTGTCAAAATCTCTATTTCTATATTTTTACTTTTAAGGTAACGCATTACCGACAATTCGCCCTTCTTAGCTATTTGCTGCTCGCATTCATTGGTATCTGATTTTAGATTGTTTAAATTGAACTTACTTGAAACATAGTTTATATCTGGCTTGTATTCTGTTTCTACATCGTAGAAATGTTTGATACTTCCGTCATTCTGAATATTAGCTCCATCCCATCCTAAGATACTGACTTTGCTAATTCCGCAATGAACTAATATAGGAACTACCATGTCATTCATTATACCAGGTCCTATGATTCTATTAAAGGGATTTTTTTGTAAAGAGTTCTCATCCCACCTATCAGCGTTTACGACAGAGTTAGAATGTCTTGCAGATATGTCAGATCCCCACAGAATATTTGGCTCATTGGAAAACATCTGCGTGAGAGTTTCCGTATCTACTAAATCTGGATTTATCCAATTGTCGTATCCTAATGGCATTTCTTGCCTTGCGAATATAAGATAATCCCTCTCTTTTGGGAAATCGCAAGTTGCATATAAGTTAGTGATGCATACATCTGATATATTTGAATATTTCGTCGTTGCAGTCTTTACTGTAAAAACTGGTTTATCTTTACAAAATTCCTCTATTTTTTCCTTTGGAAACTCTGCGGTGCTCACGCCACAACTCAAGACAACACATTCCAATCCTTTATACATGTCCTTGAACATAGCCGTCTTCATTAAAAGCGATTTGTCGCGAGATATTTCTTTATAAACTTCTTTTCTACTCTTAACAGGTATGTCTTTCCACTTAATCATTGAAATACTCCAAAACCTTATCGGGCATATGTGAGCTTATCTCTTCCATCTTATCAATCATGTCAATGCCAGATAGACTAAACCATTCTTCTGAAGCTGCTCCAATGAGCCTCTTTTGATACGTTACTTCCAAGTTTAGCATCTTAGCTTCCACTAAAATTCTGGCACAAGTTTCTAAATGCCCTGTGAAGAAAATAAGTCTCTTAAAAGAAGACATCTTTTTTAAGAAAGTTTTAAAATCGTCATCTTTTATTAATTCATATTCCAAATTATTTCTTTCACAATAACTAATGCACTTTCCTCTTTTTTTAATAGGGTTGCTCGAATCAAGAACTGCATTTTCTTTTATTTTTTCGGTATCACATATCGTCTTCATGAAGTCCAGTTCTTCTTTTCTCCACACAGAGGATTTTAAATTACACACATTTTGTAATCTCGTATTCGCAACAAATACATCTGTAGCCAACTTGGTTAAAAAGAACACTACTACTGCATTTTTATAGAATTCAATATTTGCCAACTGATCCTTTGGGGCGATAAAGTCAACATATTGAATAGGATTCCTAGTTTTAAGATATTTATGATCTTGTTCGTATATGGCGTATTGCAAGTTTTTTATAGCGTATTCCCTACAATCCTTACTTACAAAAATAAAATTTGAGAATATAAACTTTTTGTCTACGTTTTGTTTCAAAAAATCAACAGTCAACGATGCTGACTTAACTTTTTTTATATTATACCCTGCATCTGAAAACCTGTCAATAAGAGTTTCGGCATTTAATTCCGCGCCTCCCTTTATTTCCGAGAAATAAAAATCCATTACCATTATTATGTCGTCAGTCATTAATCTCGTCCAATTGTCTCATCCACTCTATATATTCTGGATCTGGTTCATAAACCGCGTTGGCGAACTTAGTTGTCATTTGCTCTTCAGTAAAGTTCTTCAATATATGCTTCTCAAGTTTACGAGACATTCCAACATACTTTGAGTGATTTTCATAGACATCTCTCATTGTCGTCTTTGCTCCGTCTTCAGTTGGGTAGCACCATCCAGCGTCTTGTTGGATTACTCCCTCCCAAACTGCCTGTCGTGGAACTTGTCCTATGGTGTAGTCAACTTTTGCAAATAGGGGGCGTAGCTTCGCTTTCTTTTGTTTTCCGCTTTTGACGGGGGCATAGAGGAAGTCATTTTGTCCGCTCCAACCAGGGGCAACTACGGGCAAGCCGTGGTATGCTGCTTCGAAGATGGGGAGTCCATATCCTTCGCCGTGAGTGAGAGTGACGAAACCCTTCATTTTTGGATGAGTGTAGAGTGAATTCATTTGTTCGAGAGACAAGTCTCCGTGAAGTAGATGGACACTGCATTTTCTGTCTGGGAACTGCTTTGTCATTTCTTTCATAGTCTGTAGGCAGTATTGTCCGTCGGCAGTGCTACAGTTCATCATATTAGTTTTTACTACTAGTCCAACTTCGTCGTCGTGGAACTCTTCGAGGAACCACTTGACAGTGTTGGCGAGATTCTTTCTTGGTCCAAGTTGGGCGATAGTGAGGAAGTTGAAGTCGTGTTTGAGTTCAAGTCCCAAGTCATCAACCTCAAGGCTTCGAACTGGATAGTTTACAACTTCCATTGGAACCTGCGTCTGAATAATAACCTTCTCTCCTGTTTGGTTATTAGTTCCTTCATATGATGTTTTCTCATAGACATTCTTTGAGTGGTTGGAGACAAGGATGATTTTGTCCATCAATTCCGCTTGCTGAATCCATTGAGGTGCGACTCTGGTTGTCTCGATACCTGCTGTGTAGCCAATATTCACTGGTGCGAGTTTCTTGAACTCGTTTGGGATAGTGACTTGGAGAGTTATGTCTACTGGTAGTTTATTTTGTATGTGGTGCTGTGTTTTTGCAATAGTTTCTCTGATGTATCTTTGTTCTTCGTTGTCCTCAGATACTTGTCCAGACTTGCCCCACGGGATGTCTTGGATTAGGATGTTGAACCTGTCTTCGTGTGCTCGCATGGAGCGAAGGGCGAACCTTGCTTGCTCTCCGTATCCTGCTCTGCGAGTTACTGGACCTATTAATAATACTGTTTTTTTCATTACGCTTCCTCAAATAAGATTGGTGAGTAATTCTTTCTGGTTTCCCATGAGCCGTTCTTCTCGACTACGCCATCAATGATTTCAACCCATTTGTC
>JACAFS010000044.1 GCA_013378385.1 Nitrososphaerota archaeon | reverse complement strand
CTGAATTTATAGAAGCAGTAATTCTTGGTCTTTGGATAGGAATAGCAGGAATAAGAGTTTTCAGAACAGGAAAATTCTAATTAGTTTATATATTTTTTTCAATTTTTTTTTAAACGTTAATAATGGCAATGCCGACATTTCTTATGCCGTGGTTGCCTAGCCTGGTAAGGCGCAGGATTGCTATTCTGCAAATATCCTGTCTCCGCAAGGAATCGCGGGTTCAAATCCCGCTCACGGCGTCAAATACATTAAAAATTTATCACCATCAACAACATAATAAAAACAATGTCGGAGATATCATCGATTATTACAATTATGGGTTATTCATTAATGGGAGGTATAGCATCAGCCTATCTTTTCAAACGTGTTGCAAAAATTCTTGTAGTACTCGTAGGTCTGATATTTTTTGTCGTGCCTGCGACAGGATATGCAGATACAATACCTATTTTGAATTACATATCAGAGTATATTTTTGGGCAGGCTGTAGGTGTTGCTTCGTCGTTATGGGAAACAATCATAATACAATTAGAAATAGCAGTTCCTTTCATCATAGGTTTCATAGTTGGAATAAAAAAGATCTAATTTTTTAGTATTTTGTTGCATCTAAACTGATTACAGGGTCATCGCCAATAACTTCAGCAGTATGTGCAGTTCCAGCAGGAACAAGTAACATATCACCAGGACCTAAAAGAAATTTTTTCCCAAGAGCAGTCATCTTGAATTTACCAGAAAGTACAGTGTCTTTTTTATCAACAGTATGTGAATGTTCGGAGAAATATGTGCCAGGACTATAGGTATATGTAATTACGCTGAATCCTTCATCCTCTAATCTTTTTCTCATATTAGATTCGCTTAATTTTCCCCAATCTGAGTTCCATGACTCAACATCCATAATCAATTTAGGCATTCAATGAAATAAAAGTAATTTTTAGTATGTTAATCAATATTTCATATTATTTGAAATAATAGAGTCGATAACTTCGCAAACGCAATCGCCATTTGTTTTATCTGATGTGTAAACTGATTTCTCTTTGACCAGATCATGGGAATTAGACACGGCAATAGGATATCGAACAACGTCAAATACGGATAAATCATTTAGAGAATCACCAATAGCAACAACTGAATTTGGGTTAATTTTTTCAGATTTTAATATTTTTTCCAAGGCAAATCCTTTACTGATATTCGGAGGCATAAGATTAATCATTTCGTCTGAACGAGTAATGTTCAAATCAAGATTTTTTTTAGACAAAACGTCAGAGACCTCATTAAGAAAATCGTCGACATTGATTCTAGGTTCTCGATCAAGAGCAATAATTACATTTTTGTCATGATGTGCTTCTTTTGGAATGATACAGAAAGGTAACCAAGAAGACAGATTATTTTTAAGTAATATCAAATCCGTTTGTTCTCCCAATAGAGTTAATTCATGAGTACGGCAATCATAAGTAACAGTTCCTTCTTCGCAGATAACAACATCATCAATTCCCAAGCATCGGGCAATTCCAAGAACATAATGTAATGTTCGTCCACTAGAAATAATTACACGAACCCCACTATCTACAAGATTACGAATTTTTTCAATTTCTTCTAATAAGAGCCTAGATGTTCCAAATACTGTTCCATCTAAATCAAGTACAAGAAGATCAATTTGATCAGAGAAAATCTCTTGATTCACAGAATAGAATTAGAAAAGTGATATATAACTAATTAGAAATGCCGAGAGCCGGATTTGAACCGGCGACAGCTCCGGCTTCAGCGGAGTGCTGGAGTTTACAATCTCTCCCAGGCTGAGCTACCTCGGCAGTGAATAAATTTCAATATTATAGAATATAATGTTTACAATTTGTGGATATTTTAGTAATAGACAATGCGGTCGACGGGATTTGAACCCGTGTTCCGGGGTTGGAAACCCCGTGTCCTAACCAAGTTATCCCCTAATTAAAGGTCTGGACGACAACCGCTAGATTCTAAGAGATATTAGTAGATAAAAAATATTTATGATATATTAATATTAGATTTCTCAATTTCGTATATAATTCTGGAACATGCTGTATGGGATTCGAGATTATGATTTCCAAGAGAGATTAAATCATCGATTGAATTAAGAATATTATTAGAAAATGTTCCATGTGAGAATCCACCAATTAATAAAGTTGGGCGATTTGAATTGATTATTTTATCAGATACATAATTAGAGGTCAGTATATTACCATGTTTGGACAGCCCAACAACATGATCTGGGTCAATTGAATCAATAAGGTTATTAAAAGATGATTTTTGTATTTTGATTAATGGATTATCATTATCATTTTTTGAATAATTAAGAAATAATTTTTCAAAAAGTCCAATAAACCGATGATATGATTTTGGTAAACGAACTCCCAATTCAATATCAAGTACATAATCAGAAATCGTATGGATATAGAATTTTATTTTCTTTTCCAAGTATAAAGGAGTAGAGGTTATTGCCATTGAACTCATATGGGCGATATCAGGTCTTCCTCTTTTGTCAACGTTATCAAGTCCGTCCATCAAGTGTGAATGATAGCTCTTATCTAGAAACGTAGAAGTATTAATTTTTGATTTAGAATTGTTTAATAATTCATCTGGAAGCATTTCCAATGCGGATTCAGTGAGAATAATCGTAATATAGTCCACAATATATAAAAAATCTGTATTGTTAAATAGGTTTTGTAGATTGAATGAATATTAAGAAGAAGAAACGACAAATAGCTGAAAATAGAGTAGGTTACCTAGCCATAGAAGTAGAAAAATCGTTAAAAGATAATCATAATCTTGCTGAGATACAAGCAAAACAAGCAAGAGAATTCTCAAAGAAATTCAACATAAAGAGTGGGTTTTCTCAGAGAATGTTGTTTTGTCATAAATGCAAACGATTCATTGTACCTGGATTTAATTCTCGAATAAGACTTTCAAAGATAAGAAAATCAGTAAATATTACTTGTCTATGTTGTGGGTTTACATATAGAAAAATGATAAACAAGAGTCAAACCTATATATGATATAAATTATTGTGAATCTGAATTTGACAAACGTTAATGAAGTACCAGCAGATCTCTTAATAGAAACGTTAGCTTCAAAGCTAAAAGATGAGAATATTGTTACGCCGCCAGAATGGTCAGATTTTGTAAAAACAGGATCACATGCGGAAAGACCTCCACAGAGTGATGATTGGTGGTATGAAAGATGTGCTTCTTTATTAAGAAAAGTTTACTTACATGGTCCAATAGGATTATCAGACTTACAAGATTTTTATGGTGGCAAGAAGAAAATTAAATTTGCAAAAAGGCATCAACGAAAAGCAGGTCAATCGGCAATCAGAAAACCATTACAGCAATTAGAATCAGCAGGTTATATTGAAAAGAAGGAAACACAAGGAAGAATTATTTCAGGAAAAGGAATGAGTTTAGTTGATAAGACTAGTGCAGTTTTATTAAAGAATCTTGCAGAAAGTAATTCTGAATTAAAAAGATACGTATAATATTTTCTACAGGTTTATTAGTTAACACAATTTAATAAATTGTGAATTAAGAGGATATTTATTGTTAGCGATATTTGATACAGAAGGCGTTTTGATTGATGGTGAATTTTTACCAGAATTAGCGAAAATTGTAGGAAAAGAAGAGGAAATCTGGGAGATAACAAAAAAGGGTATAAACGGTGAGATAGAATGGGAAAAAGGTCTGATTGACAGAATTAATGAATTAAGAGGTGTGTCATATGAAGATTGTGTGAAAGTGGCAGATAATATGCAGATTATGAATGGTGCAAAAGAAACATTTAATGAATTACGGCAGTTAGGATTTAAAACTATAACTGTTTCTGGCGGTCCAGATATCTTAATTGACAGAATTAAAGAAGAATTGCAAATAGATTATGCTTTTTCAAATAGATTAATTTTTGAAGAGAAGAAATTACAAGGAGTGGAGATAAACGTGGGGTCTGATAAAACAATACCAATTAGAAACACTTTAGATATGATGAATAAACAAAAAGATGAGATAGTAATAACTGTAGATGGTGCAAATGATATCAAATTATTTGATTTAGCAGGATTGAGGATTTCGTTTAATGGAACAGAAGTAATTAAGGAAAAATCCGATTCTGCTGTAGAAAAAAAGGATTTGAGAGAGATAATACCAATTATTAAAGAAAAATTTAGTTTAGAATAAAAATTTATTGTTTAACAGTTTCCGCAATAGTGAGTGTATTATTATTGAGCCAATCAATACCTTCGACAAAAACTTCAGCCAACTCAATGGTTGTGATTACAGGAATCCCCAATTCAACCGCTTTTCTGCGTATAAGATATTCATCTTCTATTATAGAATCAGCATCATTGGAAGATTTAATCATAGGAATGTTGATGATTAAATCGAATTCACGTTTAACTAGATAATCTTCTAGATTAGGTTTCCTTTCGTATTCTCCAATTTTATAGAGTGCAATAGAATCAATATTATTAGAATCAAGAAAATCAGCAGTATGTTCAGTAGCAAATGTCTTAAAACCAAGTTCAGAGAATTTTTTAATTACGGGTAAGAGTTGTTGTTTTTTCTCAATGCCTCCAATACTGACAAGTATACTACCATTTTTACGTGGTATATTATAACCGGCAGAGATTAGTGATTTAAGAAAAGCGTCATAGAAGTTTTTACCAAAACATGCAACTTCACCAGTAGATTGCATTTCGACTCCAAGATTAGGATCCGCGCCATCTAACTGCATAAAAGAGAACTGAGGAACTTTTACACCAACAGATTGAATATTTCTATAATTATGGAAATCGGAAGAGATTTCTTTTCCCAATAATGCATCAGCAGACATTTGCATAAGATTCACGCCGATATATTTTGACACAAATGGCATAGATCTAGAAGCTCTCAGGTTACATTCGATAACTGAAACTGATCCGTCTTTAACAATGAATTGCGTGTTGAATGGTCCTTTAATTTGTAGTTGCTTTGCTATTTTATTTGTATAATCAATAATCAGTGCTTCTTCACTAGGATCTAAAGTTCGAGGCGGAATAGTCATTATTGCGTCACCAGAATGGATGCCTGCTTTTTCTATATGTTCAATGATAGACCCAATAAAGACATGAGTTCCGTCAGAGACTGCGTCTACTTCAATTTCTCGAGCATTTTCAATAAATTTACTGACTACTACAGGATAATCAGCATTAACTTTTGCAGCATCTTCAAGAAATGTTTTAAGATTATCGTCAGTCCAGATTACTCTCATTGCTGCACCACTAAGAACGTAAGAAGGCCTGACGAGAAGAGGATATTTTTGTTCAGTAGCAAATTTATAGGCGCTATCTAAAGAAGTAAATGTTTGCCAAGATGGTTGAGAGACGCCAATTTCATCTAATAAGGCGCTAAATTTCTCACGATTTTCTGCGCGATCAATATTAGAACTAGAAGTTCCAAACAATTTAATATCATAATTATTTAATTGATTAACAAGGTTATTTGCGGCTTGTCCGCCAACACATGCAACAAGACCATCTGGTTTTTCTTTATCATAAATATCAAGAATTCTTTCAAGTGTAATTTCTTCAAAATATAAACTATCACTCATGTCATAATCAGTAGAAACAGTTTCAGGATTACAATTTACAACTATAATATCATAACCACGTTCCTTTAGTGCCCACACCATATTCATTGTAGACCAATCGAATTCAACCGAGCTACCGATTCTATATGTGCCAGCGCCTAAAACGATAAGTTTTTTCTTATTAGAAGGTTGAATGTCGTCAAGAGAACCATCATAGGTCATATACAAATAATTTGTTTGTGCAGGCCATTCAGCTGCAAGTGTATCAATTTGTTTAGTTCTGGGTAAGATATCATGATTTATTCGTATTTTGCGGACTTCAGATTCATCTTTAGCGAGATAAAGAGCTAATTGTTTATCTGAAAAACCTTTTTTCTTGGCCTCGAGAAGGAATGATTTGTCGTTTAAATCGGGATTTTGTAATAATTTACGTTCAAAATCAACAACATTTTTGATTTTATTAATAAACCATTTATCTATAGTAGATATTCTTGATATTTCGTCTGGAGTCATATTTGAACGTAGAGATTCAACTACATGAAATAGAATTTCGTCAGTGAAGTGAACGAGATTATCTTCAAGAGTTTCAGGATTAGAATCAGTATAGGAATCAGGTTGGCATAACCCTAATTTATCTATATCAACCATACGAATAGCTTTTTGAAGGGCCTCTTCAAAAGAACTTCCTATAGACATAATCTCTCCAACTGATTTCATTTGTGTTCCAATTTTTCTTGATACGTTTTCAAACTTTTTAAGATCCCATCGAGGCATTTTAACCACAAGATAATCAAGAGATGGTTCAAAACAAGCAGTAGTAACACCAGTAACTTGATTGAAGAGTTTAGGAAGAGTTTTACCCAATACAACTTTAGCAGCGAGATAAGCTAAAGGATATCCAGTTGCTTTTGATGCAAGTGCAGAAGAACGTGACAACCTTGCATTTATTTCAATTACATTATAGTTTTCAGAATTAGGATCTAAAGAGAATTGTACATTACATTCGCCAACAATGTCACAAGCAGTTGCCGCTTTAATTGCGATTTCACGCAATTTATGATATTCACGATTAGTAATTGTTTGTGATGGAGCTACAACAATATTATCACCTGTGTGGACTTTCATTCCAAGAACATTTTCCATATTACAAACAGTGACACAATTTCCATCAGAATCACGCATTATTTCGTATTCAATTTGTTTCCAATCTCCGAGATATTCTTCAATTAATACTTGTTTTGTCATGCTATTGGCAATTCCTTTGATGATAATCTCGTCAAGTTCATATTCATTATGAGCTACTCCGCCTCCCTTACCGCCTAATGTATAAGCTGCACGAATCATAACAGGATAACCAAGTTCTTTAACCAATTCTTTGGCTTCTTCTAGAGAATAAACCGCTCGACTTTTCGGCGTATCAATACCTGATTCAGTCATCTTTTGTTTGAAAAGATCTCTATCTTCAGTAATCTCAATTCCGCGAATTTTAGTACCCAGGACTTTAACATTATATTTAGATAGGACGCCTTGTTTGTCAAGTTGAATTCCACAGTTTAATGCAGTTTGGCCGCCAAAACTTAATAAAATGGCATCGGGACGTTCCTTAGCAATTACTTTAGTAACAAATTCGGGAATAACAGGAATAGAATATACGTTAGGACAGATACGCGAATCAGTTTGAATTGTAGCAATATTTGGATTAACTAGTATGGTTTCAATGCCTTCTTCCTTAAGAGCTTTCATACATTGACTTCCAGAATAATCAAATTCTCCTGCTTCGCCAATTTTTATTGCGCCGCTGCCAAGAACTAGTACTTTTTTAATTTTATCAGTCAAGATTTATCACCAGTAAACATGTCAAAGAATATATCAAAGACATATGAAGTATCGTATGGACCGGGATGTGCTTCAGGGTGGAATTGAACGGCAATACAAGAATCATTATTGTGTTTAACTCCCTCGAGAGAATCATCATCAAGATTAACAAACCAAGGTTCTAATTCAGTGTTGGATAAAGAATTTAAATCTACAGCATAGCCATGGTTTTGACTTGTAACAAAACTTCTACCACTAACCAAATCTTTACAAGATTTATTCTGTCCTCGATGTCCATATTGTAATTTATAAGTTGATGCACCTAGTGAAAGTGAAATTAATTGATGGCCCAGACAAATACCTAAAGTAGGAATCGAAGAGTTACAGATTTTATTAATTGTATCGAGATATTCATTACAACTTTGTGGATCACCAGGACCATTGCTGATAATTATACCTTTAGGATCGTATGCCATAATTTGATCGAAGTCATAATTATATGGAACTACTACTGCAGAATAGTTTCTTTTTAATACATTCCTGAGGATTCCATTTTTTACTCCAAAATCCAATATTACAACTTTATCTTGATGAGTGCCATATGTTTTAGGT
>JACAFS010000043.1 GCA_013378385.1 Nitrososphaerota archaeon | reverse complement strand
TTATTCTATAAACGCAAGCAGCTCAGTTGATCAGGAAACTCTAATTATTCCTGTCATTCCGTGAAACTTTATCAAACAAGAATAGAAATACGTTCCAGGAGTGTCGAAAGTGACACTGTAAATTTCATCTGGCAATAACGTATCATGGAAATACACACCACCATCCGAAGTAACATTTGCACTTGATACTGTGTGAACTTCTGAATCAATGTTTGTCCACGTTACCGTGTCTCCTATTTGTATATTCAACATAGCAGGCTTGTATACACTTTTACTGACGACATCTACATGAAACTCCTCGGGCGTCCTTCTTTCTTTCTCATCCTGTTCTTCTTTTTCTTTTATATCCTGTATAGAATCCCCTTGCCGTAACATGTTCATACCTGGTACTGCTAAAATTACAAAAACTAATCCCGCAAGTACAAAAATAATTATCATAGACATTCTACGATCCTTTGAAGAACTCATGATACTATTGTCATAAATTGGCAATTATTATATTATCTCGAATCTCAGTAAATTCATCAAATAAGTGTAAATTCATGACTAGTACATTTAGAATAGCTTTGTTCGCAGCAACATTTGTGGTAATCTTATCTACATTTGCATTCATCTATCCAGCTGTTACAAGACCTGATGTAAGTCTAATTGTTTCAGTTGATGCTGAATTGAATGGCATTGCAGACGAATATAACAAAGAATATCGCCCTATTCAAATCGACGATCAAAATATTATGACAGAAGTTTTCGCTTTACGTATTGCAAATCTGGGGAAAGTTGATGTTAACAATGTTGTAATTAATCTTAACTTTGAACCAAAGAATAATTGGTACTCGCTTGTGCTTATAGAACAATCATTTGGTCCACCTGCAAGTATTTCTGATACACAAGTTATTATAGAAAGATTGCCTGTAGATGAAACTATCACCATAAAATACGAAGTATCTATGAACGCCAGTGCAATTGGTTCTAATAATTTACTTCAAAGGAAATCCCAGATTGACTTTATAGTTACGGCAGAAGAAAATCTCATGATTTCCGATAATCTGTTTAATGTTAGGCTACCCCCTGCGTAGATTTTCTTCAACAAATTGTATCTGTTTATATTATACTTAATAATAATCTCACTTTGTGAGCGAAGACAAACGTCTTAAAAAACGTGAAAAAGATTTACGAAGACAAGATCGTAAGAAACATAAAAAACGATCCAAGCAAATTAAACTTGTCAGAACTTATTCTATCTACCTTATTGCTATCTTGTTGATTGGCTACGGACTGTTCTCAGTAGTATCTGGACCTCAGATTGGACCAGTGGGTTCAACACATGAGCATCTTGATGTACTTGTTTACATTGATGGCGAACCACTAGATCTAAATCAATCACGTTATGCAATGAAAAGCGGTTATGGACATATACATGGAGGAGAAGGAGACATAATGCATCTCCATGCGATAAATATTCCTTTGTCTTGGTTCATGGAATCCCTCGATCTTTCTATAACGCTCGACTCGATTAATGTACATGGAATGGAATACTCTTCTGATGATAATAACGTATTATTACTATTTGTAAATGGAGAGATAATTACCAACGTAGACTACACACTAATTGACGAGGATAAAATACTCGTTTATTATGGTCCTGGATCTGACGATGACATAAGCAGAGCCTTAAGCCTAGTTCCTAATCGTTCAGCAGAAGTTAATGGAATGCCAAATAAGGGCGACTAAATTACATCTTCTTTATTTCTTCTTCAAATTCTGGGAAGAATGTAGATATCTTTGGTAAATCGAATTCACTTAAAATTGATTCTTTAGGTTCTTTTGATAATAAGAATTCAAAAGAAGTTTTTATGAACTCCTCGGGTGTTTTTCCATTTGCCAATTTTTGATGATAATCATGACTCATTCTTACTCTATGCTTCGATTGACTAGTTTCGTCTCTTACTGTTACTTGAAAAATCGCTCCACCACTGGATGAAGATAATGTTTCTACAATTATTTCTGCCATCTTAATCACTAGTAATAAAAATTCTACAAATTTAAGAATTGTGAATATCTTACTTTCCTTGATATTTTGGCTGTCTTTTTTCCGTAAAAGACTTTATACCTTCCTGAATATCCTCTGTTTTTACCAATTCTTTCATCGCTTCTACCTCTAAATCTAACCCATCTTCCAGTGTCTTTTCCTCATTTCCTGTATTGATTATCTCTTTTACAGCTTTGATGGCTAATGGCGCTGCCCTTGATGCAATCTGTCTAACTATATCTGAAGCTGCACGTAATTCTTCTCCATCTGGAACTACTTTGTTTACCATTCCAATTCTATATGCCTCTTGAGCAGTAACAAATTGACCTGTAAATATTAGTTCCTTTGCTTTTGATACACCCACTAATCTACTCAGTCTTTGCGTTCCGCCCCAAGCAGGTATTAATCCTAAGTTGACTTCTGGTTGAGAGAACCTCGCTCTATCAGAAGATATTCTAATATCACAAGCAAGAGCTAATTCATTTCCTCCGCCGTATGCTGCACCGTTAATTGCTGCAACAACTGGTTTGCTGATGTTTGCTAACTTCTTGAAAACTTTTTGCCCCAATTCAATTACTGCTAACACATCATTTGGATCGGTCAACTGCGCAAATGATTTTATATCTGCACCTGCACAAAATGCATTATTTCCTCCTCCCGTTAATACAATTCCAATTATTTCATTATTGTCTGACACATCATCGATTACATTGTCTAATTTTTCTAACACTGCTAAATTCAACGCATTTACTGGTGGGTTGTCAACTGTAACAATTCCAATTCCGTCTTCTATTCTTATTTTAACTAATTCATTTTCTGACATATAATCACCTATAATCGTAGAATCCTCTCTTAGTTTTCTTACCATAACGTCCCGCATGATAAAGCTTTCTTATCGTTTGTGATGGTTGACGTGTAGTATTTCCACCTATCATCCTTCTTACTTCTTCTTCCACATGATAAATCACATCTATTCCAACTAAATCTGATAATTCAAACGGACCCATCGGCATACCAGCTCCTGCTTTCATTGCCAAGTCTATATCTCTCATTGAAGCTACTCCTTCGTCATAACAAGAGTATGCTTCATTCATCATTGCAAACAGAATTCTGTTAACAAGAAATCCAGGGACTTCTTTCACTTTTATCGGTTGCATCGGATACCTGTGATTCCTCACTGTGGACATGAAATCTATCATATCGTTTACTGTCTCTTCGCTCGTTTCCATACCAGGTATTACCTCTACTAACGGCAATGTCACAGGAGGATTGAAAAAATGAACTCCAACTACTTTCTCTGGTCTCTTTGTTGCCGATGCAATCTCTGTAACCGACAATGACGAAGTATTTGTAGCCAGAACTACATGTGAAGGCGTAGTTTTATCTAATTCACTGAAAATTTCTCTCTTCAAATCTACATTTTCTAATACGGCCTCAATTACTAGATCTACATCATTAAATTCTTTATAATCAGTGGTAGTTTGTATCTTATCCATCGCCTCTTTCTTCATATCTTCATTGAATTTTGGTTTTAACGTCTCCTGTATCTTTGATTTCTGCTCATCAGTTAATTGTATCTGATTAGACTTTTCAATTCTTTCAATCTCCTTATCGGCACGAGTTAAATTAAATTCCAATAAACTATCCAAGTTCTTTTCTACATTTTCTCGTGCTTTTTTCAGGTACTCTTCAGATACATCTTTTATAATTACTTCTTTACCATTGATCGCCATGATGTCTGCTATCTGACTGCCCATTGCTCCTCCGCCTACTACACCCACACGTTTTACAAATAATACCATTATAATCAACTCATATTGTATTCGATTTAACTCTTATTCAGATAGTTTCTCAAAAACCATTCCAGGTTTGTAAGATTTGACAAGTTTTACCTTCTGTCCTATAGATAATTGTTCTTTTGACGAAATAAATGGTATCCATCCAGTTATTCTGATCTTATCTTCTAATTCTACAATTACCCATGCATAAGGAACTTCATTTACAAAAGGGTCAGGTGCAACTGTTTGAATAGTATAAGTTACAACTTTCCCAACATTACTAATCTCTTTTATATTTAATTTATTATTACCACACTGTTTGCATAATGCTTGTACTGATACTCCCATCTCATTACATTCAGTGCATTGATAAGCTTTGATTATTCCATCTCTCGTAGCTTCAATTATATCATTCACAAACAATGCTTCATCTGACATGTTATTCCCTCTCAAAAATATGCACTGCACAACTTCCACCAGTTGCACCAACATTATGTGTAAGTCCAATCCTTGCGTCATTTACTTGACGCTTGCCAGAGTTTCCTGTCAACTGATCGAAAACCTCCACAATTTGACCTACTCCCGTTGCTCCAACAGGATGACCCTTTGATTTTAGACCGCCTGAAGGGTTTATAGGAATTTCTCCATTTATCGCCGTTCTTCCTTCAACAACAGCCTTGCTTGCTTGTCCTTTCTCAAATATTCCCAAATCCTCCATGGCAATTATTTCTGCTATGGTAAAACAATCATGTACTTCTGCGAAATCAAGATCTTTTACACTGATGCCTGCTTGTCCTAGTGCCTCTCTAGACGCTCTAATTGTCGATTCTAGACTCGACATGTCCTCCCTGGTATGCAATGAACCAGATCCACCAGATCTGCCAGAACCTTTTATCGAAATCTTTTTTTCTAATCCATTTCTATTCATAAATTCTTCACTTGCAATAATTGCAGCCGCTGCACCATCAGAAAACGGGCAAGCGTCAAATAATTTCAATGGATCAGCTACGACTGGAGATTTTAACACATCATCAACTGTGATTTTCTTCTGAAGATGTGCTTTCTCATTAAACATTCCATTATTGTGATTTTTTACTGCAACTGCGGCCAATTCTTCTTCTGTCGTGCCATATTCATGCATATGAGCTCTGGCCATTGCAGCATAAAGTCCTGGAAAAGACGCACCTGAACATCCTTCAAATAAATAATCCCCACCATATGCGAAATATGTCGTAGCAGTCAAAGTGTCTAAATGACTTACTTTTTCTGTTCCCGTGATTAACATGACATCATAGAAACCCGAAGCAACATTGACATAAGCTTCCCTGAAAGCTGATCCTCCACTGCAACAAGCAGCTTCTATTGTAGAAGATGGAGCATGAGGAATTCCTAAACTACTCATTAACAACGGACCTAGATGCCCCTGTTTTTCTGCCATACCGAATGCGTTTGCAACAAATGACGCTTGAATGTCTTGCGGTTTAATTCCCGCGTTTTCTATTGCATGTTTTGAAGCAAGCATTGATAAATCTCTAGCCGTCAAATTTGACTTTCCATATGCTGTTCCTGCTGCGCCTATCAGGAATACTTTGTTCATAATTTATACCCGATCTTGCAGAATAAAAAGTAATTACTTATTTTTGTCTATTGATTGCATTTTTAATATTCCAAGTATTGCCCCACATGCTAATCCAGTAAAATGCGAAAGATAGTTTATACTAGACCCAAGTATTGCTGGCGAATGTATGAAAATTATGAAAGCTAAAAATAATATTTTTGTATTCTTCTTATTCCAATTAAGAACTGTAAATGTGGTAACTATTCCAAAAATTGCTCCTGACGCTCCCGCAGAAACAATTGTTCCTAGAAATAAATTTGTTATACTCGTCGAAATACCTGTTATCAAAAATACTAAAATTACAAATAATCCACTTGAACTTTTTTCTAATCTTATTCCATAAAACCATAAGCTAATCATATTTAATAAGAAATGCAGAATAGCAATATGAACAAACATCTTTGTAATTAATTGATAGAGATTTTCACCTGCAAATATAAGCTGGTTTACTTGCGCAAATTGAAACAAGTAATCGCTCTTTATACAAAACATTCTCCATGGTATGTCGCCACATACTGTGCTCCCTAGTATCATGTTGAGAATTATAAAAAATAGAAAATTTATTCCTAATAGAATGTATGTACCTGGTATTCGCATTTTTTCATTCACGTGTTTTTATCTCGTACTAATAAAATGTTTACTTGGATAAGATTATTATGCTATGAATATACAATATGAATAATTTGACATCTTCAAACGAAGAAATCGATATGATTAAGGATGTAATAAAAGACTTTGGAGAAAATGAAATTAATCCAATTACTTCTGACATAGAACTAAATTCTGAAATACCTAGTTCAATATTAGAAAAAGTTTCTGAGTTAGGTCTTTATGGAATGTTAGGTTCCAGTGAATTCGATGGAGCAGAAACCAATTTCTCTACTTTTATACATGCTATGTTAGAACTTGCAAAATATTCCCCCGCATTGTCTGCTCTCTTAATGTTTCAGAATGTTTTCTCAGTTCAATTACTCACAAAGTATGGTTCTAACGAACAAAAAGAAGGCATGTTGAATAATCTCAATACTGGCAAAAAACTTGGCACCGCATTAATTGGTGATGACGGAAGCACATTGAATATACGAAATCTCAATACTGAGGCTATGGACGAAGGCGATAGCCTGTCAATCAGCGGTAATAAAAAATTCGCTTTCAATGGAGAAATAGCTGATTATTTTATCGTACTTTGTAATATTGGAAAAGAACTTGGTTTTGTTGTAATTGAAAAAGGTAATCAAGGCGTCTCTATTGGCAAACCAATCAACACCGTAGGCCTACGTGGAAACAAATCAGTTCCAGTATCATTTTATAGTTGTAATGTACCAAAAACTAATCTTATTGGCTTACCCGAGAATACACATAAAATCATTAATTCAATCCAAGAAAGTTCTTGGTTAGGTATTAGTGCAATAAGTACCGGAGTGATGGAATCTGCACTTTCTCAAGCCGTAAAATATTCAAATGAACGCAAACAATTCTCAAAACCAATTAGCAGCTTTGAAGCAATACAAAGTAAACTTGCCAACATATCCACTGACATTGAAACTTCTCTTGCTATGCTGGAAAAAGTTTCTCGATTGAAAGATAAAGGTGAAGATATCTTACGACAATCTGCTATGACAAAAATTTCTACAACTGAAATGGCTCAACGTAATACAAAACAGGCATTATTAGTGCATGGCGGATATGGCTATATCAAGGATTATCCAATTGAAAAAACTGTTCGAGATGCAGAAACATTAAAATCTATATGTGACTCTAATGACGATCTAAGATTAATCGTCTCAAAGCCATTCATTAATTAGCCTTCATCAAATTTCATGCGATACGCTTAAACTAATTAGACTTGCAGTGACTGTTAATGCCGTTTGAATTCTCCTTTACCGACGAACAAGAGAAATTCCGTCGTGACGTACGCGACTTTATTCATGGCGAAATATTACCAACTATAAGTAAATACGACAAATTAGAGGAATTTCCATCTGAAAACGTATCAAAAATGGCTGAACAGGGATATTTCGGTTTGACAGTTCCAGAAAAATATGGAGGAAAAGGATTATCGAAAATCAACTATGGAATTCTTCTTGAAGAGCTAGGAGCTATTTGTGCATCACATGGAACAATACTTGGAGCACATCTTGGTTTGTGTATAACTCCGATAATTCTCTTTGGTACAGAAGAACAAAAAAATAAATTTTTACCCTCTCTTGCATCTG
Organism: Nitrososphaerota archaeon; assembly: GCA_013378385.1. Classification (GTDB taxonomy): domain Archaea; phylum Thermoproteota; class Nitrososphaeria; order Nitrososphaerales; family UBA57; genus UBA57. The sequence goes on along the minus strand of JACAFS010000043.1, from coordinate 913 downwards.
GTAAATCAATAGGCGCATTTGCATTAACCGAACCCGGCGCAGGTAGTGACGCAGCAAATCTCCAAACCACCGCTACTCCTGACGGAGACGATTTTATTCTTAATGGCAGTAAAATCTTTTGTACTAATGGAGATCAAGCGGAATATATCATAGTTTTTGCAGCTAATGACAAGTCACTTGGACCAATGGGAGGAATTACTGCCTTCATTATAGAAAAAAATATGAATGGTTTCTCTGTAGGAAAAAAGGAGAAAAAGCTCGGATTGAGAGCCTCATCCACAGTCGAATTAATATTTGAAAACTGTAGAGTACCAAAAGAAAATATTCTTGGTGATATAGGAGCGGGTTTTATGGTTGCACTTTCAACACTTGACGGCGGTCGTGTTACATTAGCTGTTGGTTCTTTGGGCGCAGCTCAACGCGCTCTTGACTTATCTGTCGATTATCTTCGACAAAATCAAAGCGAGGGAGGCAATCTATCAAATCGTCAATCTATACAGTGGAAATTAGCCGATGTAGCTATGGAAGTCTATGCATCGAAATTTATGTGTTATAACAATCTAACTGAATTAGAAAAATATTATGAAGTTATCGAGTCTAAAGAAAAAGTTCCTCGGCAATTACGCGATCGAGTGTCTCGTGGTTCTGCAATATCTAAGGCATATGTCTCTGAAGTTGCATCTCGTGCGATTACCACTGCTATAGAAATACAGGGATTAGCTGGTATTGCTGATGGTTCTGAAATTGAACGCGGTTTTAGGGATTCATTTATTGCTGAGATTTACGAAGGAACAAATGACATTCAACGTATGATTATTGCTAAGGAGTTACTGGGATTAGGTCTTTGATATGGTATCTGAACTTAATCTTCTCTGGGAATTTGTTGATTTTCTACCTGCAGGTTTTATCTTCG
>JACAFS010000042.1 GCA_013378385.1 Nitrososphaerota archaeon | reverse complement strand
CTGTAACTGTATCTAAACTTTTCCTTGCAAACGTTAGATATGTCGTATGACCAATCATTCTCATCGCGGGCCTCGTTTTTCCTTCTCTTACTTCCATCTCTCTCATCAAAATTTCTAATGTCTCTATCTCTAGAAACCCTTCATTCTGTAATTCAATTACAACTTTTTCAACTTGGTTGATTGTTGGTGATACTGAAGCTAATGAACCTCCTGGTCTAAGACAATCTTTCATTGTTTTGATTAAAGTCCATGGATCCCCCAAATCTAATATTGCTACATCCATGTTTCTTTCTTCTAAACCTAACTTTGCATCTTTAAGGCTTAATGTAACATATTCTGACAATCCTGCTTTTTCAATATTCTTTTTTGCAATTTCATGGGACTCTTCTCTTATATCATAACTATATAGATGTCCATCTGGTCGAATTAAATTTGCTATTACACAACTTAAAGATCCACTTCCAGTTCCTGCTTCTATTACATTCATTCCATGACTCAAATCCGTCCAACTCGCGATTATTGCCATATCTTTTGGATAAAGTATTTGCGTCGCACGTTTTGACTTGAAAATATAATCATTAAGTTTAGGATACAATAAGTATATTTCATTATTTGTATTAGTTATTACACATTGGCCATATTCTTTTCCTATTACATCTTTGGCTTCAATAAATCCTGCATGTGTGTGTATTTGTTTTTCCTTAGTAACTTGAATTAACCATTTCTTTCTTGGGGACAAATAGAATAATACGAAATCATTCTCCTCAACCCGATTATCTTTCATGTATTCTGCGATATCTCTTATAATATAAAAATGAGACTAAGCTCTCCACCATTCAAATGACAAGAATTCTACGTCTTCTTGACTATAATTAACAACCGCAATTAGGAACTTCTTTTTTACAGTTGTTGCCAAACGTCCTGCTAATACAATACCTGTTGCTGTAAGATTAGCTTGAGGCACCATAACTTGAATAATGTATGGCGCATGGTCAATTCCTGGTCCCTGTTCGTAAACTGCGAAATCACTTCCAAATTTTATTCCGGGAGTGACAATATACCCTCGCGATCTTAATTCCTTGTAGACGAGAAATTTCTCTTTGAATAACATGTATTCACTCTCACATTTTTCTACTAATCTCTTTTTTGAAATTGCTTTTCCTGAAACTAAATCACGAATTGCTAACTTTTTTTCCGAGACCAGATAATATCCCTCAATTAAATCAAGAATTAATGGCGCATCAAAATCAGTTCCTTTGGGTTTTGGAACTCCTAATGGCTTCCCAAAATAACCATCTCCGAATATTCTCTTTGATTCTTCGATGTCCCAAATTACTATTCTATTTTCTACTAATTCTCCTTTAAACAACTTATTCGGCATACTATAATCCAATTGCAATAATTGTTATTGAATCTGCCGCTGATAAACATCTGTCTGCCATTTCTTCTATGTGTTCTGCAGCATCTTTTAGTAACATTGCATCTTTTGCACCCGTAACTTCTTTCATTATAATCTTAACAAGATTTCTATATTTCAAATCAGTCTCTCTTTCAATTTTTTGCAACTCATATGCAGTTTGAATTACATTATCTGGATTTACTGCAAGAGATCTTACCATCTCATTTAATTTATGAACTAATTCAATAATCATATTTAGTAATTCTTCAAATTCTTTTTTTATTGACGATTTCTTTAATGATTTATTATCTACAATTGACATTCTAAATGCAACACCGCTAGTATAGCCTGCTATTTCTTCTATTTCGTAAGCTGTTTTTAACAAATCTTCTCTATTCATTAATAGACTTCCTACTTCTGCTAATTCTCTTGTTAATGCTCTTCTATATCCCTCAACTTCATCTTCAGCTTCTCCTATTTTCTTAATTGAATTATTAACTTTCTTTTCATCATTGTCAATAACTGCTTTAAATACATTTACTAACTCTCTTGACGAATCTAATACTTTTCTTGTTTCGTCAAGTAATACTGCTTGCGTCTTTCCTCTTGCTTTATCTTCAGAACCCCCAGAAAACATACAAGTTACATGTTATACGAATTAAAAAACCTTAACCTTGTTCTAATTTATTACTTTTTTTAGCTGTTTTCTATATTCATTCATTATTTCCATTGTAGTGGTTATATCTTGAGCCATTTTATCTTCTCTAATTCTTCCGGTGAATATTGGAAATCGTAGTGCAAGACCAAAATCTTTTCGAATTTCATTCATATTTGCTGTATGTATTGGACTGATAGTTATCTCAGATCCAGTGATTTCTAATACTATGTTTGGTTTGAACCATACATCTACTTCCATTTTTGAATCCACCATTGCATGTTTATCTTTTATTATGCATTTTTGTAGTTTCTCGTAAATTATCTTCAATTGTTCATCTGAAAATCCAGTTCCTACTTTACAAAAGCTTCTAAACATGTCTTCTTCTTTATCATAAGCTGCTAAAAGTAACGCTCCATATCTGTTTACTCTTTTCCCTTTTCCATATATTGCTCCAATTACTACCAAATCTAAAGTATCTGACATTTCTGATTTATATTCTCTTTTTAATTTAATCCATAGGTATTCTCTTGCCCCTGCTCTATAAGTTCCTTGTAGATCTTTGATTACCAATCCTTCACAACCTTCTTCTATAGATTGTTCTAGAAAATTATCTATTTCTTCAGCACTTTGAATTATTTTATTTTTAACAATATCTAATTTTTTATTCTTTTTTACTATACTATTCAAAATTTTCCTTCTGCGCTCATAACTCGAATCTGTTAAATCTTCATTATCAAAAAATATTATATCAAATAAGTTAATCGATATTGGATAGTTTTTTACTGCTTCTTCAATTTTATGTTTTCTTCTTCTATGCATAAGTTCCTGAAATGGTAAATACGAACCATTTTCTTTGTTTATTGCTACTGCCTCTGCTTCTACTATGATATTTTCTATATTGATTTCACTCATTATTGAAGAAACATCGGGATAATGGTTTGTTATGTTCTCTAATTTTCTCGAAAAAATACTCACTTGTTTTTTCTTTACATGAATCTGTAATCTTTCACCATCTAATTTATATTCTAAACTCATTTTTCCACCTACTTTATCAATGATTTCTTGTGATGAACTCAATCTTTCTGCAAGCATTGGTCTAATTGGAGTTCCTACTACGATGTTAATTTCTTCTAATCCTTTCAAACCTTTTTCTGCAACAATTTTTGCCACTTTACCTAGATCACTTGAAATATTGTATGTTCTTTCTAAATATCCTCTGTTTTTTTTATCGCCAGTATATGTAACAGCTAATGCATCTAAAACAGTATAATCTGCTATTCCTAATCTTAGTATTCCAGTAAGTGTTCTTATAATATATTTTCCTTCAAGTGGTGTGCAATCAGATAATAGACCTGATAAATGTGCAATTTTTATATCTACTGATCCATGCCCAGTGGTATTTGCAATATCTTCAAATGTACTATAAACCCTTTCTACTGTTAATCTATCTTTTACTAGTGTAGTTTGTATTTTATTTGATAATGCAATCTTTGTTACTTCTCCTAAATCTCCTGTTTTCTTATACTCTTCTTGTATCCTAACTTTGGACATTGACGTAGATTTTTCTAATACTTTCATTACTAATTTATCTGACATTCCTACTTCTATTCCATAAAAATCTGGTTTTATCTTACCTTGTGTTAGATATATTACTCTCTCAATGACTTCTGACGGTGTATTTTTGAAAAGATTTGCTAAAATCTCTAAAAGTTCTAACCTTTTCCTAGTCTTTTCCATATCTTCATATGCTTGTGCAACTACGCTATAATCCACACCTATCCAATAACTCTCAAATATTATTAATCTAGTCTTTTTTAATTGTGGTAAAGTTTATCTTACTATGTTTTTTGTTATATTGTATATATGTCAGAGACAAAAAAAGATAATAAGTCAAGCTGGAACAAATCAAAGGAGAAATCTGATACTAAATCTAGTAGCAAACCAAAGGAGAAATCGATAGAAGATATCAGTCATGGATTATCTGTGCCTAACATTGACGATAATAAACTCAAAGAAGTCTTTGGCAGTACTAAAGCTATTACTTTATACGAAACATCAAGAATATTGAACGTTAATGCGTCAGTTGCTAATAAATTCCTTCAGGATCTTGAATCAAAAAACCGCATTACAAAAATTGGCGGTTATTCGGGTCATTATATATGGAAATTAATTGAATAAATCTGAATTATAGGATATAAAATCACAATGCTTAAAAATCAATTCACGTTTATTCTACTTTATTCAAAGTGATTCAATATGGGTAGAAAACATTCAGCTCCAAGACGCGGTTCCTTGGCATTTAGGCCAAGAGGTAGACATGGTACTCTAAATGCAAGAATTCGAAATTGGCCTGATGTTAAATCAGAAGAACCTACTCTACTTGGTTTCATGGGTTTCAAAGTCGGTTCTATGAATGTTCTGACTGTTGATAATGTAGATAAATCTCCTACCTTTGGAAAACCTATCTTTAATCACGCTACTGTTTTGTCTTGTGCTCCAATGACTATTGTCGGTTTACGCGCATACAAAAATAGTCTTGATGGACTTTTCGTTTTTAGTGAAGTATATGCAAAACAACTTCCTAAAGAAATACCAAGAAAACAAAAATTAAATTCTGATTACGATTCTAAAATTGGTAAAATCAAAGACAATCTTGAATCTTTGAATAAACTTTCTGCAATTGTTTCTGTACCCCCTAAGCAAGCAGGTCTATCTCAAATCAAACCATATTTGTTTGAAATTGGACTTGGAGGTATTACGTTAGAGAGTCAATTTGAATATATTGAAAATAATTTAGGAAAGAAAATTACTGTTTCTGATATTATAAAACCCGGAATGTTGGTCGATGCACTTGGTGTTACAAAAGGTAAAGGCTGGCAAGGACCTGTAAAACGATTCGGTATAAAAAAGAAACAACATAAATCTCGAAAAACTGTTCGAGAAGTTGGTACTGTCGGTGCCTGGAGTCCCGCAAATATTATGTATACGGTTCCTCGTGCTGGACAAATGGGTTTTCATCAACGAACTGAATTTAATAAGAAAGTTCTTTTTATTGCAAATGAAAAAGAACAAAGTGTTAATCCTGATGGTGGTTTCACCCATTTCGGTTTAGTACCTGAAGACTACGTTATCATTAAAGGCTCATTGCCAGGTCCTATCAAACGACCTGTTATACTTCGATATCCAATTAGATCAAAAGGTCGAAAATTAGATGTTCCTAAAGTTCTAAAACTCAGTACACAGAAAGGCGAATTAGAATGATGTTGCCTGTTTATAATTTAGATGGGGACGAAGTGGAAAAAATCCAGATTCCATTAGTTTTCTCAACTCCGTATAATCCTAGATTGATTAAAAGAGCAGTTCTTGCAATTCAATCTCACAGTAGAATTCCTAAAGGAACTGATCCACTTGCTGGAGAACGCGCTAGTAGCGAATCATGGAATACAGGTCGAGGAATCTCTCGAATTGGTCGTATTAAATCCCATAGCGGACCTAGAGGAGGCAGTGCTGCAGGAGTTGCAGGTGTTACAGGAGGTCGTAATCCACATCCGCCCAGAAGTGAAAAAAATATCTATCAAAAATTAAATAAAAAAGAAAAGACATCTGCTCTTATGTCTGCTATTTCTGCTTCTATGAATCGGGAATTTGTCATTAATCGTGGTCACAGAATTGATAATATACTTAATCTTCCTTTGATTGTAATTGATGATATTGAATCAATGAATCGAACTAAAGATATTCGCCTTACTTTGATTAACCTTGGTCTTTCTAATGAACTCGAAAGATCGTCTGATGTACGTTTACGTTCAGGAAAGTCAAGATTACGTGGACGTTCGAGAAAAATTAAGAAAGGACCATTAATTGTTTGTTCTAATGACTTAGGAATAGGCGATGCATGTGAAAATCTATTAGGTGTTGATTTAGTTGAAGCAAAAAACCTTAATGTCTCAGATTTAGCTCCTGGAACTGACGCTGGGCGACTTGTTGTCTGGACAAAAAGTTCATTCTCTAATCTATCAAGCAATATCTTGAAAGCGGTGGAAATTAATGCGTCCTGATCAAGCTGCATCAATAATTATTCGACCATATGTAACTGAAAATACATTTGATCGTATTGAAAAAGAAAATAAGTTAGTTTTTATTGTTAGTAATGATTCAACCAAAAACACTATAAAACAAGCACTTAGTATCTTATATGAGGTTAATGTGAAAGCAATCAATACTGCTCAGACTATCCAAGGCAAGAAAGCATTTGTCACTTTTGGCGATGACGACTCTGCTCTCGATCTTGCTACAAAATTAGGTGTTATGTAGACTGGGTAAAAGAATCCTTGTTCAACGTCGTGGCGATGGAGGAATGCGATATAGGAGTCATAATAAAGGTAAAATTGCACCTGCATCTTATCCATTTCTTGATTCTAATAATACTGTTACTGGTATAGTAAAAGACCTGTTACATGAACGAGGTCGATCTGTCCCACTTGCTAAAATTGTATTTAATAATAAAACCGCTTATCTTCCTGCTGTTAATGGCCTTCGAGTAAACCAAGAAATTTCTATTGGTTCTAGTTCTGAAATCCAAGACGGTAATATTCTTCCATTACGTGATATACCTGAAGGAACTTCTATTTGTAATATCGAACGAACATTTGGAGACGGTGGAAAAATTGCAAAAAGTGCAGGTACTTCTGCATTACTTTATAGCAAAACTGTAGATGGTTCTCTCATTAGATTGCGTTCAGGAAAAAGTATTGTTGTTCAAACAAACTGTCGTGCAACTATTGGTGCAATGTCTGCTGCTGGATTTAAAGAAAAGCCATTCTTAAAAGCAGGTAATAAAGCACGTCATCACCAAGCTTATGGAATTCTCCATCCTAAAGTACGAGGTGTAGCGATGGGATCTCATTATCACCCATTCGGCGGAGGTAGACATCAAAGTCCACACCAAAGTACATCTACTTCTAGAAATGCACCACCAGGACGTAAAGTTGGTTCAATTGCCGCTAGTAAAACTGGTCCAGGTAGAGCAAGAAGAAGATCAAGGATTTCGGAGGTATAGATTATGGCTAAAGAATTCAAGTATCGTGGTCATTCGATGAAAGAATTACAAAGTATGTCGTTGGATGAATTTCTAAAACTCGTACCATCTCGTCAAAGACGCTCCTTGACTCGTGGACTCTCTGATACTAAAAAGAAAATCTTGGAACAAGTTGATAATATAAATAAAGACTCGTCTGACCAAAGTATACGTACTCATTCTCGAGACCTCATTCTTCTTCCAAAAATGTTGGGATTAACAATTCATGTATATACAGGAAAAGAATTTGTTCCTGTTGAAGTTAAACCATCTATGATTGGTCATTATCTTGGCGAATACGCTATTACTAATAAAAAAGTACAACATGGAACACCTGGAATTGGTGCTTCTAAATCAAGTCTCTACGTCCCATTGAAATAGGTTTTTAAAATTGAAAAAAACTTATATCTTCATTAACAGATTTGTAAATTCTATAGTTAAGGTGTAAAATTGTAAAATGCCCAAATTTGGATATAGTTTCAAGCAATACGATCCAGTTGTTCACGCACGTGCCTCTGGAAGAGAGATTAATATGAGCCCTAAGGCTGCTCGCGAAGTCTGTAATACTATTAAAGGAAAAAAATTATCTACCGCTATTAGTTTACTAGAAGACGTCATTTTACTCAATAAATCAATTCCTTTTCGTAGACATAAGAAAGAAGTAGCTCATAGACGTTCTACTGATAAATTCCATGCAGGTAGATATCCTGTTAAGGTAGCTAAACATATTTCTCTAATTTTAAATGAAGTTGAATCTAATGCCGATTTCAAAGGACTAGATGTATCAAATCTTCGTATCATACACGCTGCTACACACCGTGGACGTACTATCCCCGGTTATATTCCTAGAGCAATGGGACGTAGCTCACCGATGAATCATGAATTGGTTCATATAGAAATAATTGCAGGTTGATTAATAAATGGAAAAATCTCAGACTACAATGATTAAAAAAGTATTAGCAAAGAATTCTGACCTTACTGCATTAAATGATTTTCTAAAAGCTCAATTATTGGATTCTGGTTATTCTAGTGTAGATATTGTAAAAACACCTGTTGGAACTACTCTGAATTTATTTGTAAATAAACCTGGTCTTGTAATTGGACGAAGAGGTTCAGGTATACGTTCTCTCACTGAAGCACTTGAAACAAAATTTAATATTACTAATCCTCAAATCTCCGTTACTGAAGTTAAAATTCCAGAACTTAATGCAGAAATTATGGCTAGTCGATTGGCATCTTCTGTACAACGTGGTCAGCCAATGCGACGTGCGGCTAATTGGACTATGCGAATGATTATGAATAATGGAGCTCGCGGTGTAGAAATACAAGTCGCTGGAAAGATGCGTAGTGATCGTGCAAGTTTTGAAAAATTTAAATCAGGTGTAGTTCCAAAAGCAGGATTTACTGCATCACAATCTGTTGACGTTGCATCTTGCGAATCATTACTAAAAGTTGGATTAGTGGGAATCAAAGTATTTATTGCATTACCTGAAAAATATCGTCCTGAATTTAAACATCTTACACACAAGTCTGCCGAAGCACCAGCCGAAGCACCAGCCGAAGCACCAGCCGAAGCACCAGCCGAAGCACCAGCCGAAGCACCAGCCG
>JACAFS010000041.1 GCA_013378385.1 Nitrososphaerota archaeon | reverse complement strand
TCATTTTCTTCAAGCCAAATTGCCCATGCATTTAGTTTTCTGAGTTGTGTTTCTCTTGTTTTATTCTCTTTAACAACTTCGAAATATGTTTTTCCTAACTCATTTAATTTTATTTCAATTAATTTATTCAATATTTTCATAAAATCTTCTTTTTCATTATTCTGTTTATCTGGGATCTCTATATTATCCAATAATTCTATTATACTTGTTTGATTTTTCTCTCGTGTAATATAATTCATGCCCATCTTGCCCAACATGGAATGAGAAAGATTCAAATATAAATGTTGTGCAAGATGCACAATAAGGATAAAAATGTCTGATAAAGAAAAAATTACAGTAAAACTGAAGCATGGAGATTGGGAGGTCGAAATATCTTGCCCTGAAGACAAAGTTAAACAAACTGTTGAAAATGTAATTGGCGGCATTGATACAAAAATATCTGTCCCATCTGTGTCTGACAATCCTAAACCTACTATTTCTAGTAGGATGACTAAATCCACTGAACATGTTATATGTAGAGATTTAATTGAGACTTTATGGCAGGAAAATTGGTTTACCAAAGAAAGAAACCTGTCCGAAGTAGACGAAGAATTATCGCGACGCGGTTATCATTATGATAAAACAAGTATTTCACACTCATTAAAAGATCTTGTTAGAGAAAATATATTGACTCGTAATGGTTCTATGAGGAATTATCGATATGTCCAGAAAAGACCCCCCTTACAATAGGTTAATATAGAATTTTCTAGGAAATTATTTGATGACAACTTCTATTACAAAAATTAAATTAAAAATTTCTAACGCTGAAGTTGATATTGAATGCGATATTAATAATCTTGATGAAATAATATCTCATATTCCAAAAATAATTGAATCCCTAAGTGGCGTATCTACTTTACATTCTCTTGATAAGAAATTTTCTATAAACGATAATACTGTAGAAAACACTTCTAATATTCCTCCCGATATCATAATAAATAAATCTGATTCATTGACCGATGTATTACTAAAACTATTTACTAGTAATTGGTCTGATACTCCAAAGAAGCTTAATGAAATAAGAGAAATTTTACAATTATACGGATTAATGTATCCTAAACAAACTGTTGCAGTTACTCTATTAAGAATGGCAAAATCAGGACGTCTTCGAAGATTCAAAAGTAATACTGGAGAATATGTTTATACTGCGTCTACTTCTCTTCTTTCATCTACTGAAAAACCTTCAAATTCTACTTTGTAGCTATTTTGACGTGATTTCATGCCTGAACTATCCGTAACAATAACCCATGAAGATACAAAAATTGATTTTAAGGGAAATCCTGAGGATGTATTACATTCAATTAATGAATTCCTTCTCAAATCTATCCCATCCCTTGAATTAGCTCAGAAAATCACAATTAATTATTCATTAGAGGATATCTTATCAAAATTTCATAACTTGATAAAACTTACATCTGAAGGACCAAGAATCTGGATTAATTCAAAAAAAATGAGTGACCGTGAAAGAATTTGTCTTCAGTTACTTGCTAATTATGTTGGATTTCTTGCAGGAAAAACTAATTCCTTTACACCAATCTCTGATATATGCGACCTGACCGATCTTAATCCAAAATCTGTTAGTTCTCGACTTAGCGAATTACAAAAATTATGTTATGTAGATAAAAAAAATATTGATAAAAAAATTATGTTTAAGATAACTACACAAGGAATAAATTGGTTGGAAAACATTTTAATCGATAGGAGATAATCGGTTTGAAAAAATTTACATTCATTGTAGGGCTTTTCTTTTTGATATTTGGATTTATTGCTTTCAATAATGCAATTGATAATATAATTGCCCTAGAAAACTACGTAATAGAAGCTCGAGCGGGTAGACTTCCTGACGGCGGAGTTGAGTTTTCCGAAGAAGAAGCTGTTGAGCAATTACGGCGAGGAGATGCCATATTGCAAGTCACTCGTGCATTTCTTGTATTTGGATTTGTAACTTTTATATATTCAATAGTTGATGAAATGAAGAAAATTAAAACTATGTTATTAAGGTAGTTTGTTTGAAAAAATTTACATTCATTGTAGGGCTTTTCTTTTTGATATTTGGATTTATTGCTTTTCAAAAGTCAATTGATAACTTAGTATTTCTCAATCAAAGTGTTATCGAAATTCAAGAAGCAGGATTTGGTGAAGTTTCCGAGCTGGAACTTGGCCCTGCAATACAACGAGGTGGAGCACAACTACAATTCACTCGTGCATTACTTGTATTTGGATTTGTAATTCTTATTTATTCAGTTATTGACGAAATGAAGAAAATTAAAACTAGATTTTTTAATTAATCTACGTTTGTCACAATAATTTTTCTTTCCTGAATTATTGCATTAATTATTGATTTTCCTATGTCTGAATCCTTTGCAACTCTTATTTTGTTCTTTTTTCCTACTGTTGCGGATAAAATATAATCATTGTCTATGTATAGATTTAATGTTTTTCCATCTAGTTTTCTTTTAAACAAAATATCTAATGAATTTCCCGTTTCATGAATTACGTGGTCGATATTTCTACCTAATGCATTATTGCTTGGTTCAACATCAATTTTTATCCCTAGTTTTTTTTCCATGTTCATAATATTCTGTCCATTTCTCCCGATTATCTCTGGAATGTTCTTTTTATCAGTTGTAATTAATGCTCGTCTAGACGAAACCATTTCAATATCCATCTCGTTCATATATTTGCCATAATTATCTTGAAGTTTTTTCATAGATTTGTCTTTTGTTATACGTTCTTTTTTTTCAACTTCCATTACTGGAATTATTACTTTTTCTTCTCCATATGTGTATATTTCATATTCTAGAGTCGAATCAATGAAATCTCTTATTTCGATAACTGGCCTTGTAAGATCCGCTTCTTGCATTCCTGTTGGTACTTTCATGACTAATTCCAATTGATATGTTTTAGATATCTCTCCATCTTTAAGAAAAATTACCGTATCTACAATGTTACTGATCATTCCCATTTCAATTCTTTCAACAAATCTTTGAATGGCATTTACGGGATTGCTCGCATGTACTACTCCAATCATACCAACTCCTGATAAACGTAAATCTGCAAAAATCATAAAATCTCTCGTTTTTCTTACTTCATCAAATACTGTGTAGTCTGGCCTTACTAACAATAATATTTCTGCTGTTTTCTCAAAATCACCATCTAGTTGCCCATATTGGGTAATTTCAGGATTCACTTGTAGATCTTTTGGCGATTCAATTGTTTTAACAATCTTATTCTTTGAAGAATAAAATTCTGCCAAACTAGAAGCAAATGTACTTTTACCTGAACCTGGACTCCCCGCCACTAATATTCCTTCTGCCGATATTTCTATTCTTTCCATTAGTTTTTTAGGAATGCTATAATCAGTAATTTGTAATTTTTTAATTGGTTTAATTATTGTTACTTCCGGTTTATCTGAAAATGGAGGATTTGTTATTGTTATTCTGAATTTATCAAGTTGAATTACCTTTGCTCCGTCACGAACTATTTGTTTGTCTCTTTTTTGACTCACTCGTGCAAATTCCTCTATATCTTTAATTATTTTATTTATCTCGTCTTCATCAATCGATTTTCCTATTGAAATTAATTCAATTTCTCCAGGCAATCCTTTTTTTACCCTTATTGGTATTCCTTGTTTAATATGCACACTTGAAATTAATTCATCTTTAAAGAATCTGTCGAGGTTACTGCCCTCTTCATCAATTACCTTTGGGATATAATTTACTTTTGCACCCATTGCTTCTGCTACTATTGCTTGAACATAATCTCCAGTAAACAATATGGCATCATTTTTTATAGCTTCGTCTCTAATAATCGCATCAATTCTTCCACTTCTAGATAATTTGATATCTTCTAGTGATGGCCTTGTTCCTAAATACCTGAATTTAATTTTTTTCTTAGTTGAGATATCCTTGATTACCTTTAATTCTTCTAATCCTAAAAATCCTATCTCTTGATGCTTTGAGGCCTGTGCTTGTAGTTCATCTAAAACTGCTATCGGAATTATAATTTCAGAATTTTTAATCTCTCCTTTTCCTATTTTTTCTGATAATATCTGATTAATTATTATGCTTGTATCTGGAACTATTCTTACTTTATTAAACTTCTCTTTGCTTACTTTTCCCATCTTAATAAAACTAATATTGTTGCCGATTATTATAATCTACTATTGACTGCCAATTCATTATCAAAATATGAAGATTTACTTTATTCGATTATTAATGAAGCACAGAAATATAATGTAGAATATGCCGAAGCTAGATTTCATTCTACACAACATTTGGCTGCAATATTACAAAATGGCGAATCTAAACCTACAATTTCTTATGAAAAACAAGGCGTAGGAATTCGTATGATTTATGATGGTGTGATGGTCTTTGCATCTACTAATATGTTTGATGATTCTCTTAATACTTTAATTGAAAAATCAATTTCAAGAGCAAAATCATCTAAAAAAATATCAAAGGCTCCTATTGAATTTTCAAGTGAAAAATCAGTCAATAAAGAATGGTCTGCTTCAGAAAAAGAAAATTTAAAAAACGTTCATGTTACAGATATGATATCAATTCTGAAAGACGTTGATGGATATATTACATCATTTAATTCCGATGTCTCTCTTCCTAATAGAACTTTAGGTATTGATAATTCGATTGAAGAAAAATTTTATGTGAATACTGAAGGCACACACATATTGAGTCGTGTTCCTCGTGTCTCATTTCATAGTATTATTACTGCTAATCATAATGGACAATTGTCTGCATTCAGCATTCCTGCTGGATATGCAGGACTTGGACGTTCTGGCGGTTGGGAGAAAATAAAATCTTTCGACCTTAGTTCATATATTCCAGAACAATTGATTATTGCATCTAATTCTATTAAATCTAAATCTGAAAAATTCGACGAAGATATTGATATAATCGTTGGTCCAGATATTGCTGGTCTAGTTGCTCACGAATCATGTGGACATCCATTTGAAGCTGATCGTATTCTTGGCAGGGAAGCTGCTCAAGCTGGAGAATCTTATCTTGGTTTTGATTGTTATGGAACTAAAATTGGCAGTGAAGAAGTATTTGTCAGTGATGATCCTACTATCCCTGAATCTATGGGATTTTATTTATTTGACGATGAAGGCGTTGAATCACGAAAACGTGAACTAATTAAAGGCGGAGTTATTACTGATTTATTACATAATCGTGAAACATCATTCAAAATGAATATTCGAAGTAACGCTGCATCTCGTAGTGTTGAATTTGATAAAGAACCTATAATAAGAATGTCTAATACATTTATTGAACCTGGAGATTATGATATCACAGAATTACTGTCTGACATAAAAAAAGGCGTTTATATAAAAAATTTCATGGAATGGAATATAGACGATAGGAGAGAAAACCAAAGATATGTTGGTTTTGAAGCCTATCTAATCAAAAATGGCGAATTAGACATAAATGTTAAATCCCCCGTTTTAGAACTCACATCCAAGAAATTCTGGTCTTCTGTTGATGCACGTTCCAAAAACCTTGATTTCAAAGCCGCAAACTGTGGAAAAGGCGAACCTATGCAAGGAGCTCCTGTCTGGACTGGAGCGCCTGATGTTCGATTAAGAAATATTAGAATAGGTACTCGATCATGAATCTAAATAATATATTATCTATAGTTGAAAATAAAATTTCTTCTCTTAATTGCGACGATTATTCATTTCTCTTATCTAAAGAATATGAAGATCTTATACGATTTAGTAATAATTCAATCAATGTCTTTGACAGTACCGAAAATATTGCAATTGAGATTTATTTAGGAAAAGATAAAAAACGCGCTAGTGGTGTAATTTATAATCTAGACGAAACTAGCATTATTAATTATTTAGATTCTTTGTTTCAATATTGCAATGATTCTCCTATAAATAATGATTATACTCATCTTCCATCTGGACCTTTTACCTATGAAATAAACAAACATATCGAGATTGACCAAATAAATAATTCTGAATCTATTATTGATCATGTTGAGAATTCTATCAATTCTGCTTTACAACATGGCGCATCACGAGTATGTGGATCATTTACAAGTCGTATGTCTGAAATAATATTAATAACATCTGCTGGTATTGAATCTAAAGACGAATCTATTACTAATTTATTAAATATTCGTGCATTTACTGAATCTAAATCTAGTGGACATGGTTTGTCATGTTCATCTTCAATTGATGATATAGATTCTGAAAAAGCTGGAATCGACGCAGGCGATTATGCAAAATCATCAATAAATCCAAGACAATGCAATCCTGGAAAATATGATATCTTATTTACACCTACTGTTGCAGCAGATATATTCCAATTTGTAGGCCATGCAGCTTCAGCTGATTCTGTTGATTCTGGCGATTCATTTTTTGCCAATAAAATAAATCTTAAGGTCTCATCCGACGATTTATCTTTATCTGACGTTGGTAATCCAAAAAATGGTATTTATCAACGTATTTTTGATGATGAAGGAACGCCTACCCAATCTACCAAAATAATTGATAATGGCATCTTGACAAACTATCTTCACAATATTACTACTTCTAATAAATATGGAGTGAAATCTACAGGCAATGCAGGAATAATGGCTCCTTTTTGTTGGAATATTGATGTATCTTCTGGAAATACTACTTTCGAAGAACAGCTATCTTCAATTAACAATGGATTATTAATCACAAATAATTGGTACACTAGATTCCAAAACCCCGCCGCTGGTTCATATTCTACTGTTCCTAGAGACGCATGTTTTATTATAGAAAACGGCAAAATCTCTTCTCCTATTCATGGCATTCGTATTAGTGATGATATTCCAAGACAATTACTTAATATTGATTCATTATCTCAAACTCGTAAATGGATTAATTGGTGGGAAGTTGAAACTCCTGTTTTATCTCCTTCTATTGTCATAAAAGACGTACCGGTTACTCGATCTACTTAATTAATATCAAATTTTATGTAAATATAATGAATAATTGTTCATTATGTGGAGATACATTTGTTCCAACCACTGAAGCACATATGATTGAAAATTTATGTTATTCTTGTTTATTCGATCCAAATAGAATTGAAGAATTAGATTGTGATATGTGAAAATCCGCACAAAATATATATGCTATGTCTAACATCCTTCAGGTTATATGGCACATCAAGCAAATGTAGGCGTTGCTCCTAATGGACAACCGGTAATTATATTAAAAGAAGGTTCGAGTCAAACAAAAGGTCGTGAAGCTCAAAAAAATAATATTATGGCTGCTAAGGTAGTCTCTGAATTAATTAGAAGTTCATTGGGTCCTCGTGGTATGGATAAAATGTTGGTAGATGGAATGGGAGATGTTACAATTACTAATGACGGTGCAACTATTCTTAAAGAAATTGATGTACAGCACCCTGCCGCTAAAATGATGGTTGAAGTATCAAAAACTGCAGATACTGAAGTTGGTGACGGAACTACATCAGTAGTAATTCTTGCAGGTTCTTTAATCGAAAAAGCTGAAGAATTAATCGATAAAGAAGTTCATCCAACAATTGTTGTTGACGGTTATAAAAAAGCAGCTAAAGAGGCATTGAGAATTCTTGATGAAATTGCTATAAAAGTTACTCCTGGTGATAAAAAATGGTTAAAAAAAGTTGCAAAAACGAGTATGGCTTCTAAATTAATTTGGAGAGAATCTGATACGTTATCACAAATTGTTACTGATGCTGTAGTTGCTGTTGCAGATGAGAATAATGGTGTGTACACTGTTGATATTGATGATATTAAAGTAGAAAAGAAAGCAGGCGAATCGCTAAAAGATACGTCATTGATACAAGGTATTATTCTTGATAAAGAAGTAGTTCATGCAGGTATGCCTAAAAAGATTGATAACGCTAAAATTGCTTTAATTGCAGCTCCACTTGAAATCGAAAAGACTGAATTTGACGCTAAAATTAATATTACTAATCCTGATCAGATACAACAATTTCTTGATCAAGAAAATATTATGCTAAAAGACATGGTTGACAAAATTGAACAATCAGGAGCTAATGTAATGGTATGTCAAAAAGGAATAGATGATACTGCACAACATTATTTAGCTAAAGCAGGAATCCTCACTGTTAGACGTGTAAAACAAAGTGATATGGAAAAGTTATCCCGAGCAACAGGTGCTAGAATTATTACTAATCTCGAAGATTTAAGTAAAGATGACCTTGGAAAATCACAAATAGTCGAAGAACGTAAAATCGAAGAAGATAATTGGGTCTTTGTAGAAGGATGTAAGAATCCAAGATCAGTAACTATTCTTATTCGAGGAGGAACACAACGTGTAGTCGACGAAGCAGATAGATCAATTCATGATTCATTAATGGTTGTTAAGGACGTCTTAGTTAAACCATCAATTGTTGTTGGAGGAGGAGCTCCTGAAGCTGAGATTTCAAGATTGCTTAAATCTTATTCTAATAAATTAAATGGACGAGAGCAATTAGCTGTACAAAAATTTGCTGAAGCATTAGAAATTATTCCTATTACATTGGCTGAAAATGCAGGTCTTGATCCAATTGATACTCAAGTTCAAATTGCTGCGGCACATGGACAGGGTAATAAATGGTATGGAGTTAACGTTGTAAAAGGTCAAGTAGACGACTGTGAAAGATTGGGAATTTATGAACCAACTATTGTTAAAGAACAAATCATTAAAGCAGCTACTGAAACGGCTGGAATGCTATTAAGAATAGATGATGTAGTTGCATCGTCAAAAACTCCTGCACCCCCTCCAGGCGCTGGCGGCGGCATGGGCGGCATGGGCGGCATGGGCGGCATGGGCATGCCTGGCATGATGTAGAAGTAAATACATTCTCTCTAAATTATATCGGG
>JACAFS010000040.1 GCA_013378385.1 Nitrososphaerota archaeon | reverse complement strand
CCGAAGAAAAGCCAGCAGAGAAAGCTAAGGCCGAAGAAAAGCCAGCCGAGAAAGCTAAGGCCGAAGAAAAGCCAGCCGAGAAAGCTAAGGCCGAAGAAAAGCCAGCCGAGAAAGCTAAGGCCGAAGAAAAGCCAGCTAAATAATTCTGATTACTTAATTTTTAATAAACTCTCAGGTTTTGATAGGTATTCTGGCATTTCTTTCATATGTTTCTTACGATTAATTTTTGAGAATAGTTCTTTTAACGCAATATTATACCTCACTCTTCCCGCTAATAGATGTATATAGTAATGTTTGATTATTTTCCTAACTAATCTCAAATTCAGTATAAATCTGTTTTTCCTTTTCTTACTGTTTATACTTATTATTCCTTCTTTATCATAATGCAGATAGTCTTCTTTATACAATATCTTTGCTGCATTATTGAACCCTTTCACACTCTTTCTTACATTTTTCGCATTAATCTTTCCTGAATAGGTCATTATGTAACTATACTTTACTGGCGGATACATTCTCATTCTAAAGTTTAATCTACGAAATAGAAAATATTCAGTTGGAATTTTCAAGTATCCACTTAAACTCCTGTATTTAATCTGTAATTTCTCAATTGTTTCTAATATTACTCTCTTTTTATATGCAATCTCTACTGTCTCGAAAAATTTCTTATTTACTAACGCCTCGTATGGATTTAATAACCTTCCAACTACGAATTCTCCTAACGACGCATTTTTTGCATCAGAAATTATATATTCTTTATCAACAAAAATTGCAGAGATTTCTATCTTATCAAAAATATATCTATATCTAACTTTATCCTTGTAATTATTGATTACAACAATCAAGTCATAATCACTTTCTTCTTTGGCATATCCTGACACTCTTGATCCATACATACAAATTGCTTCTATGTCAAATCCTTTAGTAACTCTGTTAATTACACGAAGAATTCTATCTTTTTCATCATCTAAATTTAGATTTTTTTGCATTTTGTTCTAACTCTTTAATTCTTTTTCCTACGTCTGAATCAAATTTCGTTTTCATTATTGTTTCTATCGGAATACTAGATACATTATTCTCTAAACTAACACGACGTACAGGCAGGCTCTTATTTATCCAGTCTTCCTTTGTTTTCTTAATTAATCTCTCACCGACTGAATGATTCTGGAATTTCTCTCTCAGATGTTTTATAATCTGCGGTGATTTATTACTATGTGTAAATATCAATTCTGGTTTGAACGACCTGCACGCATCTGCGTATTTCGCTTCAAATAAAGTACTCGATATTTCATCTGAAATGATATCTAATCTTTCAAATTTTCTTACATATTCTATATAGTGAAGAAATTCATGTGCCAATATTGCTTGTATTGTACCTTTTAGACCAAACGCTATTAATGGCGCCGATAATTGGATAATTATTCTTACTTCTCCTTTCCATATATGAAATATATTCCTTGCAAAATACGGCGTCGGACTTCCTCTTTCTAAAGATGTAAAGGCAACTGGTAATACAGGTTCAACATAATATTCTGGATATTTTATCTTTGACGCTTCTTCTATTCTATTTATTCCATTTT
The DNA here is from genome assembly GCA_013378385.1 of Nitrososphaerota archaeon. Classification (GTDB taxonomy): domain Archaea; phylum Thermoproteota; class Nitrososphaeria; order Nitrososphaerales; family UBA57; genus UBA57. The sequence continues at coordinate 7,519 of JACAFS010000040.1, read as the reverse complement.
CAATAAATTCTTTTTTTCTTTTTATATCTTTAATTATCTTTCTTGGAATCGCCTTTTGTATATTTATATCCTCAAATTTTCCAAATGGGTCTTTTATTATTTTCTCTTGTTCATAATTGTTTCTCTTGGATTTCCCGAATGATTCGTAATCCACTTTTTGCATATATTATTTATTGATTAATCTAATCTAATGGAATAGGTGTAAAATAATTAGACGGTTTGGTTAATTATTCTCTTATTTCTCTTCATTAATCTCTGAATTTATCCTTGAAACGAAGTTTAATTTGCGTCTTTTCATCTCAATAAATGCCTCTGTATGTGTAATTCCATTTATCTTTGGCAATTTTTTTGATACTAATTCATGCAAATCATCTAGTGATTTAGCACTTATCCAAATCAATACATCAAATCTTCCAGTAATCTCAATTATCTCTCTTGTTTCTTCAATGTTCTCAATATCTTCTAAAATAGTTTCTCTTTGTTTTGAACTTATATTACAACCAATCATTGCTTTTACTGGATATCCTAATAAATTCTCATCTACTTCTAATGTATATTTTTTTATGAATCCTTTTCTAACTAATCTGTTTATTCTACTGTAGACTACTGAAGAATTAATACTGATTTTTTCACTTAATTTTGGGATTGATATATTTGATTCTTGAGTTAATTCCCCTAAAATTATTATATCTATTTCATCAAATTTCTCCAATTCTAATTACTCTCCTCATAATATTATGAAATATATTGATAATAATTAAAAACTATGCGAAAATCTAATTTTTAATTATATTTGATTTTATGAGCATCTCACTTGTAAGAACTACTCCTTTTGCAGCTCCCATTCTTGTATTATGAGATAATAAAACATATTTTATTCCATTTGGAAACACTTCATCCTTTCTTATTCTTCCTACAGATGTTGTCATTCCCTCTTCCAGGTCCCTGTCCAATCTAGGTTGTGGCCTAAAAGGATCTTTATGTATTGTAATTAATTTCTTCGGAGCTGATGGAAGTTCTTTACCTGCAAGCGAGTCAGCAAATTTATTCATCGCTTTAATTACATCTTCTACTTCAGCTTTATTTCTCGTATTGACTAATACTGATTCTGTATGTCCGTCTAATACACCTACTCTTGTACATGTTGCTGATACATTATACTTTGCATCAACTATGCCCTGTCCGTCATAATTACCCAGAATCTTTTTTAATTCAATTGATACCTTCTCTTCCTCTTTTGGAATATACGGAATTATATTATCAACTAAATCAAAAAGAGGTACACCTGGATTTCTTCCTGCACCTGATACTGCCTGCAATGAAGTTATTACTACTGAATCAATACCAAATTCATCCAAAATCGGTTTTAATGTTATTACGAGACCTGTTGTTGTACAGTTAGCTTGTGGTGCAACAAATCCCTTCCACCCTCTTTTTTTCTGTTTCTCTAAGAGTGATACATGTTCATCGTTTACTGCTGGAATTAATATTGGTACATCTTCTTCATATCTATACGCTGACGCTGTACTCAAAACAGGAATGTGTTCTGCAAATTTAGATTCAATTTGAGCTGCCCCTGCTTCTAATGCGGAATATGCAATATCAAATTCTGATGGATCAATTTCGTTAACATTCTTAACAGTCATATCTTTGATATTTTCATTTATTTCTCCTTCTCCAAACCACTGAACAGATCCTGCACTATTCTTTATTGCATCGATATATTTCTTACCTGCAGACCTCTCAGACGCTGCTAAACATGTTACCTCAAACCATGGATGATTCTGTAAACTCGAAATAAATTGTTGGCCAACCATTCCTGTAGAACCTATAATTGCTACTTTATACATCTTATTGTCAAATATTTCCCAAAAAATTTAAAAGTATTGTTATTTGAACGATTAATCCATGTTAAATTCTTTATGAATTGCTTCAATCGCTGCTTTAGAATCAGATTCATGTATTACGAATGATATGTTCTGTTCAGAAGAGCCTTGTGCTATCATTTGTACATTTATATCAACTTTCGAAATTGCATTAAATAGTTTTGCTGCAACTCCACTCGTACCCTTCATTCCTGCACCTACAATTGATATTACACATACTTCATCATCTGACGTTACATTTGTTACTCCGCTCTTTCCTAACAAACTAACTTGAAGTACACTTACAGCTTTTCTCAAATCTTCATGTCTAATCAGAAAGGTTATATTTGCTTCAGAAATACTCTGAGAAATCATTATTATATTTATCTTGTTGCGCCCTAGCATACCAAACATTTCACCTGCAGTTCCTGGATTTCCTACCATGTTCATACCTGCAACTGTTATCATTGCTAAACCATTCAGTGAAGCTACAGCTTTTGTAATTTCCTCTGGTTTTACAATTATTTGATCATTAATCAAAGTTCCACTTACGTCTGGTCTAAATGTATTTTTAATTCTCACAGGGATGTTTGCGGTCTTGGCGGGTTCTAAAGCTCTTGCATGCATTCCCTTTGCACCCATTGTAGCCATTTCTACTGCCTCATCATACGAAAGTTGTGGTATAGTTTTTGCATTCGGATATATGTTCGGATTCGCTGTTAACAATCCATCCACATCCGTCATAAACCATATCTCATCCACACTTAAACACATTCCAATTAATGAGGCTGAAAAATCTGATCCACCTCTTCCTATTGTAGATATATCTCCCTGTTGTGTTGCTCCAATAAATCCAGTAATAACGGGTACTGTCTCTTCTAGTAAGTTCGATAAATTATTCTTAACATTATGTTGAGTAACTTTCATTAATGGCGATGCATTTCCAAAATTCTCATCTGTCATAATTCCTACTTCACCGCCTGTAAAAGATTCTGATTTTATTCCCATATCTCTGAGTTTGGCAGAAATTATTGGCACAGCTAACCGTTCTCCAAATGAAACTATTTTATCTTTTGTTTTATCACTTAGTTCTTTTACTATAATTACTCCTTCTACTGTTTTTTCTAAATCTTTTATTAAACTTGATACCTCTTCAAAAACTTCATCTTGAATTTTCTTATCTTGAATTATGTCTTTAATTGCATCTTGATGTCTTTGTACTATGTCATTAATAATTTTTTTATTAACCTGTCCTTTCTTTGCGTTTTCAGATAATTCTAATAATTCATCTGTTGTTGATTGCAATGCAGAAGAAACTACGATTACTTGATTGTTTTTCTTTACTTTCTGGACAATCTCACAGACATTAATTATCTTCTTGCCACTTCCTACTGATGTACCACCGAATTTTAAGACTATTTTCATTACTAAACCCTCATATTCTGTTTGATTTCAACTAAATCTCTAATCATTGCACTCGCCGTTTCCATTCCGCCTGCGCCTTTTCCTATTATTATTTCTTCACCGGCAAATTCTGAAACAAATTTTACTGAACACAAAGCTCCAGCTACTGACATAGGATCATCTTTAGGTATTACTACTGGTTCAACTTTTGCCATATTATTCACACTCGCAATCAATTTTATAGTATTTCCATTATCTTTTGCCTTAGTAATATCTTTTTGCGTTATGTCTCGTATTCCGTCTATTTTCAGATCATTTAATACTAGTTCTTTACCCAACAATAAATTGCCCATTATGACTAATTTTGCCGCAGCATCAAATCCATCAACGTCTAATGTTGGATCAGTTTCTGCATATCCTAGTTCTTGCGCTTCTTTTAATGCATCTTGAAAACTTAACCCTCTATCATCCATTTCAGTTAGTATATAGTTGGTTGTACCGTTCAATATTGCATGCATCTCTAATATTTTATCTGCTTCCAAACATTTTCTTCCGAATTCTAATACTGGGGTGCCACCACCAACTGTTGCACTATACTTTAAAATTACATTGTTATAATCTGCTTTTTCTACTATTGACGAAAACGCAAGTGCTAACGGACCTTTATTTGCTGTAATTATATTCTTCTTTGTTTTCATTGCACTCTCTAATAGACTAGCTGACGGTTCTCCATCTTGTATGTTGGTTGGCGTTGCATCCACTAATAATTCAGCATCAATTTCCTCAATTAAATCAATTGATGTTTTACTCTTATCTCCAATAGAAAGTTCTGAAACCGACTTGTTATTTTTCTTTACACTGAGTATGTCGCTTATGTTTATTCCTTTTTCATCTATTGCCACTCCTTTTGAATCTGCAACAGCAACAATTTTCGAATCAATTCCATAATTTGTTAATAGATCTTCTTTCCTATTTTCCAGTAATTGACAATAACTCTGACCAATAGTTCCTAATCCAATTAATATCGTTCTCAATTCATTATTCCTTCTTAATCTACCTGTTCGAACATATTAAAAATTTCTTTAATATGTTGAATTTTCACGATATATTATGAGTAAAATATGAATATATTATTATATTATTCAAACATTACTAGCATATATTGAAAAAAATCAAGGATGTTACTGCTATTGGGCCTGCATCTAGTGCAAATCTTGGTTCAGGCTTTGACTGTTTTGCAATAGCTTTAGACAATCTATATGATACTGTAAAAATTACTAAAAGCGAAAATCCAGGAATTACAATAAAAAATCTTGGACTTAAGACTGGAATACCAAATGATCCCAAGAAACATACTGGTGGAATTGTTGCGATTAATATTATTAAAGAATTTAATTTACAAGGGATAAACATGATTGTAAAGAAAGGTGTTACTCCGGGTAAAGGACTTGGAAGTAGTGCTGCTACAGCTGCTGCTGTAACTGTTGGAATGAACAAATTATTCTCTCTAAAATTAACAGACGAAGAGAAACTCAAATTTGCAGCTAGTGGTGAGGTGGCTTCTGCAGGAATTAGTCATGCAGATAATGTAGCCGGCTCATTATTTGGAGGATTTGTTGTAATCAATTCATCTACTTGCGAAGATATTGTTTCATTTTCGCCTCCAAAAAACCTACATGTATGTATAGGAATTCCTAAAGTCAAGTCTGTTGCAAAAAAAACTGGTAAAGCTAGAAAATTAATTCCATCTAAAGTAAAATTCACTGATTCTGTTAGTAATGTATCGTATGCAGCGATGATGGTTGCAGGATTCTCAACCGGAAATAAACGTCTTATTGGTAAATCAATGAATGATAATATTGTTGAACCTGCTCGTTTTAGTACAATTCCAAACTATTACAAACTCAAATCTGAATTATTAAAAATCGGTGCATTGGGTGTTACTATTAGTGGCGCTGGCCCTTCAGTTATATCATTTCTAGATGCCAAAACATCTATTCCTAAAATCAAGCAATGTTTTAAAAAACAATTTAAATCTGCAGGTTATGATTCTTCTGTAATCCTTACTAAAATTGGAAAAGGAGCTCATGTGATAAACTAATGAATCTAAAATGTATTAATTGTTCTTCATTATTTGACCTTGATGCAATAATGTATAATTGTTCTAAATGTAATGATTTACTTGAAGTTCAATATGATTTGAATAAGATTTCAAATAATCTTGATTCAAAGTGGCGCGACGCTCCATTGTCCGTTTGGAAATATCAAGATTTCTTACCTATAGATCAAAATGTAGAACGAGTTACACTTAAAGAAGGCGGAACTAGGTTACATAATTCTAAAAAGCTTTCCAGCTTTTTTGGAATTGATAACTTACACATTAAAAATGAAGGAGATAACCCTACTGCGTCTTTTAAGGATCGAGGTATGACCGTTGCAGTAACCAAAGCTAAACAACTCGGTGCTAAAATTATTACTTGTGCATCTACCGGTAATACATCTGCATCTCTTGCCGCATATGGAGCTCGTGGTGGACTAAAAAGAATTGTACTAATACCATCTGGAAAAGTTGCATATGGAAAATTATCTCAAGCAATGATTTGCGGTGCTCATGTATTACAAATTGATGGAAATTTTGATAAATGTCTTGAAGTAGTTATGAAATTATCTAGCAAATATAATGATATTTATTTAGTTAATTCAATTAATCCCTTCAGATTAGAAGGACAGAAAACTATTGTTTTCGAAATATTTGAGCAACTAGGTCATATTCCTGATTGGATAATTGTTCCAGTAGGCAATGCGGGAAATGTTAGTGCGATTTGGAAAGGACTTTCTGAATTCTATCAGTTAGGAATAATCAACAAACTTCCTAAACTTGTTGGCGTTCAAGCTGAAGGATCCGCTCCTATTTCTACAGCATTTTCTGAAGGAAAAATGGAAGTAAATAATGTTCAAAAACCGGAAACACTAGCTACTGCCATTAGAATTGGAGCTCCTGCAAGTTGGAAAAAAGCTCTACGCGCAATTTATGATTCTAAAGGTCTAGCGACAACTGTTTCAGATAAGGAAATACTTGATGGCCAGATGAATTTAGCAAAACTTGAAGGATTATTTATAGAACCTGCTAGCGCAGCTCCGATAGCTGCTTTGAAAAAGCTACTCCGTCAAGGAACTATCTCTAGTGATGAAGAAGTAGTATGCATAGCTACTGGCCACGGTCTTAAAGATCCTGATATTATTACTAAATTCGTAGAAAAACCAACTGAAGTCTCATCTGATATTGAAGAAATTCAACGAGTAATTAGTAAGTAAGTTTAATTTTTTATTCTTTTCCTCAATCTTTCTTCATTTCTAATTTTGGCATCATTAAAACGCCTTTTCTCATCTTCAGTTTCGGGTATTATTGCTGGTATTTCCATAGGTTTTCCTGCATCATTTATTGCTACTGCAACTAAATAACACGAATTAGTATGCTTTACTGTTCCATTTTTCATATCTTCTGCTTCAATTCTTATTCCTATCTCCATTGAAGTCTTTGTAGTATAGTTTACAGACGATTTCAAAATCATTCTATTGCCTGCGAATGCTGGAGAAACAAACTGCATGTCTATGCATGCTGTCGCTACTTGTGTTCCAGAATGTTTAGTTGCCACCATTCCAGCTATCTCATCCATTAATGTCATAAGTATTCCTCCATGAACCATTGGAATTGTCTTCCCTGCATCGAAAATAAAATTTCCTGAGTGTTTTATCAACATTAAATGTGACGAAGTAATTGCCGATTCTTTTACTGTTTTTCCTTTCATTAATATTCCTTCTAAAATCTTTGTATTTAACCCAAATGATTATCTTGAAGTTCCCGATTCAACTGGTAATATTCTCTTTGCAATAGTTCTTAATCCTAATATGAAAATTACTCCTGGAAGTAAAGTAATTGGCGTTTCTACAATGATTGTCTTGATATCTAATCTAAATGATGAATTAACTTTATGACTCTTACTTTGTTTTTGCGCAATTCTTGCTTTACGTAAATTCGGATACAATTCAAACCCCTCATTGTGAATTATCATACTATTGATCTTTCCTTCAGTGTAATTAATTCTCAATTCTTCAAAAAACAATTCATCCTCAAAATGTAAACGTTCTGGATCAAATCTTTTCTCTTTTACTAATTGACTTCTTACAAATCTTGGTATTCCTTCATTACTTTTTTCCCAATAAAGACCTCTTAGTTGATGATAAGATCT
>JACAFS010000004.1 GCA_013378385.1 Nitrososphaerota archaeon | reverse complement strand
GTTTTGCTAAAGCTATTTCGTACAATTCGAGTGTTCTTTAAATTTAATAATTTGATATTGGCAAGATCATCGTTGTCAGTTAGTAGATATCTTCGTTTTACTCTCATGAATATTCACTCAATAATTCCTTGTATGAAGCTATTGCTTTATCTTTATTTAATTTAATTTTTGGTTTCATTTTGATGCGAACAGAATCATCGTAAGAAAGCGTTAGAACATTGTCAATCATATCTTGTTTATTAAACCGTAAGTACAAAGTAAATTTGTCGTCTAGATAGTAAAGTAGATTATCGTTAATAGTTTTAAGATCGGTTACATTCATAGAAGAAAGAATTTTGTTGGTTATTTCAGGTACCCGGTCTCGAATAAGATAAGCGCGGAATAATTGTATAATGTTGCCATGATGTCCTTCAGTTTTTTTTATGCTGAAATCAGTATCGGATAAACCAAAGATTTCTAATAAATGAGATAAGAATTTATCAATATTCTCAGTCTCATGAATGACAAAAGTAATTTCAATGGTTCGAAAATCCAATTTTTTTTGTGTTTTTTTCAATATAGTTAGAGATATATTCATAATTGAGATTCTTAAATGTTAACTAATGAAGAATGGTCAAATTTGCATAGGTTTAGAATCAACAGCGCATACGTTTGGAGCGTCTATCGTTGATACTGATGGAAACATATTCTCAGATGTGAAGGACATTTACAAAGCGCCGAAAGGTTCAGGAATACACCCCCGTGAAGCATCTAGGCATCATTCAAATGTTGCAAACGAAGTAATACAAAAAGCAATTGAACAGGCAAAAATCAAATATACAGAATTAGATATTATTTCGTATTCGGCTGGACCTGGGATAGGACCATGTCTCCGAGTTGGTGCAACTGCAGCACGAGCATTATCATTGAAATTAAACAAACCTCTTGTTCCAGTAAATCATGCAATTGGACATATTGAACTAGGCTGTTTATTGACACGTGCAACAGATCCTGTAAATCTTTTAGTTTCTGGAGGTCATACAATGATTTTAGGATTTAATTCAGGAAAATGGAGAGTGTTTGGAGAAACATTAGACTTGACAATAGGTCAACTCATTGATCAGATAGGAAGGTATGCAGGATATAGTTCTCCAGCAGGGGCAACTATCGAAAAATTAGCAAGTGATTCAGAAAATTTTCTAAGATTACCTTATTCTGTAAAAGGTAATGATGTTTCATTCTCTGGAATTTTAACTAGTGCAAAAAAGATGATTGACAAGGGAGAGAAAATAGAAGATGTGTGTTATTCATTGCAAGAAACGTCATATGCCATGTTAGCAGAAGTGACAGAAAGAGCTTTGTCGTTCTTAGAAAAGAAAGAAGTAATAATAACAGGAGGTGTAGCAGCAAGCACTAGATTGAAAGAAATGTTAGAAGTTATGTGCAAAGAAAGGGGTTCAAAGCTATCAGTGATTCCTAGAAATTACGCAGGAGATTGTGGTGCACAGATTGCATGGACTGGAATATTAGCATATAATAGTGGAACAGAAGTTTCAGTAGAAGAAAGTTGGGTTAAACAATCGTGGAGATTAGATAGAGTAGATGTAAAATGGCGAAAATAATCAATATTGGTGCAGAAGCTATAGTATCTTCTACTGAATGGTTTGGAAAATCGGCTATTTCAAAACGCCGTGATATTAAGAAATATAGGCGTCAGGAGATAGATGAATTTATTAGATCTAGCAGAACTTTGAAGGAAGCAAGCATGATAAACAGGATAAGAGAAAAAGTAGATGTTCCAATTATCTATTTCGTTGATTTAAAGAAATCAGAAATAATAATGGAAAATGTAGATGGTATGAAAATGAGAGATGTATTAATGAAAAATGATTCTAATAGGTCGGATATAGGTAAAAAGATTGGAGAGATAGTCGCAGTATTGCACAAGAACAACACAATTCATGGAGATTTAACGACGTCAAATATGATAATAAGAAATAATGGAAGCATATGTTTGATTGATTTTGGATTATCTATGACAAGCAAAAAATTAGAGGATAAAGGAGTAGATATAAGATTATTCAAAGGCATTTTACAGAGTGCCCATAACGATGTTTTTAATGAAGTGTTTAATAATTTTAAGAAGGGTTACAAATCAGTAATGAAGACTTCTTCGGAGGAAATTTTTTCCATTGTAAAAAAAATTGAAATGAGAGGGAGATATGCAAGAGTTGACTAGTAAAAAAATCAATTTGGCGACAAAGAATATGGACAAATACGAAGAGTTGAGAAATATATTAGATAATTTTGACTTAGATCTTCGGGTTGTTGATTTAAAGGGAACAGAAATACAAGCATTTAGTGTATTATCGGTTGCTGAACAATCAGCAAAAGAAATATCAACAAGAACTGATGAAGCATTCATTGTAGAAGATTCTGGCGTCTATATTAATTCATTATATGGTTTTCCAGGTCCATATTCGGCATTTGTGTATAAAACTATTGGACTTGGAGGAATAGTTAGATTGCTAAAGAATCGAGAAGACAAAACAGCAGAATTCCATTCGGCTATTGTGTATGGTGATAAGGGAAAGGTTGTAAAGAGTTTCATAGGAATTTGCGAGGGAAATATTTCTACAAATTTACAAGGAGATCAAGGTTTTGGTTATGATCCGATATTTACACCAAAGGGAAAAAACAAAACGTTTGCAGAGATGTCATTAAGTGAAAAAAATCAAATATCTCATAGATCAAAAGCAGCACGAACATTTGCGGAATGGTTAGAAAAAAATCAATAAAAACGCAAGACTTATCATTATAAACATCATATATGGAAAAGAGAACAATTGACTAGAATACATGGAAATAGTAGAGGAAAATCTCAATCTATGAAGCCATCTACTATGAAGTCTGATTGGGTGAAGGTCACTCCTGAAGAAATCGGAAAACTTATTGTTGAAATGAATAAAGAAGGACTGAATGCCAGTCAGATAGGAACTAAATTAAGAGATGAATATGCTGTTTCTTCAATAAAAGCAGTAACTGGAAAGAAAATGAAAGAGTTCATGGAAGAGAATGGGGTAAAACAAGAGATACCTGAAGATTTGGAATCTTTAGTAAAAAGAGCCGTAAGCTTACAAAACCATTTGAAATCAAATAAAGGAGATAGAAAAAACGTAAGATCTTTGGAATTATTAGAAGCTAAGGTACACAGACTTTCTAAATATTACAAAAAGAACGATATCATTCCTAAAAAGTGGAAATATAAATCTGTAGTCGCTCAATTAGCTTAGGTACAAAACATTAATATCTAAAACAATAGATATGAAAAAAAATATAGAAATCGATATTAGTTTGAAGTTCAGAAAAAAGTCGACGGCGGTAATTATAGCAAAATCGTTAGATCCAGATAATAAAGATTTTCCAGAAGGAATGACTATGAGTCAGAGTGTGAAAAACAATATTTTAGAGATTAATTTCAAATCTAATAATGTAATGGAAACTTTGTTAAATACAGTAGATGAAGTTTTATCAATGATTGATATGACAAGTAAAACATTAGAGAAGGTGGAATGATTTGATTGATCCAAAGTTAATGAGGGCAGAACCAGAAAAAGTCATCAATATGCTGAAAAACAGGAATGTAGAATTAGATATCTCAGAACTTCTAGAAATAGATAGGGGAAGAAGAGAGTTAATTACTGAACTAGAATCGTATAAGATGCAAAGGAATAATATTTCTAAGGACATATCAACAAAGAAAAGACAAGGAATTGACATAACAGAAACACTAACAGAAATGAAGAATATATCGACGAAAATTGAAGAGTTACAGAATAACGCTAAAAAAAGTCAGGATGAATATAATAATCGTCTAGAATCCATACCAAATTTAATCCATGATTCAGTACCAATAGGAATAGATGATAAGTCAAATAAAGAAATTGAGAAGTGGCAACCTGAAACAGGGTTAAACAAGAATTCATTAGATCATATAGAATTATCTGAAAAAAATGACTTGATTGATATAGAGAGGGCAAGTAAAATTTCAGGTTCGAGATTTTACTTTTTGAAAAATGAATTGGTGAAAATGAATTATGCATTAATTGCATTTGCTCTCGAATATATCAATAAGAGAGGATATGCCATGTTACAACCTCCATATCTAATGAATAGGAAACCAATGAGTGGAGCAGTAATATTATCAGATTTTGAAGAAGTAATTTACAAAATCGAAGACCAGGATTTATACTTAATTGGAACGTCAGAACATGCCTTAGCCGCAATGCATTCAGATGAAATCTTCTCTAAAGATGATTTTCCTAGAAAATATGCGTCAATTAGTCCGTGTTTTAGAAAGGAAGCGGGATCTCATGGAAGAGATACAAAAGGAATATTTAGAGTACATCAATTTGAAAAAGTGGAGATTTTTTCGATTACTGATCCAGAAAGTTCCTGGAACCAGCATGAAGAAATTCTATCGGATGTAAAACAATTCTATAAAGAATTAGAAATACCATATAGAATAATGTTACTAAGTTCGGGGGACATGGGCAAAGTTGCAGCAAAAACTTTTGATATTGAAGCTTGGTTGCCTGGACAAAACAACTACAGAGAATTAGTTTCTTGTAGCAATTGCACGGATTTTCAGTCTCGTAGATTAGGTATAAAATTTAGAAATAAACCACACGAAGAAAGTATTTTAACGCATACACTAAACAGTACATTGACTGCTACAGAACGTACTTTAATTGCAATAATAGAGAATTATCAAAACGAAGATGGGAGTATTACCATTCCAAGAGCATTAAGAAGTTATATGAATAATCAAAAAGAAATAACGCCTACTTAGATTTAGAAATATTTGTAATTTCTCTATTTATTGTGTTGATTTCTTTATCTTCTAATCCTAAACGAGTTAGAAGATTATTTCGGTTTTCTTGTTTTGATAAAATTAGTATAAAATAAGGAATTAAATCTACTAGATTATCGGTTGATTCATTAGTATATTTATTGAGTGATTTTACAATGGTACGAAAGTTTCGGCCATCGTTCCAGATACGAACTTGTAATGGAAATGGATTTTGGTACAGACTGAATTTAATTGGTTGATGAGTCAGAGTTTCGAATAATGAATAAACAAGAAGGGAATTAAAGTATCTTAATTGTCTCCATTCACGAGTTTTTATTATACGTCCCAATAATAAATCGATGTCAGATAGTATTGAGAGGATTTTAGATAATTCATTATTTGGAATTTTTCTAGAACTTGAGACTACACTGCTAAATATGGCACGTAATATGTCGTTTGGGTTAGAATGGGTATTAAGAAGTGAATTCATTGCCTCTGACATATCAACAGAATCAAAATATTGTCTAATTCCTTGATCAAGAGATAATGATTTAGAGATAAAGGAACGTGGTTGTTCCATGGTAGAATCGTATGTCTGGAGAGCATTAATAGCATAACGTAAATCACCATTAGAAGTAGTTGAAATATTGACAATATCGTCGAGAGGAAGTGTAAGTTTTTCTTTTTTTGCAATTGATTCTAGTACTAAGCTTATTTGGCGTGGGTCAATTTTTTTGAATTTATAGACCTGGCATTTTTTTAGTAATTTGGAGAGTTTTTTAGAATCTGAGGAATTACAAGTAATAATGATTGGAACAGTTATACTGTCGATTGTTTCAATAAGAAAGTCTGCACCGCCATAGTCTGCTCGTGAATCAAGGCCATCGACTTCTTCAATCAATACTAAGATCTTTTCATTAAACAGAGTAGTAGATTGAAAGAGAGGTTCAAGTGAAGATTGAAGAGTATTCCTCGTTCTTTTATCACTAGCATTAAGTTCAATTACATGATAATCAAGTTCTTTAGCAAGAGCGTAAACGAGAGAAGTTTTACCAACACCTGGTGTTCCTTGTAATAAAATAGGCTTGGAAGATGTATCCCAAGTACGTAACCATTTATTTATTTTACCGCGTAAATCGTCGTTGCCAGCTACCTCGCTAAGAACTTTTGGTCGATATTTTTCAGTCCACATTGAGAAACACCCCTACCATACAATCATACTATTAGCAAGAAAAGTTATCAGTCCAAATAACATTGCATAGAGTATTAGTTTTTTTACTTTTAATGATTCAGATTTTGAATAATTTTTTGAGATGATAAATACCGAATAGAGTAAAATTAAGTCAGTCAATAGTAATAATGGAACATAATAGATTTGAATCAGATCAAAATAAACTGGAATAAATGAAACAATAATAGAGCTGACTATAAAGATGCAGGCAATGAGCATTGCATTACGCGATCCAAATTGAATAGAAATGGATTTTACACCTTTAATCTGATCTCCTTCGACATCAGCAATTGTTTTGATTATTTCCCTACCCATTCCAGAGAGAAAAGCTATGAGAGAGATGGACCAAACTAATAATGAAATGTTACCAGTGATTATACCTCCAAAAATAAATGGGACAGACATTGAAGATGCAACTATAGAATTTCCAATTAATCCTTGTTTTTTACCCCAAATATTATAGAACCAAGATAAGAAAGAGAAGATTACAGTGATAATGATATGGTAATAAGAAATTAATAATGAACTGGTAAGACCAATTAATAATAAAATTAGTGATAATGATAATGCAGAATTGACAGAGATTAATTGTTTGGGAAGAGGGCGTTCTGGTTGATTGACTTTATCAATTTCAATATCGTAAACGTCATTGATTATCATAGAATAAGAAGATATAGAGAATCCAGTAATGAATCCATAAATTGATAGTCGTGAGAATAACATATCAGGAGAGCCAATTGCAATTCCTACAATAACAGCTAAACCAATCATGAATGAATTTATTGGACGAATTAGAGAAAGCAAAGCAATGAAATTAAATGTCAACGCAATTCACGAAAATGAGATTTAGATAAATGATAATAAATAACTTCACCTCGTCTTTCAACAACTGCAATAATTGGAACTTTGCCCATTCTAGAAATTTGTTTTACAGAATCGGTCAAAGATTTTATATTTATTTCATTGCCTTCATTCATAGCAAAGACAATATATTTTGCAGCTTTTGAACCAAAATTTCCTTTATCATAAACACGAAAATCTGCACCAAAACCAAAGCCTTCTTTAGCTACATAACCACGAGTTCTAATATCTTTGTAAATTAAGAATTTTGTCCAAGCGTGTTCATCACGTATTAGAGCAGTTTGAAGAACGTCATTAAAAGTTAGCTTTTTATCGTCCTTGATAACGTCAAGTTTGGAAGAATAGATTAGATAAAGAGCTTCGTAGTCCCTTAATAATAATCCATGTTTTTTTCCTTCGCCGAAGCCACGAATTTTCAATTCTTGACGGGAGTCTTTATCTTTAATCAAAAATCCCTTGTTGCTCTCTATTGCTTGAATAATATCAGTTGTTTCTTCCAATTTGTCAATCACACATACAATAAGATTTAAGGAATTGATAGGGAATATCTTTTTCCCATAAATTTGTACTTTTATATTAAATTACTTCAGTAATGTTGGGCCCGTAGCCCAGCCCGGATAGGGCGTTGGTCTTCGGATCATAGAAGATAACCAAAAGTCGTGGGTTCAAATCCCTCCGGGCCCATATCTCATAATGAGATTTCACTAAAAGTTATAACAATTTACAACTAAATTTTAGTATGGAAGATGAAATCCGTAAAAATGAGAGTGAATGGAAGGAGATTTTATCTGATGAACAATTTGATGTATGCCGTAATAAATCAACAGAGATTCCATTTAGTGGTAAATACTATGAAACAAAGGACAAAGGGGTTTACAAATGCATATGTTGTAATAATAATTTATTCAAATCAAATACAAAATTTGATTCGGGAACTGGTTGGCCAAGCTTTTTTGAACCGTATAATAGTGATTCAGTGAGATTTGAAATTGATCAGACAGCAGGAATGACTAGAACGGAAGTACTGTGTAAAAGATGTGATTCGCATCTAGGACATGTATTTGATGATGGGCCGTTTCCATCAGGTAAAAGATATTGTATTAATTCAATATCGTTAGAATTTATTAAAGAATAATAAATTAACGATTAAGGTATTTGTTTTTAAGAGACACATAAGCTTTGGCATTAGAATTAATATATGCCAAATCGGATTGAGTAATCTGTCTGATAATTTTTCCAGGTCTTCCTACTACAACACTATTATCAGGAATTTTTGTATCCTGTGTTATCAGAGTACCTGCACCAATTATACAGTTAGAACCAATTGTAACGCGGTTCATGATTAGTGATCCCATTCCTATTAAACAGGAATTTCCAATTGTACATCCGTGTATTATGCATCCATGACCAATTGTTGTATTTTTACCAATACTAAGAGGTTCATCAGCATCAACATGTAGGATACTATTATCTTGGATATTGGAGGAATCCTCGACGATAATAGAATTAAAATCTCCACGAATTACAGAGTTATACCAAACACTTACATCATTTGCTAATACAACATCACCAATAATATCTGCACTGCTAGCAAGAAACACACCAGATTGAATTTTTGGAGTGTTGCCATTAAATTCAATAATCATAATAATTGTAAGTATATTCCAGTCAAAAAAAGTATCGATAGAAAGTGCAGGGGATGGGATTTGAACCCATGAACCTCTAGAGGAGAGGATATCACAACAAGCCGATCTTGAGTCCTTTCCGCTTTGTTAATCCGCGGTTGACCGGGCTTCGCTCTGTTAAGATTCGCTACCCCTGCCCAATTGTTATTTAATTATTACAACAAATGCTTAAATAAAGGATTAAGATGAATTTATTTGAAGAAAATGAGTGATTGTATTCACCGCGAATAATCGTTTTTGTACATTTTCCAGTCTTGACTATAATATTTTACTATCTTTAATAGGCAAGTTATCATTAGTTTTTATGAAAAAGAGGATTGAAATTTTATGTCAGTAATTAAATTGGCTCTGCCAAAGGGATCTTTGGAAAAAGCAACATATCAGTTCTTTGAAACTGCAGGATATACAATAAAAGGCCAGTCAAGAACATACAGACCAATAATAAATGATAGTAGTATTAGCGTGAAGATATTAAGACCTCAAGAAATACCAAAGAACATACAGGAAGGAACTCAAGATATAGGAATATCAGGAGAAGACTGGATAAGAGAAAACAAAGCAAACGTAGTAAAATTACTCAATTTAGAATATGGTAAGGTGAGAATAGTAGTTGCGTTACCAGATGCAAATAAGAGCAAAAATTTCTCATCTTTATTAAAAAATCATATAAAAGACAAAAAACAATTACGAATTTCAACCGAGTATCTGAATTTGGCAAGAGAATATTTACTCAATAATGAGATATACAAGAAGAAATATGGAAACAAATCACCGTCGATTGTCACGCCATGGTTTAGTACTGGAACAAACAAAGATATCAAGGTCGTGTTTTCTTTTGGCGCAACAGAAGCAAAACCTCCAGAAGAGGCAGATGTAATATTTGATGTGATTGAAACTGGTTCAACTTTGGCGCAAAATAATCTTAAAGTTGTAGATACGATAATGGAGTCTTCCGCTTATTTAATTGCAAATAAAACAGCATTAAAAGATCCCAAAAAAAGACAAAAAATTTATGATGTTATTAGTTTATGTAAGGGAGTAGTAGAAGCAAAATCCAAAGTACACATATTTATGAATGTAAAAAAGAACAATTTAGAACGTGTCTTAAAGATTATTCCGTCATTAGAATCCCCCACCATTAGTGAATTATCAAGAGATGAATGGTATTCGATTAACACTGTAATACCTAAAGATGAATTTCTTCAGATATTACCATATCTTAGAAAATATGCGCAAGGTTTGATTGTACATAGACCTGTCCAGGTACTACCATTAGAGAAGATTCATGAAGATGAAGGTAAATAGTTTGATTCAGTATTTTGAGATCAACAAATTATCAACAGTAGAACAAACTTCAGAAAAAATTCGTCGTCGAACAGTAAAATCTACTGACATAGATTATGTAAAAAAGATAATGAATGACGTAAAAAAGAATAATGACAAAGCTTTATTGAAGTACACGTCAAAGTTTGATAGAGTAAAACTACTTCCTAATCAATTAAGAGTTAATAATAAAGAGATTAAAGAAGCATACTCAATCGTTGATTCAGAAATCGTAAAAGAATTAAAGATTTTAAAAAAATCTGTAGAGAGAACTGAAAAGAAGATAATGGGATCGTTCTCTAATTTTGTTAATGATGTTGAAATAAGAGATAAACGCAGCTACATAAAATACAACATGGTTCCGTTAGAAAGTGTTGGATGTTATGTTCCAGGAGGAAAAGCAGTGTATCCATCATCTTTAGTTATGTCATCAGTTCCAGCAAAGATAGCAGGTGTAAAAAGAATAATTGTTTGTTCACCTCCATCTTTAGATAAGAAAATTAATCCATCAGTACTTGTGGCAGCAGATATTTGCCAAGTCGATGAGATATACAAAGTAGGGGGAGCTCAAGCGATAGCAGCAATGGGTTACGGAACAAATACGATAAAACCAGTCGAGAAAATTGTAGGGCCAGGAAATATTTTCGTATATCAAGCTAAGAAAATAATATCTGAAGATGTAGGAATAGATTTACCTGCAGGCCCTTCAGAATTACTGATAATTGCAGACAATAGTGCTGATAAAGAATTAATCATAAGTGATCTATTTGCGCAGGCTGAACATGGCACTGATAGCTTATGCGGGGTAGTTACAACGTCGAAAAGACTTGCTAAAGATTTAATCAAATTAATACAAGAAAGATTGCCACAAATTGAGCGTAGAGACATAGTCAGTAAATCATTATTGAAGAATGGATTCATAGTATATTGTAAAAGCATGAAAGAATGTATTGATTTTGCAAATGATTTTGCGTCAGAGCATTTAGAGATTATGACTGAGAATCAAGATTCCATAGCAAAAGAGATGACGTCAAGTGGAGTGGTATTAATAGGAAACTATACGCCGGCTGCATTTAGTGACTATGGATTAGGTACAAATCACGTCTTACCAACAGGTGGTTCAGGAAAATTTTATTCTGCATTATCTAGTATTGATTTTACGAGAAGATTTTTTATTGCAAAAACAACTAAAGAGAAATTAAAGAATAATTTAGAGAAGATTGAAAGATTATCAAACCAAGAGGGTTTAATCAATCACGGAGAATCAGCAAAAGCAAGATTTGTAAATGAAAATGTCAAAAGTATATCAAAAAAAAATAATTAACAACAGAGTAGCCTATCAAAGGATTTCAGATAGGGATATTAGAAATATTAATACAATAATTTTTGATTGTGATGGAGTGTTAATTGATTCAAAAAAATCCTACGATATATGCATAGAGCTTACAATTTCATACATCTTGAAGAATATGATAAATATGAAGTTTAGTAGATATAAAATATCAAAAACAACACTAGAACTTTTTAGACAAACTGGGGGATTCAATAATGATTACAAGTTCTGTTATGTAATAATATTAAAGATTATATCGATGTTACCTAAGAATTTATCAGAGGCATATGAACAAGAATTAAACAATATTAATATGAGAAATATTTCTAATTCATTTAGAAAATTAGAATTAATAGAATTGAATAAAATCGGATCAAGTGCTAAGAATACAAAGATTAATTTTACAAGAGAATTAAATGAACTTGCAAAAGAGATAAAGAAATTTGATATAGAATCTATCGAGTTATTGATTAGTAAAGGATTAGATAAGGAACAAAAAGAATTATTATATTCTGCTAAAAAGTTCTTGAATTTTACAAATGATAGAAAGAATAACATCGTAACCAATGTATTTGATGAATATTTCTATGGAAAGAATCTAATAAAAAAGGCTAGAAAAACAAATACTATTACTTTCAATCGTAAAGGAACTATCGAAAGTGAAAAGTTGATTGTTAAAGAATCGACGTTAACTGCATTAAAAAAGAGATTTCAGAAAAATATTGCAATTGTATCAGGAAGAGGTAAGATTGGGACAAAATTCACATTAGGAAACTTGTTTAGATATTTTAATGTAAAAGGTAACGTATTTATCGAAGATTTGGCACGTATTCCAAAATATGGCGCCAAAATTGATAAACCCAGTCCCATAGCATTAAAAAAATCTTTAACAAATTTAGCTTCAAAAGGAAATATACTGTATGTTGGTGATTCTATGGAGGATCTATTAATGACAAAAGCGGCAAATAAAGCCAACAATCAACAGTACATATTTGCGGGAATATACGGCTCCTCAAGGTCAGAACGAAATAAAATTAAGCTGTTTAAAGACAAGAAAGCGGACATAATAATAAGTAATATTAACGATATACCTGAATTATTTAGTGAGTGAATTGAGAGAAGCTGAAGTAACTAGAAAAACGAAGGAAACGGACATTAAAGTAAGAGTGCAATTAGAAGGAACCGGAAATGTAAAGATTAATACTTCGGTAAAATTCTTAGACCACTTGGTCACTTCATTTGCTACACATAGCTTGATTGATATTCAAATTGATGCGACGGGAGATTTAATTCATCATACAGCTGAAGACGTTGCACTAACAATAGGTGAAGCAATTAACAAAGCACTTGGAGAACGAAAATCTATAAAGAGATTTGGTTTTGCAATTGTTCCAATGGATGATGCACTAGCATATTCAGCGGTAGATTTAGTTAAACGTCCATTTCAAGTTGCAGATTTGAAGATAGATAAAGAAGGAATTGAAGATATGCCTGCAGAAGATATTTATCACTTTATTCAGTCATTTTCAACTAGTCTACAAGCAAACATTCATGTCATTGTAGAATATGGAAACAATGATCACCACAAAGTGGAAGCTGCAATAAAAGCAATGGCATTATCAATGAGAGAAGCAATGTCACCAGATAGTAGAAGAGATGGAACTCCCTCATCGAAGGGAATGATGTAATGATAAAGATTGCCATATTAGATTATGGTGTAGGTAATTTATTTAGTATTCAAACTGCACTAGAAAAGCTAGGAGTTACAACTATTGTAACATCAGAATTAGATACAAATTTAGAATATGACGGAATTATTCTTCCAGGTGTAGGAGGTTGGAAACACGCAGTGAAGAGGATACAAGTAAATCAGAGAATTTTAAATGATTATTATGAAAATAATAAGCCAATTTTAGGTGTATGTTTGGGAATGCAATTGTTCTTTGAAAAAAGCGCGGAAGGTCCAGGAGATGGATTAGGATTTTTCGAAGGTGAGATAATGCTTTTTTCGAATAATGTAAAAGTGCCTCATATAGGCTGGAATACTCTAAAACAGAACAATAAAGATCGTATTTTAGATGGTGTTGAAGATCAATCTTGGGCGTATTTTGTTCATTCTTTGTATCCAAAACCAACTGATTCTAAAATTATATCTACTACAACGGACTACGGTATAGAATTTACATCAATGATAAATAAGAACAATATATTTGGAACTCAATTTCATCCAGAGAAATCAGGAAAGGCTGGAGCAAGAATACTAAAGAATTTTGTATCAGTTTGTGGGAATTTATGAAAATAGTACCATCGATAGATCTCTTAGATGGAAAAGTAGTAAGATTAAAACAAGGAAATCCAGATTTAGCTACATTTTATGATTACAGCCCAGTACAACTTGTTAAAAAATGGCAGGAAATTGGAGTTAGTCGGATGCATATAGTAGATTTAGATGCAACATTAGAACGAGGAAATAATTACGAATTAATTAAAACAATTTCAGAAAGTACGGAAATGGAGATACAAGTTGGGGGAGGAATACGCGACGTAGATTATGCTAAAAAGATTTCTGGAAATGTAAACAAGGTTGTAATTGGAACCGTTGCAGTAAATAACAGAAGATTATTTGAGGAGATTTGTAAAGAAGTCGGTGTATCAAGAATTATAATATCACTCGATTATGTTGGCAATCAGATTATGGTTAATGGTTGGAGAGATAGTTCTGGAATAGAATTAGATAAAGCAGTTTCAGACTTTGCAGATTATGGAATTGAAACGATTTTACTAACTGCAATTAAAAAAGATGGGATGCTGGAGGGACCTGATATGGAAACTTTGAGAAAAATTAGAAATAACACCAGTATACAAATTCAAGCTAGTGGCGGAATTAGTTCTATAGAGGATATAAACAAAGTGAAAGAAATAGGCGTGGAATACGTAATTTTAGGTAGAGCATTGCATAGTAAAATAATTACAATAGAACGGGCTATTACATTGGAGGATTAACAATGACGTTATCAAAAAGAATCATACCGTGCCTAGATGTTAAAGAAGGAAGAGTAGTAAAAGGTGAACATTTTGTTAATTTAAAGGATGCAGGAGACCCTGTAGAATTAGGTTCAAAGTATAGAGATGATGGAGCAGATGAATTGGTGTTTCTTGATATTACAGCTTCGCCAGAAAAACGTAAGACAGTTAGTGAAATGGTTCGTAACGTAGCTTCGAAATTAGACATACCTTTTACTGTAGGAGGAGGAATAGGCAGTATAGAAGATGCAAGGAATATTCTTTGTAGTGGAGCAGACAAAGTGGGAATAAATACAAGGGCGATTGAAAAACCTGAATTAATTACAGAAATTTCCGAACGATTTGGAAGACAATGTTGTGTTGTAGCTATCGACGCAAAAAGAAATGAGAACAATATGTTTGAAGTATTCAGTTATGGTGCAAGAAAATCAACAGGAATTGATGCAATACAATGGTCACAAGAAGTAGAAAAACTTGGAGCAGGCGAGATATTACTGACATCAATTGACAGAGATGGAACTGAAGATGGTTTTGATGTAGAATTAACAAAAGAAATCGTAGATAAAGTAAATATACCTGTTATTGCAAGCGGTGGATGTGGAAGCATGGAACATTTTGCTGATGTATTTGATAAAACTAACGTAGATGCAGCTCTAGCAGCGTCGGTATTCCACTATAATCAATTTGATATATCTTCATTAAAGAGATTTTTAAAAGAGAATGAGGTTTTAGTGAGAATATGACAAAATTATCTATAAATGATATTGATTTTGAAAAGAGTCAGGGATTGGTTCCGGTGATAGTGCAAGATAGTAAATCAAAAGATATACTAATGTTGGCTTATGCAAATCGATTAGCTATAGAAGAAACTGTTAGAACAGGATATGGTCATTATTGGAGTAGATCTAGAAACAAACTTTGGAAAAAAGGTGAAGAATCTGGAAATGTACAGAAAGTACTCGAAATAAAAATAGATTGTGATGAAGATACACTAATTTATTTAGTAGAACAATTCGGTAATGCTTGTCACAAAAATACAAAAACATGCTTTCAAAGAGATTTGATTTAGCTAAGATGTGATTTTAGTACCTTTAGATCTACCAGAGATTGCAGATTTGATTCGTCCACTATCACATTTAATTACAATAGTAGGAATTTTAGATCGTTCAATAATCTTTAGGGAAAGTAAATCCATTAAATCGTAAGTTCCAGCACTCATCTTATCATCAATAACTTTACTTAGTAAATTTTTTGTAGTAATTGATTTAATTAGCTTTGCATTTTTATTTTTTCTTGGGTCGGAAGTAAAGACGCCATCAACATCAGTAGCATTGACAAACAGTTTAGCTTTAGTTCTTTCGGCAATTAAAGCAGCGGTTGCATTTGTACTTTGACCAGGTGATAAACCGCCAGTAAAAACAATTTTTGAAGATGACAAACATCGAACTACTTCATCTAAAGTTTTTGGTATATCTTGGCAGGAGTTAGTAGTACAAGTTGTGAGTATTTTTGCATGGATGCGAGAAACATCAATTCCAAGTTGATCAAGAAAGGCTTCATCTGCATGAAAGTTTCTAGCTGCATTTTGCATATTCCGAGCTGTTTTTCCACCGCCTGCCACTGCAACGACCTTATATCCATTACGACTAATCTCATCTAGAGTTTTTGTTATTTTCTTGACTTGGGAATAATCTTTGTCGAATGAGAATAAACTTCCACTTAATTTAATTACTACGGTTTTCATTTAACCACTTATGTCTACGAACAATTGTCTTATTAATTTTCATTCATTAATAGATATAATATAACATCAAACCACTTCGTAGAATAATTATAAGGGTGAATTTTTGCCGAGTAATATAGATTCAGTAGCATTATATAAAACAAGGAAGATGCTTAGAGAACTCTCCAGTAAGACAGGAAAAGGAACTGAACTAGTTTCCTTATATATACCTCCAAAAAAAGCACTGCACGAAGTGTTGAATAGTTTACGAGAAGAATATGGAACGGCAACGAACATAAAATCAGATTCTACTAGAAATCATGTTCAGGATGCATTAACAAAGACTCAACAACGACTAAAGCTTTTCAAGAAAACTCCTGAAAACGGAATAGTATTATTTGTTGGATCATTAATGACAAATGGTCCTGGCAGTGAACAAGTATTTGTTAATGAGATAATCCCTCCGAGGCCAGTACAGACATATCTTTACAGATGTGATGATCATTTTCATTTAGAACATCTGATGGATATGATTAAAGAAGTTGATTTGATTGGAATTATTTCAATAGATTCGACAGAAGCAGGATTGGGAGTTTTAACAGGTGCAAAATTAGTAGTTGACGAAATTATTACATCTGGAGTTGGTGGAAAAACAAGAGCAGGTGGGCAATCGGCAAGAAGGTATGAAAGACTGAGAGAGATGAATTTATCAGGATACTACAATAGAGTTGCTGCACATGCAAAAAAACTCTTTTTAGAACAGAACAAAATAAAAGGACTAATAATAAGTGGACCAGGTCCAACAAAAGATTCATTTTTAAAAAGTGATTATTTAGACTATCGATTAAGAGAAAAGATTTTATCAGAAGTAGATGGAGCGTATTCTGGTGCAGAAGGAGTACGTGAAGCAGTAGATAAGTCATCAGATGTACTAAAAGATATGAGAGTGATTGAAGAGAAAAAGTTAATTCAGAGATTTTTATCAGAGATACATAAAGAAAAGAGTCTTGCTGCATATGGAATAAAGGAAGTAATGGATGCAACGACTAAAGGAGCAGTTGAAGTAATAATTGCTTCAGAAGATTTGAATATGTTAAATATTTTATTAAAATGTAATAGATGTTCAACAGATAAGAATAAGATTCTGAATAGAACGTCATACGTTCAGGATAAACAAAAGTTTTTGAGTGAATCGTGTGAATCTTGTAAAGCTTCAGATTTTACTATAACAGAAACAGATTTAATCGAAATTTTAGAAGATAAGGCTTCTGAAACTGGAACGAAAATTGAAGTTTTAGGAAGTGGATCAGAGGAAGGAAGAATGTTAATGAGTTTTAGTGGATTAGGAGCAATATTAAGGTATAGAATGCAATAAGGTAGAGTGATTAGTTGGAACCGAAAATAAAAGAGAACCGTTGGAATGTAGAGATTGAAAAGAGTATTGCAGAGATGTGGAATGAAGAATCATTATATGAATTTGACATTCATGATAAAAGAGAAGTATTCACTATTGATACACCTCCGCCATATCCTTCGGGAAGACCTTGGCACATTGGCGCGGCAGCGCATTATTCGCAGATAGATATGATTGCAAGGACGGCTAGAATGATGAATTTTAATGTGTTGTTTCCAATAGGAATTGATAGGAACGGATTACCAGTAGAGATCTATACTGAAAAGAAATTCAAAGTGAGTATGATATCTACTCCAAGGGAAGAATTCACAGGTCTTTGTAAAATTGCGTTAGATGACCTTGAGGCTGAGATGATTTCTACAATGAAACTCATGGGTTTGTCTGGATTATTTAGTGAATATTATAGAACTGATTCAGACGAATACAGAGCTCTCACGCAATCTACATTTATTGAATTATGGAAGAAAGATCAGATATATCAATCATCTAGGCCAAATAACTACTGCTCAAAATGTCGTACTACGATTGCAGATGCAGAAATATTTTATCAGGAATTACCATCAAAATTAGTTTATCTAAAATTTTACATTAAAGGAAAGGAAGATTATGTTATAATTGCAACTACCAGACCTGAACTTTTAGCAAGTTGTCAGGTTATATTAGTTAATCCTGATGATGATAGATTTGAGAAACTTGTAGGTAATGAAGTGAAAGTCCCAGTCTTTGAGAATTATGTAAAAATAGTTCAACATCCTAGTGCAAAAATGGAATTTGGTTCTGGTGCTGTAATGATTTGTAGTTATGGAGATTATACAGATGTATTATTATTTAGAGAATTAAAATTACAAGAGAAGATTAGTATTGATACAGCTGGACGTATGACAGACAATGCAGGAAAATATAAGGGCCTAAAAGTAAATGTAGCTAGAGAAAAGATAATTCAAGATTTACAAGAGATGAATTTAGTAGAAAGAGTTGAAAATATAAAACACAGGACTCCGTGTTGTGAGAGAAGTAAGAATCCTATGGAGATAATTCCAATGGAAGAATACTATGTAAAACAAATAGAATATAAAAATGAATTATTAGACATTGCACGTTCATTGAAGTTTCATCCGGAGGAACATAGAAGAAGATTGACTGATTGGATTGAGGCGATTTCAATTGATTGGCCGATATCAAGAAGACGATACAATGCAACTGAAGTTCCTGTATGGTATTGTATGTCATGTAATGAAGCAAATTTACCTGAACCTGGGAAATATGTTAGACCGTGGAAAGAGAAACCTCCTTTTAATAGTTGTAAGAAGTGTGGAGAAAATGATTTTGTAGGTGATGAAAGAACATTTGATACATGGATGGACTCCAGTATATCTCCGTTATTCATTACAAAATACAATAGAGATCAAGAATTTTTTGAAAAGACTTATCCGACAAGTCTACGACCGCAGTCTAAAGATATAATCAGAACATGGCTACATTATACGATATTAAGATGTAATCAATTAACGAAGAAATCTCCTTTTACACATGCATGGATTATGGGATATGGAGTTGATGAAAGGGGTGAAAAGATGAGTAAAAGTAAAGGCAATGCAATAGATCCAATTCCAATATTAGAAAAGAATGGTGCAGATATGTTTAGGTTATGGGCTGCATCAGAGGTAAATCTTGGTTCAGATTTTCGTGTGTCTGAAGTAAAGATAACAGGAGTGGGAAAATTTTTATCTAAGTTATGGAACACTGCTAGATTTATTTCGAATTTCCCTGTTGTTGAAGAAGAGCCTTTAGAAACAGACAAATGGATCTTAGATGAATTATCAAAAGTAATAAAAGAATCGTTAGAAGGCTACCAAGATTATAATTTCTTTATTCCTGCAAATAGAGTGAGAGAATTTATTTGGAATATTTTTGCACCGCATTATATAGAATTAGTTAAACAAAGAGCTTATGGAATTGAATTTGACGAGAAATCTACACGTGCAGCATGGTCAACTTTACACATATGTATGAAGAATTTATTATTACTTCTTGCACCAATAACTCCATTCATAACAGATAAAATTTGGAGAGAATTATATTCACAAGAGAGTATACATAAACAGATTTTTCCTGAAGTAAAAGATGATTATCAATTATCCGCAATTACATCAAATATAATCGAATTTAATTCGCTTGTATGGAACAAGAAGAAAGAACAAGGACTTTCATTAAAGAATGGAATATCAATAGAAATACCAAAAAATCTAGAGTTATTTGAATCTGATTTAAGAGCTATGCACAAGCTACAAAGATGATTTTCGAGTATAATATATCAAAATCATTATTGAGATGAGTGCAATTACCGCATAAATCCAAGTAGATGAATCATAATTGGAATCAAATGTGGTTAAATTGGAATTAGGATTGACGATATATTCGATTCCGCCAA
Organism: Nitrososphaerota archaeon; assembly: GCA_013378385.1. Taxonomy (GTDB): domain Archaea; phylum Thermoproteota; class Nitrososphaeria; order Nitrososphaerales; family UBA57; genus UBA57. The sequence continues at coordinate 11,426 of JACAFS010000004.1, read as the reverse complement.
ATTCGAAATTATCGTTTGAAGAAACAATGGCATTAATCCAATAAGTTCCTGGCGATAAGTTTAGGGGCATTTCTTCATTGAATGAGAAAATTTGTTCGTCAACCTCGGCAGTGTCTGTATTATATATACGTAATAAAGCTTGATCATAGTTTTCAATTCCCAAAATGCGAACAATATGAGATTCAGAGTTATTTTCAATATCAAGAGAAATTGTGTTGAAGTAAGTTGATACAGGTATAGTAAATATAGTATTGGAATAATTAGTTTTGATTAGAAGTCGGAATTCATCAACATAAGATTCCTGAATTGATGCGAGTAGATTATTATTTAATTCAACAACAACAGATTCTTTTCCATTTAATACAAAGGTGCTTGAATTAAAAATGATTTCAATATCTTTGTTTTTAAGGTTATGATCAAGGGATATTTCAAGAGAATCTGATACAAGTGATTCTAAAGTGATTAATTGTGAGTTAGTTTGTTGTTGATTGCCCAGATTAAAAGACAATTGTGATTGATGAATAGAAAGAGGCGATTGTAATGCTTGATCAATATTTAGACTGCCTGAACCTTGCAGAGTGGATGGTAAATATAGATTATATGAATTAGTTAATGGAGACGCAGATGGTCCCAGTATGCCAAGGATTTGATCTTTGTTGAGATCACCATGTAGTTCTAATAACAAAGCGACAGTGCCGGTAACTTGAGGTGCTGAAAAACTCGTTCCATTTTGAAATTTGTAAGAATTATCCAGCCAAGTAGAATTGACTTTTTCACCAAATGAAACTAAATCAGGTTTAGCGTAAAAAGAGGATACTGGTCCACGAGAACTAAATAATGAAACAAAGTTTGTGAGATTATCGTTACGAAATGACATAGTAATAGGGCTGTTTGATTCTTCTATATATTCAAGAATCTTTTCTCCATCTTCCTGTGTAATTAATAAAGTAGGAATACTTGGTTTGTAATCAATAGCCATGCCAGGATGAAGCAATCTACCTTTGATTATACCAGGCATCGTGTTAATTATTATAAGTCCGAGTGCTCCATTTTTAGCCACATTAGATTCTTTTTGTGAGAAATAGACAATGTCACCAGGTTCTGCTCCGCGTCTTTTTGCAACAGCTATTTTACCTGATAAATCAATTCCGACAAGATCTTCATTGCGTGCATAATTAACAAATTTGAGTTCGGCGTTTAGATTATCAGTGAGAGGTACGGAATCAATCATAGGTAAACCAATTAGGTCTTCCTCAATACTATCAATATTAATTATTGCCAATGTTGAATTTACTTCGTCAGTATATTGTGAACCAACGGAAATTACGTCTTCATACTGTGCTGGGTCACCAATACTACCAAAAATTGGTCCACTGTTACCCACAGCAGTTATAACAATTATACCCGAATCAGTAAGTTGTTTAATTGATTTTCGAAGTTCGTTTGACTCAGACATACTCCCTAAACTAAGATTAATTACATCAGCTCCATCGGAAATAGCTAAATCCATTGCTCTAATTACGTCACTTGATTTGACGAGACCGTTGTAATCAACAACCCGATAAGCCAATAGTTTTGAATCAGGAGCAATATTAATTATTATTCCTGCAATATGTGTTCCGTGACCAAGTTCGTCCATTGGATCAGAATCATCATCAATAAAGTCATAACCGCCAATTACGGTCCTACCATCACCAAAACCTCCTCCTAAATCAGGATGATTATAATCAATTCCGGTATCAATAATTGCAATAGTGATTCCATTTCCTGTTACATTTGAATTAGATGAGATTTGTGGGAGAAAAACTGGGTTTAAAATCAGTATGAATATAAGAAGTATAACAAAATTTTTTCGCATTATAATAATTATTCAATTCTAAGAATTAAGGTTTTAAAAATATAACATAAAATAGCACTATTTAGAGTTAAGTAATTTAATAGACAATAATTAAGTAGATGAAAAAATCGGAGCTAAAAGACATCATAGGAGTGGAAGAATATTCTCTAGTAATTTGTGAGAAACCCGAAGCTGCCAGAAAAATTTCAGAAGCATTATCAGATAATAAATATAAAACGATGAAAATTTTCAACGCAAATGTATTCCTAGTTACGTATAAAAAAAGAAATTATGTATTATGTTCTGCAATAGGTCATCTCTATACACTAAATTTAATAAAAAAACGACAAAAATTACCGAGATATGATTATTCATGGGTACCAATTAGTAAATCAATAAAGAGTAGAGCAAAAATGGTAAATGCAAGAATAAAGGTTATCGAGAAATTATCAGAAAATGCATCGGAATTCATTCTTGCTTGTGATTTGGACCAAGAAGGTGAAACAATTGGATATAATATATTAAAATATGCATGTAAGGAAAAACAAAATGTTGCAAAGCGTGTAAAATTTTCTACATTGATGGAAGATGATATAAAAAGAGCTTTTGCGAATATGGATAATAATATTAATATAAATTTAGCTTATGCTGGTCTAACACGTCATGCAATAGATTTTTTATACGGAATGAATATTTCAAGGGCATTATCACGAGCTTTTATGACAAGCAGTAAAAAGTATAGGACATTAAGTATTGGACGAGTTCAAGGGCCCACTATTGCATATGTAGTAGAAAATGAATTATTAAGAGAAACACATGTTCCATTACCATTTTGGTCAATAAACACGTATATCAATTCTATAAAGAATGAGAGTGGAAAATGGATTAAGATTCATTATATTGAACAGAAGATATTAAAAAATAAAAATGCAAAAACAATTCTTGATGATTGTAAAGGTGAACAAGCATTAGTAGAAAAAATTGAGGAATCTAGCTACAAAATTAATCCTCCTATTCCGTTCAACCTAAGTGGATTACAAAAAGAAGCTTTTAGACTCTATAAATTAAATCCTTACCAAACACTAAGTATTGCGGAGAAACTTTATCTGAATGCATTTATTTCATATCCTAGAACAAACAGTCAGAAATTACCTCATAATTTAGATTGTCGTCGCATAATTTTAGAGTTGAGTAATTTATCTGAATTCAGTGATGTGGCAAACAAGCTGTTGAAAAAACAACATGTTAGTCCAACCCAGGGTAAAGAATCAGATAATGCTCATCCGAGTATTTATCCTACTGGAAAAACTATAATCAGTGAATTAACGGACACAGAGAAGAAAATATTCAATTTAATTGTAAAAAGATTTCTTAATTTGTTCAGAGAGCCATCAATTGGCAAAAAAAGAGATATATATTTTAAAATTGGAAAATATGATTTTTATACGTCTTTTAAGAGAACAACAGATCAAGGCTGGAATGAAAATTCTTCAAAAAAGGAAGCCATGATAGATTTAGCTGTAGGAGATGAACTAAAAATCAAACGAATGAAAATAGTTGAAAATTTCGAAGAACCTGTTAGTTCATATAATCAAATGACGCTTGTGCAAAAAATGGAAAAGGAAGAAATTGGAACTAAATCTACAAGAGCGAATATTATTCGTACGATAATTGATAGAACGTACGTAAATGGGAATGAATTAACGCCGACAGAATTAGCTAAAGCTCTGGTCAATACACTGAAGAATTATTCGCCAGAAATATTATCGGCAGAAATGACAAAGAGGATGGAAGAGAATTTAAGAGAAATAGAGAATAACACGATAACGTCAGAACAAGTTATAGAAAAGACAAAAAAGGATATTGATTCGATAATAAAATCCATCCAAGAAAATGATAAAAATATTGGCAGAGTATTAATTACTGCAACTGATAAGCTAAATAACAAGCCTGTAACGAATAAACCGCTAGGAAAGTGTACTATTTGTCAAGAAGGTAATTTAATAATTACGTCAAATTCAAAAAATCGTGCATTAGTTTGTTCAAGAAGTATGAAGGATGAATGTAATATGAAATCACCGTTACCAAAATTTGGATATATAAGAATACAGAAAAATGGTTGTATAAAGTGTTCTTGGCCAAAAATTAGAACTTCGTACAAAGGAAAGCCATGGAACTTTTGTTCCAATCCAGAATGTAAAAATAAGGAGAGAAAAAAATGAATACTTGTAAATTATGTGATAATAATATAGAAAATAAAGGTAAATTTTGCATATATCATAATAATGCCTTAGATAACTTGAATTCAGGTTATGTGATTTGGAAAAATAGAGTAGATTACATAGAAAGGGAACAATATCTGAAAACCTTATTAGAAATATCAACAACTGGAACATTAGTAAAACAAGTAATAATGGATGAATTAGGAAGGTAAGAAGATAAGATGGTAATAAAACAGAAAATTGATTCGGTAACAAATAATATATTTTTCAGAATAAGTCGTATAGGATTTATAAAAACTATATCCAATACTGTATCGTCAATGTTTCAAACAGGTGGATTGAAAGTTGCTTACATTACTTTAATGGTTTTATTTACTACTGGTATTGTCAATGCATTATTAGAAGGATCTAGATATGCTTCATCAGGACAACCAATAATACAAAGTTTTCAAGCTCAGACACTAGCAGAAACAGTCATTTTTAGTGCGTCAATACTATGTGGTACATTGGGTTTTATTTTCATCAGCAGAGCGACTAAACAAGTTACAAAGGGAAGAACAACAGCAGCTTATATTATTTCAGGTCTTAGTTTAGCATTTATTGGATTAATTATTGGTTTCTTTTTGGTTACATTAAAAGGCGGTTAATTTTCTAAATTTACAGATCTTTCTACAGAAAGATCATCATTAAAAATGTGAATATTTGTTTTATTGTGAATAGTATCTATGTATAGTATAGTATCACTGATATGATCAAGAACTTTCATTCCTATGAATTTATTATTCGACTTTGGAAGGGATTTGTAGACTGGCAGGTTTAGTAATATCATTTTTGCATTAGCATTACAGACAAAATTTTTTAATGAAGATAAATAATAAAATAATAATTCGCTCGCGCGATTAGGTTCAGTTCCATTGTTAATCAATTTGTAAAATGATGGAATCGAATCAACAATTAGATAATCAAATTTTGGTTTAGTCCAAGAGAATAGAGAAATAAGTGAGTCTTCAAGATTGATTTGCGTTGGTTTAAATAGTAACACACGTGGATTATTTTCGGAAATACTCAGATAACTACGAAACCACGCGTCAAAATCAAGATAGATATTTAGTGTTGAATCAGATGTGGAAGACAAGAATATAGGAATAATTTTTTTTCTAGTGTCAGATGTTTCCATATAGATGGTAGAAATTTCATGGTCAAAGAGATTGAGAAATTGAGTAGTAGTAATTGTAGGGAAATCTTGATTATCGTAATTTGTCGGTATTTTCATATATTTATTATAAATGTAGAACTCGATATTAAAGAAAGTAAAAACAGCAATAATTTTAGCGTTCTTTGTTATCTTTAGTGCAGAACATAGGACTAGAAGGGCCACAAGATATACATACAAAATCGATATGATCACTTACGGGGACTTTATCCATAGGTTTACTACAAACTGAACAGTTTCTACCTTCCATATACTATTTTATTAATACTGGTTTAACTTAAATTTATGTATTAATTGGAATCAATTCATCCAGAAAAAATGAAGGCATTAGAAGATATGGCAGAAAGAATGGGTATATCAAAACTAATTTTAATGGAAAATGCCGGATTGCAATTAGCTGAAATAATTAAGAAACGGTATGCAAGTATTCCATCAAAGAAGATTACAATAATTTGTGGGAGTGGAAATAATGGAGGAGACGGATTAGTGTGTGCTAGACATTTGTTAGAGTTTTCAGATGACATAACTATTTGTTTACTGAATATTGATGGGAAATTAAAAACAGATGAAATAAGAACAAATTGGAATAGAATTAATAAAATAAAAAACATAAAGAAAATTGAATTTTTTCAGAATAGTAATTTTTTAGATGCGTGTGAATATGAAATAAATAGATGTGATATCATCATAGATGCATTATTTGGTACTGGATTACATGGTAATCTAAAAGAACAATTTGCTAATGTGATTAATCAGATCAACAAAAGTGGAAAGTCAATAGTGGCAGTAGATGTTCCGTCAGGACTTAGTCCATTGGATGGAAGTATCTCGGGTGATGTTGTAAGGGCAGAATTAACTGTAACATTTCATAAGAGTAAAGATGGATTATTGGATAAAGATGAAATAACTGGTGAGATTGTTGTTGTCGATATAGGAATACCGCCAGAATTGGAAAATAACCTATAGTATATATTCGTCAACCAACATTACAATGTAGGAAATATAGAATTTATGGAATTCATGCAGATTATCGTCGGAAATATGAAAAATTTTACTTATGTTGTAGGCGATAGCGAAACAAGAAATGGCTTTATTATTGATCCTTCGTATGATATTGACAAGGTAATAACTGCAGTAAGGAAGTTAGATATCAATATAAAATATATTTTCAATACGCATAGCCATTGGGATCATACTATAGGAAATAAAGAAGCGGCGCAAAGAACAGGTGGGAAGATTTGTGCACATAAAAGTTCACCAACACGTATAGACAGAGGGTTAAAGGATAAAGAAGTGATAAAATTAGATGCATTAACTTTAAGGATAATGCACACTCCTGGACATACACCTGATGGAATATGTTATTTATTATCTGACAAAACGGATACTAAGAAAAACTATCTATTCACAGGGGATACATTATTTGTAGGAGGATGTGGAAGAACCGATCTTCCAGGTGGAAAAGAAGCTGACTTATTCAAAAGTTTTCAGAAGATTATGAAATTAGATGACCATGTAAAGATTTGTCCTGGACACGATTATGGGTCTAGACTGATTTCAAGCATCAGATATGAGAAACGACATAATTCATTTCTTCAGTTTGAGAATAAAGAAGAATTTTTGAAAGTAATGGAAACAGCGAATCGCTAAAAGTAATTAATTAATAATTAAACACTATTTTTAGGCCATGTTGCAATGGCGTCGTGTGAATGAATTGATTCTAAACTTTGTGCATGAATATATTTAGCATTAGTAAATCTCTTTAAGCAATCACGAACTACATCTTCAACAAACTTCGAGTTATTTTGAGCATCAATGATCTTGTTTGCCTCGTCTGCTCGGTTAAGAAATTCTTTCAGACTTGCAGAAAAACATTCGTTAAGATTTAGTGCAACTTCTTCGAAATTTATCATGTCGGTCTGATGTAACTTGAGAGTAAGTATTGTTCTTTGCATGTGACCAACTCCAGAGATTGCTTTACTACAAGGACATGAGGTAATGCCTGTAAGTTTAAACACATAATCAAAGTCTTTGTTCGGATTTAGTGTAATAGATGTATCAAGAAATTGATCTTGTACAGGAAATTGGAATTTTACATTAATGATACAATTAGGTTGTGTTCGGGTTATCTCATCATGAATTTTTACGAGAGAGTCTTCAATGTATCTACCAGATGTGTGATTCAAGGTGGATTTAATTAAACGGCTCATATGAACTCCGCGAGTGTTCTGAGTAGAGACACTGATGGTGAAATTAAGAAATAAGGGACCTACATCGCTATTGTATAGCGTTTTGAAATTTGAGATTCCAGCTGAAACGTCTACAGAAGAGCTCTGATTTTGAATATCAGGCAGAGTATCAGTAGATGAAAATTTCTTTTGTTTTGATTTATCTAACAAATAATCCTCTCAGTTATTTTTATACCGGTACATGATATAATATAAAATTAATGAATGAAAATGCAATAGTGCTAATTATTTAGTTAGTGGATCTTGAATTCCTAATCCGGAAAAACTATCAATTCTTAATTTACATGATCGACAAGATTTGCATGGAACATCTTCTTGTCTTTCACAAGACCATGTTAATTCAAGTGGTACATTTAGACGTAAAGCTTCCTCAATTACTTGTCTTTTGTCAAGCCCACTTAATGGCATACGTATATTATATGAAATTTCACGTGATCCATATGTTGAATCATTGACTAATTGATTCAGATGTTGAAAGAATTCATTATTAGAATCAGGAAATGAATCAATGTCATTCTTATTATGTCCTCCAACAATAGTTTCAATTCCAGTTGTTTCGGCCCACCATAATGCAATAGAGTAGAAAATTAAATTCCGAGAAGGAATATAATTTGGAGGGACGTTATCTTTATGATTAAATAATGGACTTGATTCACTATAAGTTTCATCTTCGAATTCAGAAAGAAAATTGAGGTCAATAGTTTTGTGTGAAAGTGCATTAGATTTGTTTGATATCAAGGAGCAACATTCGATTTCTTTTGTGAATCTTTTATTATAATCAAAAGTAATTGTATAAACATTGTAATTTAGTTCTTTCATTTTCCAGAGTGCTACTGCTGAATCAATTCCTCCAGAGAGTAAGATTAAGGCAGAATTAGATGGATTCAAAATTTGTGTAACCTATTCATTTGCAAGAAACGCCGAATTATTTTCATGTTCCCATATTTGTACTTTATGTACCCAAACTCGAGAATCAGTTGAGTTCTTAATCCACTTATTTACATAGTCATAAACAAATTTGCAGGAAGCTTCTATTCCAGGACCCCATCCTTGTTCAATATCCATAATATTGAGATTGCATCCACCTTTGTCATGAAGTGACTTGAAATCAGATATTAGTGGGTCGTCACTGGCAATTAGCAGTCTATGATCCCATTGTTCATTCAACCAATTTTTTATATCTTTCAGTCCACCAAAGTCCATAACCCATTGCTTATCGTCAAGGCTATCACATGCAAAAGTAATCTCGACAGATCTAGCATATCCATGCACATATTTACAATGTCCTGAATCTTTCCATTGCCTATGACCAGTAGTTATAGGTCCAAATTTTTTAGTGGAATAATATTTCAATAAGTTTCATTAGTTTAAAATAAATTATAACTATTTAGTCGATTCTATAATATCAAGGTCGTTAGGCAGTAATATATTAGGGAAAATTGATTGAATGTTATCAATTAATTCTTGATTAAAGTTAGCTCGATGTATTAAAATAAGATTTTTGACATTAGCGTTTTTTGCAATTTCGGCAGCTTGGATAGGCGTAGTATGTGCAGATACATGTGCGCGATTGGAATCGATTTCTCCGGCTTCATGTATCAAATAATCAGCGTTTTGAGCGAATTCAGATAAATCAATGGGCCGAGTATCTCCAGTGTAAACAATTATTTTGTCATCAAGTTTGATTTTATACACATAATCTAGAACTGAATGATCTCCTTCAATATATTGTAAACTAAATGGATAGTCTGATGTAAGAGATTTAAATTTAAAATATTCAGTTATGTCGATATCTCCAAAATACTCTGCATAAACATTTGTAATTTGTTCTTTTAAACCAGGTGGACCACTGATTGTTACTACTCCGGATTCACGATTTTTAAGATTTAGTAGAAAGAAAGGAAGGCCGCCAGAATGATCTCCGTGTAAATGTGAGATAAAGATATAGTCAATTTGATTGGGTGAAAGATTATATTTTCTTAATGATTGAATTGCTTGAGGCGAACAATCCAATAGTATTTTAGAAGTTCCATCAAGCAGAATAGATGTACTAGCACGGCCATCAGATGCAAATGCATCACCTGTACCTAAAGGGACTATTTTCATCGTAATATTAATTATAGATTTATTTTAAGGATATATCAAAACTTTGTGATGAATTAGATGGTGATGAATTAGATGGTGCATCATTGTCCATTTCACAAACATGACAGTTATCAACATCAAGTGAAGGTTCTAATTTTTTATGAATATCACATAACATTCGATTGCCTCGGATTATACTACAAGCTTCGTTGAATTTTGCGATGATGTCACTTAATTCATGTTTGTCAATCATCATGGTTGTAATTTCACCGACAATATCTTGAATTCTTTCATCGTCACCTAATGAAGTTAGATTGCCTCGTGTTCCTCGAAGATAATTACTAATTGCAGCTTGTGTGACGCCAATTAATTTTGCAGTATCTTTTTGACTAAAATGATATTCATTGATTAATCTTTTTGCAACAAGAGCTCTAAGTGCAGGAACAGATGTCTTAGTTTCAATCTCAGCAGGTAATAACATCGTATTCATAATATTAGTGATTATTATACTTAAGGATAATGTGATAGAGTTTAGTTATAAGAATTTTTCATAATACTGTTTCTCGATAATTGCGATTTCATCCGATGTATTAGCCTTGCAATAATCGTCAAGAATACCAGAATTCAGTTCAAAAAAAGTATGACCCCATTTGAATTTTGAGAGTACCAACTCTGATTCTTCTTGTCTGCCAGTAATAAATAATGATGCGGCAAGAGCCTCAGATGATGAAAGTGTAAACAGCTTGCTATAGTTAGTGGGATTTCCAGCTTGTAATATTGGAAGTCTTTTGTTGGTTCCTGGAAGTCGTTTTTTAAAGATATCCGTACCTTTTTTCCATGAACAATCAATAACAACTAAACCGGAATTCAGATATTTTGCGTCGGTCTTACAGATTATTTCAGTTGACATAGGATTCAACAAAAGGGCATTTTTAGAAACTTGTCTTAGTGAGATTTTTTTTACTAGACCTAATCTTACTAATTTTAATGCAGTGCATTTTTTTGGGTCATCTTGGTTCATATGATAAACAAATAGATTTGTATTACTCAATGTCGCAATTAATAAACAAGTTATAATCTTTTAATATTTTCAGAGAAAGAGTAGGTTTGTGTTAAAATTATGAAAATTGCAGTAGATTTAGACGGTGTATTGGCAGATGCATCAAAGATATGGATGAGGCTATTGAATGAAAAATTCGATATTTTAATTGATAAAAATGATGTAGATCAATGGGATTTTTGGAAGAAAATAGGTATTTCAAAACAATCATTTGAAGATGTATTTGATGAAGCATGGAAAGAATGGCAATCAATAGATGAAACGGAAACAGGATTGCAGCAAAAAATTCAGGTGATTAGAGGATTTGGAAAAACAGATTTGGTAACGGCTAGAAATAAAAAAACAATGAATGACGTAATGAAATGGCTTGAAATGAGCAAAATTACATTTGACGAGATAGTGGTGGTGGATGAATATTATTTGAAAGGGAATTTAGATTATGACATATTCGTTGATGATTCGCCAATACAAATAACTGAAATCGCTAATTTGGGTAAATTAGCTTTAGTATACAATCAACCTTGGAATAGTCACATAAGTAGTCGTGACAATTTAATTCGAGTGAGAGATTTTACAGAAGTAATTGAAGTGATTAATGATTATAAAATATGAATATAATATTTTTCAATGTGATTACCCGTAAACTAAATTAATAAGATAATCATAATGATATCATGGTTAAGGTAGAGACAACATCAGCATTAGAAAGTTTCAGAAAATTTCTTATTAATAGTACATGAGCTTCATATATACCTGAAAG
>JACAFS010000039.1 GCA_013378385.1 Nitrososphaerota archaeon | reverse complement strand
GCGCTTATACCGGCATAAATATCGAAAAATACATTGATAATAAAGCAAGTGGCGTGCTTGGTGGAGTCGTTGGAGCTGGTTTAGCTAATTCTATCTCTGATGGTATTGGAGCACTTATCGATCCAAATATGAATGAAATGTTTTTTGGGATAGTTATAGGAACTATTCTTCCTTTGTTCTTAATCCCAATCATTGAAAAATTACGAAAATAATTCTTTCACTTAACACTGTTAATTAACAACAATAATATATTCGAAACACATAACTATGAATATGATACTTCCTGACGGTTTTATCTTCGGCTTCTTCGATAATTTCATTCTAATCCTTGGCGCTTATTTCGGCATTACAGTAGAATACCGTCTTCATCGTTTAACTCATGACTATAAACGCGCTAGAAAACTTCGAAATTTTCTTAAAAAAAATTCTAAAGGAGCAATTGGTGGACTTGTAGGAGCTGGTCTAGCTCACGTTGTCTCTAATGGATTAGGCGCATATCTTGATCCTACTATGAGGACTATGGTTCTTGGAATAGCATTTGGAACTCTAGTACCAGTACTCTTCATTCCAATCATTGAAAAATATAAATCACAAAGAACTTCTGATGCTTGAATTAATATACAGATCTTGTTATAATATCTATAATGAATATTCTACAACAGAATATTGAATTCAATAAATTTCTCTTCGATTTTATTAATCAACTTAATCTTGAATATACGAATGGAGCAATTATCCTTGTTGAAGGGAAAAAAGATACTAATGCATTAGTTTCTCTTGGTTTTATGGGAAAAACAATCGAGTATTGTAACAACAATAACCTGTCAAAAATCGAACTAAAAACACAAGTATACGATAAAATCATTATTTTATTTGATTATGATGCCGAAGGCAGAAGACTTACACGTAAAATCCTTCTCAAGCTGCATGGCACATCATTTATTGAATTAAAATATAGGCGTGATCTCTCCTTTATGTCGAATAATGGTATCAAAAGAATTGAAGAACTTTCTAATTTCAAACCTTATATCGTTTTAACAGAAAATTTTATATAATTATCTACTAGATAATACACAATCTTTTGGTGTTTATGTAGTGAAGTTCTGTCCTGAATGTAGTTCGAAGATGAGGCCGAAAAAAATAATAGATGAATCTAGTTCAAAAACTCGCCCAAAATCTATTATTGTCTGCTCTTCATGCGGATATCAAGAGAAGTCAAAAAATATCACTGTCAAAGAAAAAAAACTTGAAGATTCTAAAAGCATCAAAATCGTTGACAATAAAACTAGAAAGCTCCAATCTATGCCCACCACAAAAGCAACTTGTTCCAAATGTAGTCATGATTCTGCATATTTCTGGGAAAAACAGACAAGTAGCCTTGAAGAAGCCTCTACCCAATTCTTTAGATGTGCAAAATGCGAACATACTTGGCGCGCAAGTTGATTCCGGATTATACGTATTCTTAATCTTTTTTGAAGAATTATTAAAATTCCAAACAAAATCATGCTTGTTAACAATAAAGTTAACAAATGCTACCCAAATATTGAATTTTGACTCAAGCTTTAAATAAATTTAAACAGCCATATTCCGTGTATTCTAATATGGTTTCATCTGAGTTTGGAATTATTCTGGCAATGACTCTAGCAGGAGTCGCATTTTCACTACCTACCTTGATTATTCCTTATTTCTTTGCTCCCAAAAAACGCAATCCTATCAAATTACAAACATTTGAAGCAGGACAACCGCCTACGGGAGAATCTCGTATCCATTTGATTATGCAGTATTATTCTTATTTGATTATGTTTGTTATATTTGACGTCACTGTAATGTTCTTGTTTGCATGGGGACTATCATTTACAACCTTGGGCATTCAAAGTCTTGTTACTCTGTTACCATTTCTTGCCGTCATACTTTGTCCAATGGTTTATGCTTTACATTTAGCAGGAAGACGAGAAAATTGGTAAACGATCCAACTCTCAATCTACTTGTTGGTAAAGTAAGTGACATACTTGATACCACTATAGAAAAAAATGTACGGGAACCTGTTAGATTTCTTGTTAATTGGGGTAGATTATACTCTTTATGGCCGGTTCATTTGGAAACAGCTTGCTGTAGTATTGAATTTGGCGCAGCATCAGGACCAAGACACGATGTTGAACGATTTGGAATGTTAGAAGCCTTTGGTTCACTAAGACAATGTGATGTCTTAGTTGTTCAAGGCACAGTAACTCGAAAAATGGCACCTAGGATGAAATGGGTTTATGAACAAATGCCAGAACCTAAATGGGTAATTGCAATGGGAGCATGTGCAATTTCTGGTGGTTTGTACATGGATTCGTACAACGTCCTCCAAGGAGTTGATAAAATTGTACCTGTGGATGTTTACATTCCAGGTTGTCCTCCTAGACCAGAAACACTTATTCAAGGAATCATTGAACTGCAAAACAAAATAAGGAAATCCAAGGTGTAATATACATACTCAATGCCTGCTAAACTCGCTACTGAAAATCAGCTTGCAAAAAGCTTAAAAGATCAATTTAAAAATAAAATTAAAGAAGAATACGTTGAATCTAACAGAATAAAGATTTCTACTAGTCCAGAGAATCTAAAAAACCTAGCAATTGCAGTCAAGGAATTAGGTTTCGAACAAGTAATGTCTCAAGGTGGAACTGACTATCCAGAAAACAACGTCTATCGTATAGAATATCACATTATCTGCGTATCCAAGAAAAAACTTCGGAGTATCATTTTCTCTATAATGACTGAGATTCCAAAGGATAAACCTGAAATCGAAACTTTAATTGACGTATTCCCTAGTGCAGAATTTCATGAACAAGAAACTTTCGAAAATTTCGGAATAACATTTATTGGCCATCCTAGACTGGAGAAATTACTTCTTCCGGAAGATTGGGATGATATACCTCCATTAAGGAAAGACTATATTCTACCTGGAAGAGGATGATATGAAAAACGCAGGAATGAATATTGAAGATAAAGGCGGAGATCAATTAGTTCTCCATGTTGGACCACAACATCCAGGTTCTGGACACTTTCGTATAATTGTTACCGTTGATGGAGATTACATCGTAGGAGCTAAACCTGATCCAGGGTATGTGCATAGGGGCGCAGAAAAAATGGCAGAATATCGAGATTACATTCAAAATATCCCACATCTTGAACGACCCGTTATAATAGATGCAACAGGAGTAACTCTCCCATACGTTCTTACTGCTGAAAAAATCATCGACGTAGAAGCTCCTGAACGTGCTCAGTATATTCGCATGATAATGGCTGAATTGAACCGTATTATCTCTCATCTGTATTGGCTTGGAATATACGGCATATTCCTTGGACACTCTACTATGTTTATGTGGCCTATGGGAGACAGAGAACTGTTTATTGACCTTGCAGAATCTATTGGCGGAACCCGTGTAACTTTTTCATACGTTGTTCCTGGCGGAGTAAGAAACGACATGCCTACTAATTTTAAAGAAAGAGCATTAAAGACATTTGATTATTTCGAAAGACGTATCGAAGAATACAAAAAAATATTCTTCAATAATCCCATCATGACAGCAAGAACTGAATCTGTTGGAATACTGAGTCCAGCAGACGCAATTAAACTTGGCATAACCGGTTCCAATCTTCGTGCTGTTGGAATAGATTCTGATACTCGCAAAGATGAACCATATTGTCTCTATGATAGAGTTGATTTCGAAATACCAACACGTAAAGAAGGAGATTCATATGCAAGATGTATTGTCCGATTAGAAGAACTACAACAAAGTATGAACATTATGAAACAAGTCCTTGATCTTATAGAACCTGGTCCAATCAAACAAGTCATTGGTGGAGTTATGCGTGGTGAACCGGGTGAGGCATTTGTTCGTACAGAAGCTGCAAGAGGAACAATGTTCTATCATATTGTCAGTGACGGCGAAAAAAATCCATACCGTGTAAAAATCAGCGTCCCTTCATTTCGAAATCTGATTGGCATGACTCATTTATTGGTTGGCTCAAAATTGGCAGACATGCCTGCTATTTATTGGAGTCTTGATTACTGGCCAGTAGAAGCAGATAGGTGAAATAGTTGGAGACATTTGAAGAGTTTGTTAAACGAATACTTATAATATTATTCTGGTTCATACTTATCTCGCCTCTCATAATCTTTCCTATATTATTCCTTGTTGTTGGCTTCTTAGGTATTGATGTAACTATAGTCAATGAAATCCTGACTGCTACAATAGATCCTATAAAAGCTTACAAACTAGCTGAAAGATATGGACTAGGATTTAACTCTACATTCTTTAAAATAGCCGCTTTTCCTGGATTTACATTTGCGGCTCTTGTTGCAACACTTACAATTCTTTACGAGCGTAAATTAATGGCTAAAGCACAACTTCGTGTTGGCCCATTGTACGCTGGACGCTTTGAAGGAATTCTACAACCTATCGCTGACTTGTTCAAATTACTTGGTAAAGAATTAGTTGTTCCTGAAAAAGCAGATAAAATGTTTTTCTGGGCTGCTCCAATTCTTAGCATAGGACTTGCAGCATCACTACTTGCAGTAATTCCTTTATCCCCAACAATATACATTGCACGTTCTGAGTTTAGTCTACTGATTCCTTTTGCTATTATTGGGTTCAGTCCTCTGGTTGTTCTGATTGCGGCATGGGCTAGCAGTAATAAATTTGCATTTATTGGCGGGTTAAGAGCACTGCATCAACTTGCAGCTTATGAAATTCCTATGCTTCTCTCAATCTTAGGAATTGTAATTCTTACTGGCTCTTTCGATTTAATGAAAATTGTAGAGGCACAAAAAGATATGTGGTTTATATTTCCACAATTTCTTGCAGCTATTATATTCTATATCACCATTCTCTCTGAATTAGAAAGAATTCCTTTTGACTTGCCTGAAGCCGAGACTGAAATAGTTTCTGGATGGTTGACTGAATACACTGGAATGCACTTTGGCTTATTGCAACTTGGCGTATACATGAAGTTCTATGCGCTTGCTTTACTCTTTACACTACTATTCTTAGGAGGATGGAATGGCCCTGCTTTTCTCCCCCCAATAGTCTGGCTACTGGGCAAATTGTTTTTCGTGATTACTATAATAATATTTCCGCGCGCGGTTCTTCCTCGTTTACGTATGGATCAATTAATTCGAATTGGATGGGCTTGGCTAATCGCATTATCATTTATTAATCTCTTTATTGCAGTAATTGAATCATCACTTGGTGTAATCTAATGAACTACAAACTTATTTCCGGAATCTTAGGGGCATTCGCTGTAGGATTTCGAAACATATTCAAACGACGTATGACTCTGAGGTACCCTGAAGAGCGTTTAGATATCGAATCAGGTTATACATTTGATGCAAAATCAAATACTGGCAGCGCTGGATTCAAAGGAAGACACATCCTATATACTGACAAATGTACTGGCTGTTCTCTTTGCGCCATCGCTTGTGAAAATATCGCCGATTGTATTGATATGGTACAAGTTGAAGGTAATTGGCCTATAAATCCCAAAAATATTATGCCACAAATAGACTATGGCAGATGCGTTTTCTGCGGATTCTGTGTTGACGCCTGTCCTTTTGATTGCTTGTTTATGACTCCTGAATATGAACTATCTGCGACAGATAAAAGAAAATTAGTTCATACTCCATTCCAACTCGCTGTATTTCCTGAAAAGAAAGGAAATGTAAAATTAATTTCTGATGATGGTGTAGCTTATCATGACTGATGTTGTTTTTCTTGTTGTATCATTGCTTACTGTTTTCTTCGCTATCTTAGCTCTTGAATCTCGTGAATTAGTTTATGGTGCCGTAGCTTTATCACTTTCTTTTTTAGGTGCAGCAGCACTTTTCATTCTTCTTGATTCTATTTTCATTGCTATATTTCAAGTTCTAGTTTATGTCGGTTCAATTGCAATTCTAATAGTTTTCGTTATCATGCTTGTCCGCAGAGATAAATGGGCAAATGTAACAGGTGGCAACGAAAGAATCCTTGGCATCATTGCAGCAGTTTTATTATTCTCTACAATAACTTATTTCTCTCTCTCGTCTAGCTTAACTAGTCAATATCCTAATCCAACAGCAATCTCTAACTTTTATGAAATTGGTTCACAATTAATCAACGACTATTGGTTAATCCTTCAGTTGACTGGCTTAGCTCTAGCCGTTTCTATTATAGGCGCACTTACTATGGCAAAATTTGAAAATCGGTGAATCTGTTGGAGCCTCTTATCAATTACTTTATTGTATCGGCTGCATTACTGTGTGTAGGTATTTATGGTTTAATTGCAAAACGAAATGCAATACGCTTACTATTCGCAGTTGAAATTATTATTAATGCAGCTATTATCAATTTTGTCGCCTTTGCAAGATATCATGACACTCCATTGATCACTGGCCAAACCTTCTCATTGTTTGCTATTGCATTGGCTGCCACTGAAGCAGCAGTTGGCCTAGCTATTATTGTTCAGGCTTTTAGGCTCAATAACGACATTGATGTCCTAGAATTGAAGAAATTACGAGGTTGATCTGAGTTTTGTTATTACTCCAAGCTGTTTTCTTACCAATAATTCTCGCTCCAGTAGTTTATCTGGTTGGTTTGCGTATGGGCAAGAATGTTGGATGGCTTGCATTCTTAATTATGCTCTATAGTACTGGTCTAGTGCTATATTCTGGAATGTCTAATAATGGCTCATTATTCACTAATACCAGACTGGAAACCTATTCTTGGAATCCTATTGGGAATTTTGGACTTTATCTTGACGGACTAAGTTTTCCATTTGCCGCAATCATACTTATCTTATCAACTACTTTGGCAGTCTACTCTATGCCATATATGGAACATAGAGTAAAAGAAGAATTCCATGAAACTAATAAGAAATTCTCTGCAGATGCATTAAACCGAAAGATGGCTCTATACTATAGTCTCTATGTCATCTATGCTGCAGGTATGTTGGGTACAGTACTTGCAACTAATTTAATTCAATTTTATATCTTCTTCGAACTAATGTTAATTCCATCATTCTTTTTAATCTCTGAATTCGGTTACGGCGAAAGAGCAAAAATCTCTGTTATGTATTTCTTATGGACACATGTCGGCGCTGTTTCTTTACTTGCAGGAATTTTAACTGTTGGATATTTCGGCGGTAGTTTCAATTTTGTAGAAATTGCTGAAAGTGGATTACCTAATTCAATACGAATATGGGTTGCAATTGCCATTAGTTTCGGATTACTTATGAAACTAGCAGCTGCAGGTCTTCATGTTTGGTTGCCATATGCACATGCTGAATCCCCGACTCCAATTAGTGCATTACTTTCTCCTGCCATGATTGGCATTGGCGCTTATGCCTTTCTTAGAATATTTGTATTCATTCTTCCATCAGTCTATCAAAGTATTGTTGTAGTCATTACTCTCTGGGGATTACTAACTATGATTTACGGAGGACTCATGGCTTATGCGCAAGACGATATCAAACGACTACTTGCTTATTCAAGTGTCAGTCAAATGGGCTATATCATCTTTGGTATGGGATCTCTTTACTATCTTGGCGTAACTGGATCAGTCTTTCATTATGTAAGTCATGGTACAGGAAAAGCTCTGCTGTTTATGGCAGCAGGTTCTATAATTATGCAAACAGGAGGTGTCAGAAGTATTCGAAAATTAGGAGGCCTTGGCAGTAAACTTCCTATAACAGGTATTGCTGCAATGATTGGTTTTCTCGCTATCGTTGGAGTTCCACCTACCAATGGTTTTCAATCTGAATGGATGATATTTGCTGGCGCATTTGGCGGTGCTTTGGAAAGCGGTTCTACATCTAAGTTAATTATTGCTGCTCTGGCATTAGCTGTAACTCCGATAACTGCAGGCTATGCTTTACTTACTATGCGTAAAGTCTTCTTTGGAAAACTCCCAAAAGATTTTGAAAATATAAAAGATCCTTCTTTGTTAATGACCATTCCATTACTATTTCTTTGTGCTTTAACTCTTCTAATTGGTATATTCCCTTCAGTTATCACTGATGGTCTTATTCCATTGCTTCAATCTGCTTTCGGAGGAATGAAATAGTGTCAGCAGAAATTAATCTTCTTATTCCTTGGTTAGTGTTTGCCGTTCCAATTCTTGGAGCATTATTGATGCCGGTAGTTGCCCGTGCTGGTAACAAAATTAGAGATTATTATGCGGTATCTCTGACACTAGTTTCTGCTATTCTTTGTGCATTGATGCTGCCTCTTGCAATTGCAGGAGAAACCTTCCATCACCAAGTTATGTGGATTGCTGCATTGGATATTACCGCCGGTGTCCTAGCTGACCCATTAAGTATACTAATGTCAAACATAGTTGGCTGGCTATCGTTCTCAATTATGATTTACAGTCTTGGTTACATGAAAGGAGAGGAAAACATGACCAGATATTGGTTCCTGATGGTATTCTTTATCGGAAGCATGCAACTCATTATCTTTTCCGATAATTTCCTTCAATTATTCTTTGGATGGGAGGGAGTAGGTTTATGTTCTTATGGCCTAATCAGTTTCTGGAACAAAGACCACAAGAAAGATTATGTCGGAACTGTCGGAGAAAAAGCCTGGGGAATACCTCTTGCATTTTCGCCTACGCACGCCGGTAGCAAAGCTTTTCTTATGACAAGAGTTGGTGATGTGTCATTTCTTATTGGCATTCTTACTCTGTTCTTCTTCTCTGGAACTTTTGATTTTGTTAAATTATCGGAAAACCATAGTTGGGCTGTAGATCTTGCACAATCAGGATTATTGATTCCTGTTGCTGTATTCATCTTCGGCGGAGCTATAGGAAAGTCTGCACAGTTTCCATTACACGAGTGGTTACCTGATGCTATGGCAGGTCCAACTTCTGTATCTGCTTTAATTCACGCAGCAACAATGGTCAAAGCTGGCGTTTTTCTAATTGCACGTATTGGTCCTATTTTTATTACTGCTGTAGAAAATGTTGCTACCATAATGCCATTCTTTGAATTTGTTGCTTGGATTGGAGCAATTACTGCATTCTTGGCGGCATCTCAAGCTATGGTGTCTAAGGAACTAAAGAAAGTCCTTGCGTATTCTACTGTTTCTCAGATTGGATATATGATGCTGGCCTTTGGAGTTGCAGGGATGACTTCTAATTTTATTGCAGGTTATGTTGCAGGATTCTTCCATCTCGCTAGTCATGCAATATTCAAGGCTGGATTATTCATGGC
>JACAFS010000038.1 GCA_013378385.1 Nitrososphaerota archaeon | reverse complement strand
TACATTCAAGAGTAAAGGTTACATGAGTGCTATTCAGAACCATCCTCCTCAAATAATTGACGATATTGTCGTATGGCCTTCATTCGGTGCAAGTGGTCGTGGTGGACGTTCCAGTCTTATTGGAATTGACATCAGTAACGCAGCTTCTCCAACTGAAGTTTATCGTAACTGGTTAATGCCTCCTGGTGACGGAAGTCAACCAACATGGGCACAAGACCAATGTGATAGAACTAACGGTCAAGTATGGTACTTTGAATATCCTAAATATATTGAATCAGGAGGCTCACATCTAGCAGTTAACTGCCGAGATGTACCTGTTGATGCAGTAAATAACGATTGGATTAATATGAAACCAGGTACTCCTCATTTCGGTGAAATACACACCGCAAGTGCATTCTCAGTAGTCTGGGGCAACATGCCTTACAGTGAGAAGACTGGTCTAGTATACATGGGAACAGGTGACGTAGGACCTTATCCTAACGGTACTCTCAGATTCGGACCAAACCTCTTTGGTAGTGCATTAATTGCTGTTGACGCTCGAACCGGCGAACTCGGTTGGGGATTTGCAGCTTTACCACACGATTTGTGGGACATGGACTGTTCATGGGGTGGTGCATTGAGAGACATAGGTAATCAAGAAGTCTACATCGCATCTTGCAAGAACGGTATCGTTTACGCACTTGATTCAGCTACTGGTGAACCTATATGGATCATCGATCCAAAAAGCATAGCTCGTAATATGCAAGGTTGGAACTATGGTGGTGACTCAAGCTTAGGTGTAAGTGGTAACGGTGGAGCTCAGGTAGTCGGCCCAGACGCATGTTGTGATATGACATTTGAACACATGAACAAGGACTGGATGAACCAGAACTCACCAGACTGTGCAGCAGGAGAAACTAATTCATGTACTGGTATTGCAGTGGGTCCAAACGCATGGGCACATATCGAATCAGACATGGCAATTGATGACAAACACATCTACATGGGTGTACAGAACTCTCCAAGAAGGTTCCAGATTAAACCTGTAACTGACTTTGGTAACCAGGGAAGTACAATTGAACAAGTAGAACCAAAGAATTCAACAATTCATGCATTCGACTGGAGAACCGGTGGAGAAGTATGGAGTACATACATTGAAGGCGTTTCATATAGAGGCGGTGTCATGGTTAGTGGCGGCGTAGTATATGCATATGCTAGTGATGGAAACATGTACATGTTGGACGCAGACACAGGTGAAATTCTTAACAAGAAATTGTTCGGAATTCCAGTAAGTGTTATGCCAACAATTGGTGCAGACAGTGATGGAAACTACAAAGTATTCCTATACATTGGTGGTGGTGGAGGATTCTTATTCTCTAGTACAGCACTTCCAGGTTCATTAGCTGCATTTGGTAACCCAGATCAACTACCTGATGGTCCAGAGACAATAATTCAAGAAGTCGAAGTCGTCGTCGAACGAGAAGTCGAAGTCGAAAGAATTGTTGAAAAGGAGATCATCAACGAAGTAATAGTTGAAAAGGAAGTACCTGTTGAAGTCGAAAGAATCGTTGAAGTAGAGACAGAAGTTACTGTAACTGAAGAAGTCATCAGTCCAATTTCATACGTTGCAATTGGATTAGGTGTAATCTTAGTAGTAGTAGCTGGCGTTATCTACTCTAGATCAACCTCAAAGTAGTTATTTTAGACGCTGCCTAGAAATAGGCAGCTCTAATATTTTTTTTATTCAAACACAACACCATCGTTAAGATTCTTTTCTTAACATTCATTCAATATTTGGCGATTTTTATGAACTTCTTTATATGTAATTGCATATTTTCTATAATTTCTTAAATATACATTCATTACTATACCGGCAATGAACCATAGAAATTGGTTAGCATTTGCTGCCGTCCTATTGGGTTATTTATTAGTAGCATCTACTTTGGTACTTGTTACACCTATGGGAACAGCTGAAGGACAAAACAATCTCAGCCGTGAAGAGCGAAATTGGGAATTCATGAATCATAATCGATTCGGAACAAACCACAATCCTCAAACACAAATCAATAAAGAGAACGCACAGTTTATAGAACTAAAATGGGTTGCACCTATGCCTTCCGTAACACAATTCGGAGCGGGTAGTTGGGGTAACGCAGAAGGTTCACAAGCTCCTCAATTGGTTGTAGACGGTATTGTCTTTAATGTCTTAAATCGAAAATCAATTCTCGCATATAATGCAAGAGATGGAACTGTTGTTTGGCAATGGGAACATCCTGAATATGATCAAGATCAAGGACGAAAAGATTATCCTATCTCTGTTGATACAGCCCACACTCATGGTATGTATTACAGTGATGGTTTCTTAGTGCAAACAGACTTTGGATGTAAATACACATTCAATGATCCAAAGACTGGCGAAGTTGCAAAACAAATTCTTCACTTATGTGTTGAAAATACAAATGCAGCTGACGGTTGGTATCCTGCAAGCAAATTAAATGCAGCTGGCTGGGGTATTCCAACTAACAGTGGCGAATACAGAAGTAGAGGAACACATCCTCCAACTACTTGGGTTGAAGAAAATCTAATTTACCATGCACTCGGTGGTCATGCTGAAGGAACTTATGGAGGCAGACACTTTGCTTCTGCAAGAACTTATGACACTGGCGAATTAGTCTGGAGAACTTTCTTACAACCTCCTTGTGGTGATCCTACAACATGTGGTCCTGGTAAAGATGGCCCACTATTCGTAGAAGAGAAAGCCGCTTGGGGTCAATGGTTAGTAGATAACTGTGATAAGATCTGGATGTACTCACCAAAAGTAACCGAAGCTCCATTTGCTCACAAAGCTTGTGAAATGAACCAAGATATCCTTAGAAACGACTGGGGAGACATGCGTTCTAACTCAGGTATAAGCAATGTCTGGGGACAGATGCCTATCGACAAAGAAAATGGTAGAATCTACTATGGTACAGCACAAGCTGGACCTGATAGAAACGGTACTCATGCACCTGGTCCAAGATTGTTCGGAGCATCATTTGTTGCTCTTGACGCTAAAAATGGAGAATTCTTATGGGCATATCAAACAGCCCCACGAGATCTTTGGGACTATGACTGTTCATGGAATACTATGCTGGTAGACACCGTAGTAAACAATGAAGAGAAACGAGTCATTCTTGGAGGCTGTAAAAACGGTATAATTTATGTACTTGATGCAGAAACAGGCTATGCATACCATGCAATGGAATCAACATTCATTCAACGTTGTGCAGTAATCTGTGAATTATATGATCCATTAAGTGATGCAGATATGACAAAACCATGGACTAACTATCCTGACACAAAACCATTCTGGATGAACTGTCAAACAACAGGTTGTCTTGAAGCTGACTTTGCATTCGATCCTGACAGAAACATGATCTATGCTGGTTTATACAACCTTCCTGAATGGGCATCAGTCGGTAATGCTGAAACACGAGGAGTAAGCCTTGCTGGTTGTAATGCAGCATGTCAAGAAGAACGTGGTCATCCAGCTGCACCTCACGATCCAATAATCAATTCTAGTATCGTCGCATTCGACGTCAACACTGGCGAAGAAAAGTGGAGATACTTTATTGACGGTTATGGATTCCGAGGCGGAGTCATTGTCAGTGGTGGAGTCGTATGGTTTGCAGCCGTTGATGGTTGGGCCAGAGGCCTTGACGCAGATACAGGAGAACTACTCTATGAACACAACACAGGTTCACAAGCTGTAATCCAACCTACAATTGCTGCAGATAGCGATGGTAACATGAAGATATTCAGAGTTATCGGAGGTCGTGCAATTCGAGGAATGGGTTCATCACAACCTGGTGCCATTATGGCATACGGTCTGAGAGACAATTGGCAAGATGTAGCCATTGAAATCAGAGAAGTTGAACGTGTAGTCGAAGTCGAAGTCGAAGTCATCGAAGAAGTCGAAGTCATCAGAGAAGTAGAAGTACCTGGTGCTGAACGAATCGTTGAAGTCGAAGTCGTCCGAGAGGTAGAAGTACCCGTTGTTGAAGAAGTAGAAGTCGTCACCACTGAGGAAGTTATCAGTCCAATTTCATATGTTGTAATTGGTCTTGGTGTAGTTCTCGCAGTAGTTGGCGGTGTACTCTTCTCTAGAGCCAACAAAAAATAGATAGATATATCTTAGCTGCTCCTTCGGGAGCGGCTAAATATTTTTTTTAAAATCTATTTTAGTTTTTCTTTTTGTTCACTGATTTCTTTATCTTCAATTTTTTTGAATAAAATCTCAGGCTTATTTATTTTATGATTGGATTTAATGTATAATTCTCCACAATTGTTCCAATTTACTGTTTTTTCTTCAATATTCATTGACTTGAATAATTTCTCTGTGCTGTGAGGCATGAATGGTTGAAGTAATATTCCTAAACTATGTACTGCATTTATACTCAAATAAATTGTATTTTCGCTATTTCCTTTCCATGGTTCTTTCTTTTGGAAATATCTGTTACAACCGTCTGACAAGTCTAAAATATTTTTCATTGCTCTGTCTACTTGATTGTTCTCTATATTTTCTCTAACTTTATTTTTTGATTCTTGAATTAATTCTATTAATTCTTGATCATCTTTATCGTATTCTTTAGGCTCTGGAATTGTATTACTATATTTTGAATTTGTAAAACTTAATGCTCTATGAATAAAATTTCCAATACTTGCTACTAATTCATTGTTTATTTTTACTTGAAAATCATCCCAATCAAAATTTACATCAGATTGATCGTAGGGGGTGATTCTTGTTAGATAATATCTTAAATAATCTGCTGGAAAATCATTCAAAAAATCCCTCAATCCGATATACATTCCTCTGCTTTTTGAGAATTTTTCTCCTTGCAGCATTAAATGTCCTCTTGTTGGAATATAATCTGGAAGTTTATATTCCTCGTTTAGGGCAAGTCTCATTGCAGTCAAGAACAAATAATGATGGTATACGATGTCTTTTCCTATGAAATGATATATTGTAGAGTTATTCCAAAATTCTTTTCCATTTATTCCTTTTGACTCGAGATAATTGATTGTGGTTGAAATATAGCATATATGGTTGTCAAACCAACCATACAGGACCTTTCCGTCTGCTTCTTCTAGAGGAATCTTGACTCCCCATGTAATATCTCTGGTTATGTCCCAGTCGTTTAATCCATCTTCTATCCATCTGATTACGTAGTTTTTAACATCTTTTTGTAGATTATCATTATTGTCGAGCCACGATTTTAATTTATTTGATAATGCTGAAAGTTTGAAGAAATAATGTATACTTGATTTTAACACTGGTTGATTTTGACATATGGCACATCTTGGTTTTAGAACTTCTGAATGATTGAAAGCCCTTCCACATTTCTCACACCCATCAGAATATTGATTATCTTCATTACAATAAGGACATGTTCCCAATACGTACCTATCTGGAAGATATTTCTCATCAGTATTGCAGTATAATTGATTAATTTCTTTTTTGTAAATTAATTCGTTATTATGAATCTGGTTGAAGAAATACTGAGTTAATTCAATATTTTTTTCTGAACTAGTATTCTGGAAATCATCAAACATAATTCCAAGATCTGTAAAATCCTTTAAATCGCGCTCTTTCCAATATTCGACATATTTCTGAGGTGTTATGTTCTGCTTTTCAGATTGAAGAAGTATTGGTGTTCCAAAATCGTCAGATGCACAAGTGAATACAACATTCTTTCCTGATAATCTAAAGAATCGTGATAGAATGTCTGCAGGTAAATAAGTTGATACTATGTGACCTAGATGAATCTCTCCATTTGCATAAGGTAGCGCACTTGTAATGACTATGTTATCTTTAACCAAATTTTCACGCAAATTGATATCTAATCATTCTAGTGCTATAAAAAATGTAAGGTTATAAGTATGTAATTTGATAGCCATAACAATTGAAAATATCAATAATTGTGCCTGCTTATAATGAAGAATTACATTTGCTTGAAAATTTAATAAAAATTAAAAACTCGTTTGAATCTAATCGTTTTTCTGATTATGAAATAATTGTCTGTGATAATAATTCCACTGATGACACTCAAATTATTGCAAAAGATTTTGGAGCTAGAGTAATTTTTGAATCATTTAACCAAATATCTAAAGCACGTAATAAAGGTGCTAGTATTGCAAATGGCGAATGGCTCGTTTTTATAGACGCTGATTCATGGCCATCTAAATATCTCGTAAAAACTTTACTTGATAAAATATCTCAAGACGACACAATTGCAGGTAGTTCTATTGTTCAATTTGTTTCTTCTCCATTTTGGTGGCGGGCTACTTGGAAATTTACTAATATCTCTATGCCTTTATTGAATCTTAACCCTACTGGAGCATTCATGTTTTGTAAACGAACTGTATTTGATGCAGTTGGAGGATTTAATGAAGATATCTTCGCATTTGAAGACCTAGACTTTTCATACGCTATACGCAAGTATGGTAAATCTAACGATAAAAAATTCACTGTCATTCGAGAGCCAATTTATACTTCGTCCAGACGTGCAAATAATCTTAAACCAAGAGATTTCGTAAAAATTGCCGTTCAATTATCTACCCATGGAAAATCTACATTGAAAGATAAATCAAATTTCTCTCAATGGTATTCTAGATAAGTGAGATTTATATTTAGTAAAATGTTTTTCTAATTAAATTGAAGGCTTCAATATTCTATAAACATGGTTCTCCTGACGTTCTTGAGTTTGCTGATATAGAAGATCCAATAATCAATAGTAATGACGTTTTAGTTAGAGTTAAAGCATGTTCGATTAATCATCTTGATCTCTGGATTAGGAGTGGAAAAACAGGTTATTCTGATCTTAAATTACCACACGTGCTTGGATGTGATATATCCGGTATAATAGAGGATTCTTCCAATACGCCTGGAATTAGCGATGGCGATGAAGTTATTGTATCTCCAGGAACTAGTTGCGGTCGATGCAATCATTGCCTTCAAGGAAATGATAATTTTTGTAGAGAATATAGTATTATTGGAGGCTGGGCGAAGAAAGGCGGTTATGCTGAATTTGCTTCCGTACCTTTGTCGAATATTATACCCAAACCTAAAAATCTTTCATTTGAAGAATCCGCATCTCTTCCTTTGACCTTTCTTACTGCTTGGAATATGTTAGTTAAACGTGCACAGATAAAAAATGGAGAAACTGTATTGATTGTAGGTGGTTCTAGTGGTGTTGGAAGTGCCGCAATACAAATTGCCAAATTATTCAACTGTTATGTTTTTGCTACTGCTGGCACTGAAGAGAAATTAAATAAAATGAAAGACCTTGGAGCTGATTTTGTTATTAATCACAACGATAAGGACTTTGGAGAAATTGTAAGGAACAACACTAATCGTGCTGGCGTTGACGTTGTATTCGAACATGTTGGTGCGATTACTTGGTCTAAAAGTATAGATTCTCTTACTCATGGAGGTCGATTGATTACTTGCGGTACTACTACTGGTTCGGAAACTGATTTTGATATACGATTATTGTACCGTAGACAATTATCTCTTATGGGTTCATTCATGGGTTCAAAAGGAGATTTATTACATCTTCTTAAATTTGTCAATTCAGGTCAATTAAAACCTGTTATAGATAGCGTCTACCCTCTTAAAGATGCAAATAAAGCTCATGAACTGATTGAAAATCGTCAACATTTTGGAAAGGTAATACTCAAAGTTTAATACTTTAATCGACATTTTTCATATGACATGAACGCTGATAAAAATGACCAAAAAAAATTGATTAGGACATCATACTCTAAAGATATTTCTGTAGATTTTGATAATAAAAATATCACTGTTATCGGTTGGATTGTCAGTATGAGGAAGCAGGGAAAAATTTATTTCATGATGTTATATGATTCTACTGGTCCACTTCAAATAATAATAAAAAAAGGCGTTTCTCCTGACGATATTTTCACTCAAGCTGAAACTCTGAAGGAGCATTCTTCTATTGCAGTTCGTGGGACGATTAAGAAAAATGAGAAAGCTCCTAATGGTGTAGAATTACATCCTGAAGAGATATCCGTTCTATCTACCACTAATAAAATTCCTCCTTTCTCACTTTATGGAGGTCAACTCCCAAATATAGATAAAAGACTTGATATTCGTGCTATTGATCTAAGACGTCCTTCTGCTCAATCTATAATGAAATTGCGTGCTAAAACATTACAATCAATAAGAAACTTCTTCATTGACAAAGATTATCTTGAAGTTAATACTCCAAAAATTATTGCTACTGCTACTGAAGGAGGATCTGCTCTCTTCCCTATGCTTTATTATGATAAAGAAGCATTTTTGACTCAGAGTCCGCAATTATTCAAAGAACAACTAGTCCTTCCTTTTGAAAAAGTTTTTGAGATTGCTTATGCATATCGAGCAGAAAAAAGTAGAACCCTGCATCATATTAGCGAATTTATCTCAGTAGATATGGAACAAGCATTTGTAGACTACAAAGACGTTCTTAAAATTATTGAAGAGTTATTGATTGATCTTAAGGACGATCTTTTACAATCTAGCTCTGAACATCTAGATATATTGAATTCAAAGGACTGGACTAATTTTGATAGTATTCCTGCCGTTACATATAACGAAGCAATTGATATAATCAAAGTTGAAGATCCAAAAATTGAATGGGGCGATGATCTTTCTACCAAATCCATGGAAATCTTATCTAAAAAATACCCTTATTTCTATTATGTCACTGATTGGCCTTCTGCTGGAAAACCATTTTACATTAAATGCGAAGGTGATTATTCCGAGTCATTTGATCTAATGTATGGCAATAAAGAACTTGCATCTGGCGGCACTCGTGTTAGCGACAAAGACGAATTGCAAAATAGACTTCAACAAAAGAACCTCAATCCTAATGGATTCGAGTTCCATCTTAGAGTATTTGATTACGGTATGCCTCCTCATGCAGGATTTGGTTTAGGATTTGAAAGACTTATGATGATGATTGCAAACCAGACTAATATACGCGAGGTTTGTATGTTCCCAAGAGATCAACATAGACTTATGCCGTGATAGTATATGGTTGATAAAAAAATTATTGATCCAAAAAAGTACTCTGAATTATCAAAGATTGATCTTTCTCCCCAAGAAATGGAAATATTAGATAAACAATTCCCAGAGATTTTGGAATATTTTGATTTATTATCTAAAGCTGATACTTCTGAAGATATTGATTCTCAAACACTATCTAACATCTTTCGTGAAGATATTCCTAAAGATTCAATTGCCGATGAAATTCTTGACGTAGTTCCTGAAAAGAAAGGTAGATTTGTCAAGGGCCCACGGATGATGTAAAAATTGAGTAACTTACTTGATGAATTTGAGGAAATAAAAGAAAAAAACAAATCTATTAATGCATATATCACTTTTTCTCAACTTGACGATTCAATCTCTGACGGTAAATTGTCTGGAAAAACCATAGCAGTTAAAGATACTATATCTACTTCAGGTCTAAGGACTACTTGCGCATCAAAAATGCTTGAAAACTACGTTCCTCCATATGACGCACATGCAGTTTCATTGATAAAAAAACATGGCGCAATTATTATAGGAAAAGCAAATTGCGATGAATTTGCAATGGGTTCAAGTACCGAACATAGTGCATTTGGACCAACACATAATCCTCATGATCTTGAAAGAGTTCCTGGAGGTTCTTCAGGTGGCAGCGCCGCTGCTGTCGCAGGCGGTATGGCAGACCTTGCCCTGGGCAGTGATACAGGTGGTTCTATACGGTGTCCTGCTTCCTTTTGTGGTATTGTTGGATTGAAACCAACCTATGGATTAGTTAGTCGTTATGGTTTAATCGCTTATGGCAATAGTTTGGAACAAAT
>JACAFS010000037.1 GCA_013378385.1 Nitrososphaerota archaeon | reverse complement strand
TTCACAGTTATGCGTAATGTGTGAAGCAGACCCCATACAACCTTTACAGAACGTAAAAGCAGTTCAATACAAAATTTTACCATCGGTGCGATGTTTATTGGCAAAGGAATTATTCGATAAGCATAAAGTTACAAAAACGGACGTTTCAAAGATTTTAGGAGTAACGCCTGCTCTAATAACAAAATACACAAATGAAAAAAGAAATGATGCGATATTCTCTGATGAGTTCCTGAAAAACAAACAAGTAATGAAAATAATAAAAAGTCTTGCAGAGCGTCTTGTTGATGATAAACAGGAGGCTGGAAAACAAAGACGTAAAGGAATAATCATGGAGAATTCCGAGAATATCTTGAAGATAGTCTCAAATTAAATTTGACGGCGTCAACTATTTACTTGAAAGATTGACTTCGATGAATACGTCTTCAGGAACTTTGAGTCGCATGAGCTGTCTCATGGTTCGGTCGTCGGCATCCAGGTCAATCAGGCGCCTGTGGATACGTAGCTGCCATCTATCGAAAGTGCTAGTGCCGTTTCCAGACGGGGCCTTTCGAGTGGTAATTTTGAGTTTTTTTGTAGGAAGTGGCTGTGGACCTCGTGCTTTGATGCCAGTACGGTCGGTAATGTCTTTGATCTCCTTGCAAACGACCTGTAGGTTAGGAAGGTTACTGCTTGTTAATTTGATCCTTGCGGTTTGAGCCATATTTCTTTATTATATTGTATGTTCGGGTATTTGAATTTTACATTTGTGCGAAAAGAACAAATACAAATGAAAAAATCTATAGCTCAATGTTAAAAGCTGTATTATTTGATCTAGATGGGACGATAATAGATTCCAACAATGCAATATTTCAGACATATACACAAGTGGCAATTAAGCTGGGAGTAGAACCTCCTGATATAGAAGTTCTAAGAGGCCTATTAGGTCAGCCTTCACATTTGAATTTGCCCTTACTATTTGGAGACAATAAGGATGCAAGGCCAATTTATAATGAAGTGGTAGTAAAGACTCATGAGAATTTACCCACATTGCCTCATGTTAAAGAGACTTTAGAGAAGATAGACTTGCCAATGGGAATTGTGACGTCAAAAAGAAAGGCAAATGCAATTGAAGTATTAGGAGAATTGAATGATTATTTCGCAGTGTTGATAACTCCAGAACAAACCGTGAAACAGAAGCCAGATCCAGAACCGATGCACTTGGCATGTAAGAAATTATCAGTTAAACCAGAAGAATGTGTTTACATTGGAGATACAGTAAGAGATTATAAAACAGCGATGAATTCGGGTACAGAATTTATTGCATTAGTGGACAAAGGTTCAACGGCAGAACAATTCAATGAAGTAGATGCAAAATATCAAGCAACGTCATTTGACATGATTCCGGACATGATAAAAAAGTTTTATTAGTAAATTTACACCAGTATACTATAATTGACTTTTGAAGTAATTTGTGATAATTGTGGACATATGATATATCAAGGAATGGAATTAAGATATGTTAACGATGTTATCAAATCAAATAGTGGAAAATGTAGAAGTTGTAATAGTGCATTTTCAAAAAGAGAATTTAAGACAGAAATAATTAAGAAATAAATTAGATTTTAGAATTAGAAAGTCCCTTGATAAATATACATTCGTCAAACCCAACAGAGAATGTCTGACTAGATTGATCATTATCAGAGACTAGCAGGTTGCTATCGCGTATAATCACTATAGGAACAGATTCGTCACATTCACCCATGAGCAATTGAGCTGCCGAGCTCAAATCGTCGGCAATAGCTTTTTGAGTAACACGAATAGAATTGCCAAAAAGATCAGTTTTTCCACGTTCGTCTTCAATGGGTTTTACTCCAGAAGAGGCAATAGCCACGCCGGTAGTGCCAATACGAGTAGGCATCAACCTACTATCAGTAATAATAATTGCATTTTCAGTGTTGAATAATTTTTTAATTTCAGACTTTAGAATTTTTGCGGATTGAAAGGAATCTTCTGGATATAGAATTGCATAGCCGGGCATTATATTAGACGTATCAATTCCCGCATTAGGGACCAGAATGCCGTCTTTGAAAGTTAGGACAAATCCATCAAAGCCATAGAAGATTTTATCAGATTCTTGAACTATCAACTCAGATAAACGAGGGTCGATATTATATTTTTCAGCTATTTCAGTTGCGTAAGAACTTACGTCTACATCAGAGAGTTTAACGTATCGGCCTTCAGACAATGCAACAAATTTACTAGAAATGCAAAGTATATCTCCGTCTTTTAACTCGGTGGAATTGCTTTCAAGTGATTTGGAAATCAAATCAAGCAGGCTGAATTTTGTATCCTGTCTTGGAACTTTAATAGGCAATAATTTAATTTGATTCAAGGTTCTAACTTTTCATCTATTCAACTTGAAATATAACATCCAATTCGACGGAAGAATCCATTGGGAGAGAGTTACTGCCAATTGCAATTCTTGTATGTTGTCCGGCTTCTCCGAATAGTTTACCAAACAAATCAGATGCTCCATTGATTACTTTGGGATGGTCTACGAAAGTATCGACACAGTTAACATATCCAGAAACTTTAACAATCCGCTTAACATTATCCAAAGATCCAATTTCTGCTTTAATCACACTCAAAGCGTTCAAGGCACAGACTTTTGCACGATCATAACCTTCTTCCACGGATATGTCAGAACCCAATTTTCCTGTAAGAAGATTGCCATCAATAAAAGGAACCTGTCCAGAAATGAAAACAAGGTCATTTATTCTAAGTGACGGAATATATGAGCCTGCGGGTTTTGGAACTCCTGGGAGTGTAAGCCCAAGTGAAACTAACTTTTCCTCAATCATGAGTGATTTTAAGCAGTTGTGTTATTAATGTTTTAACAAAAAGATATATTCAAGCAAAAAAGATAAAGATTGTAATAAAAATTTGGTAGACTTTGTTAGTTTAACAGTATTAGTTGTTTTAGTTATTTTATCAGCAATTTCATCAGGAAGTGAAACTGCGTTAGTTTCATTAAACAAGATTAAAGTAAAAACACTTTATGAACAAAAAAAGAGAGGTTCTGGATCGTTATTTAGATTAAAACAAGAGCCAAAAAAATTGATTACGACCATATTAATTTGGAATAATCTTGTAAATATCAGTGCTGCATCATTAGCGACAAGCATAGCGATTGAAGAATTTGGATCAAATGGACTGGGAATAGCTACAGGGTTTATGACTTTGACAATATTGATTTTTGGAGAGATAATTCCAAAATCATATTCCACCGTTAACAATGAAAGATTTTCATTAGTTATTTCGAGACCGATAGAGATTATCGTGAAGATATTATCGCCATTCACAATACCATTAATGAAATTGTCAGATTTCCTACTAGGGGATTCAAGTAAAGATGTAAACCCCACATTAACAGAAGACGAGATAAAAACAATATTGGATGTAGGGGAACAAGAAAATATTATTGAAAAACATGAAAAAGAATACATCAGAGGTGTATTGAAATCTGGAGATACTACTGCTAGAGAGGTAATGATTCCGAGGAAAAAGATGTTTGTTCTAGATTCAAGAATGGACGTCAATCAATCCATAACAGAAATGATAGATAGCGGATATACTAGAGCGCCACTCATAAACGAATCCAAGGATAATGTAGTAGGAATTGTCCATTTGAAACAGATGCTCATTGAGCAAAAGAAAGGCAGGGGAGAAGAAGGAGTGTTACGAATATCAAGAAAACCAATATTTGTATCTCAAAGAGAAATAGTAGGAGATTTACTCAGAGAACTGCAATCAAAGAGGGTTCACATGGCAATAGTATTGGATGAATTCGAAGGTGTTGAGGGATTGTTAACTCTAGAAGACTTGGTTGAAGAGATTGTCGGTGAAATAATAGATGAAAGTGAGAATGTGTTTCCTACGATAAAACGCGCGGATCACAATACAATAATAGCCACTGGCGAAACGAAGATCGAGGAAATAGAGAAGTATTTCAAGATGGATTTCAAGAAAAGTGGAAAATATGACTTTTCAAATGTGAATGGAATACTTCATGATTTCTTAAAGGATATTCCAAAAAAGGGAGACAAAATAGAAACAAGCGGGTTGTTATTTGTTGTGGATGAAGTTGAGAATAATACTGCTGATAAAGTAAGTATCACTAAAATCTAGAAATAAATCATATAACAGATATATCCAATGCAGGGTAAATCAATAGTGCAGAACCATGGATTTATTTGCTATCTTTATAGAAAATTTATCTGGATTAGGATATCTCGGAGCTTTATTAGCAGGATTTCTGGGTTCCAGTTCATTATTCTTTTCGGTATTTCCGTCGTTCATAACAATTCCAATAATTGGATCGCAATTGAATCCCCTATTAGTTGGAATAATGGCAGGACTTGGTGCAGGAGTTGGACAGTTTCTTCATTATTATATCGGAGTCGGAGGAAGAAAATTATTTGAAAATGATTTTTTGGCTAGAAAAAAAATTTCCCTAGGAAAATTTAAATTTCCAAAATTTTACAAACGAAATAGAGAACCAATAGATTGGGAAGAAAAAATAAGGAAGTACGGAGTAGGACTAATTTTTATTTTTGCAGCGACGCCATTGACACCAGACGATATTCTTTGGATACCGCTGGGAGTCATGGGTTATCCAAAATTAAGAGCTCTAATAGCTGCAATACTTGGCAAGATTGCATTAAATTTAATGTATGCATATACTGGATTCTTCGGAATAGAATTATTAATGTAATTGAATGCCGGGAGTGGGTCTTCCGTATAAATTTCGAACCCACGACCTCCAGATTATGAGTAACGCCCTTGTACTATGGAGGCTGGCGCTCTAACCAGGCTGAGCTTTCGAGTAAACAAACCCCGGCTTCTTGCCCCGGCACACAATACAAAAAATTTTCTGTGCCTAATAAATGAATGTCGAAAGCACAATAACAATCGTCCATGGTTTAAGCACATAATAATTATAGTCAGAATATATGGATTATTCAATTCTTGTTTACTAATAAAAATGAAAATTTGAGTCATACGTTCATTGAAATTAATTCTATGAATACATCTGTCCAATACATCAATGAATACTTGAAACAATCATATTAGTTGACGAAATTTATAACCAACAAACGGTATACACGATTATGGCAAGTAACTCAGGTAGTATACCTCAAAACTATATTATCATAGGAATTATTGTCGTAGCAGTATTAGTTGGAGGATTTTACTTCACTCAGATGTCAAATGACGGAGATTGTGTAGTAAAACTCGGACACATACTACCAACAAGTGGTCCACTTGCAGCATATGCAGGAGGCTTCCAAGCAGGAGTTCAAGCTGCTGTGATAGAAGCAAACGACCAAGGTGGTATTGACGGCTGTACTGTTCAACTGATAGAAGAAGACTCAGCAACAGATCCAGCTGCATCAGCAGCAGCGGCAAAGAAATTGGTTGAAGTTGACGGAGTTCATGCAATAGTCGGTGTATATGCAAGTTCATCAACACTAGCAGCAGCACCAATTGTTGAAGATGCTAAAACCATCATGATTTCTCCAGCTTCTACATCACCTGATGTATCAAATGCAGGTGACTTCATTTTCAGAACTGCTCCAAGTGACGCACTACAAGGCGTTGCAATGGCAGATCTAGCTTGGTCACAAGGACACAGAACTGCAGCAGTAATCTTTGTAAATAATCAATATGGACAAGGATTGTCTGATGTATTTCAAGAATCATTCATAGCAAACGGAGGCACAATAACAATTGCAATAGCATATGAGCTAGAAATGGCAACATACCGCACTGAATTATCACAAATACAAGCTACGAATCCAGATATCATACTCGATGTCTCGTATGCAGATGACGGACAAATCATATTCAGAGAAGCAGCAGAACTTGGAATTACAGCACAATGGCTTGGCGGCGATGGAATAGCAGATGATGCTATATTCGCAGCACCAGGAATTGCTGAAGCAACAGAAGGAATGATAGGAACACGTCCAGCTTCACCTGAATCACCAGGAAAGGCAGCTTTCTTAGATCTATTAGCAGCTAATGGATTGGAAGAAGGACTCTATTCGGCAGAGGCATATGACGCAGCCAAATTAGCCCTAATGGCAATTGATGAGGCAGGCGCAGATGCAACTAAAGAAGCTATCAGAGATGCATTAATCAGCGTAGCAAATGGCTATGTTGGAGCATCAGGCGACAAAACATTCGATGAAAACGGAGACGTAGGCGGAACCTACAGCATCTGGAGAATCGTAAGCGGAGCGTTTGTCGATATCGGAAACTGGGACCCTTCGGGCGTCAGTCTTTCTTAGTATCGTCAAACTCTTTTTTTTTATTTACTTCCTAAAAACATACGGCCTAATTCTTTATTATTAATAACTTCAGATGCTTTGCCATCGAAGAAATTCTTTCCCATTGCCAGTACATAACAGCGATCAGAGATTGCCAGGGACTTCTTTGCATTCTGTTCAACTAATAAAATAGAGGTTCCAGACTCCTTAATCTGAATTAATTTTTGCATGATTTCATTAACTAGATTTGGAGCCAAGCTGGCAGTGGGCTCATCCAGCAATAATAGTTTAGGGTCTCCGATCAATGCCCTTGCGATTGCCAGCATCTGCCTTTCGCCTCCACTCAAGTTACCCGACTTTATTGAGTTCTTGTTTTTGAGTTGAGGAAAGATAGAATATATTTTATCCAATTCATCTTTAGTGTCTTTGATTTTTGAAGTATAGAAACCAATATCAAGATTCTCGGATATTGTAAGATTAGAAAAGATATTCTCTACTTGCGGTACATAGGAGATGCCTTTTTCAAAAACTCGAAATGGTTTCATTCCAGTAATTTGTTCGTTTAGGAATTCTATTTGACCCTGCTGTGGTTTGACAATTCCAAATATACTTTTCAACAAGGTACTTTTACCTGAACCATTGGGGCCGATAATAGTAACAATCTCGTCAGTTTGTACATTGAGATCAATATCTTCAATGATGATTGTGCCGTCATATCCAGAATGCAGACCCGATACTTTGAACATGTCTAATCTTCCAACCCCAAGTATATGTTCAGGACTTTTTCGTCGGCAAAGACTTTAGAAGGATCCCCGTCGGCAATGATTTTTCCACGATTCATCACGCCAATGTATTCGCAATAATCGCGAACGACGTCTATGTTGTGTTCTACAATCAAGAAGGTCTTATCGTATTTGTCACGCATATCGATAATCTTCTCAAATATCTTGTTGGCCAAGGTGGGATTCACACCTGCAATAGGTTCATCAAGAAGGATTATTTCAGGATCGGCCATGAGAATTCGGGCAAGTTCAAGAAGTTTTTTCTGTCCGCCAGACAGGCCTGCAGAATATTCATTGGTGAGATGCGACAAATCGAGGAGTTCCAATATTTCCTTTGCGCGTTCATGGTTCTCAGTCTCTTGTTTGATTACTTCTTTTTTACGGAAGAGCAGCGGAATAATATTCTCTCCAAGTTGATTTCTCGCGCTCAACAATACATTTTCCAGAACTGTCATCTTAGAGAAAGGTCTAGGAATTTGAAATGAGCGGATTATTCCGTGATTAGCGATTTTATCAGGAGACAGATTGGTTATATCGATGTCATTGAACTTTATAGAACCTTCGTCTACAGGGATGAACCCGGTGATACTGTTGAACAGCGTGGTTTTTCCAGAGCCATTAGGTCCAACCAGTCCCGTAATTGATTTCTTTTTCACAGAGAAATCAACGCCGTCCAGTGCAACTATTCCTCCAAAGGATTTATGGATATTATTTAGTTTCAGCTGTTCCATTTTCTTCCAACCTCGTATAGATAGATTTAGTTTTTTCTTCGGGAATAATGCCTTCGGGCCGATACATCATAAACAATATCAGGATAAAGCCGATAACGATGATCCTAAAGTTTAGCGGGTCGATCGGCAGAGAGACATAATCTTTAGCAATTGACATTCCTCTTTCAAAAGTTTGCACGAGCAGTGCTCCAAGAATCGAGCCCTTCATATTTGCAATTCCTCCAATAATCATCATCGTCCAGATAGTGAATGTAAGGACTGGAAAGAACATGTCGGGAGAGATGAATCGAAGATGGTATGAAAATAGATGCCCTGCGACACCGGCCATGGATGATCCGATAATCAACGATTTTGTTTTGAATTTGAAGATGTCTTTTCCAAGAGACTTTGACGCAACTTCATCCTCTCGTATAGATTTCAGAACTCGTCCGAACGGAGAGTTTACGATTTGAGTGGCGATAAGATAGCATGCAAACAGGAATATGAGAACCACCGGGGTGTAGAACAGAAGATAGTTGTTGGTAGGAATGAATTCAGCCAATGGCCTAGGTATGCCAGGAAGCCCTCGCGTGCCATTCGTAAGCCAGGCTTCGCTGATGAAGAACAATCTCAGGATCTCTCCAGCAGATACCGTAACTATTGCGAAGTAATCCTCCCGAAGCCTGAGCGTTGGCAAGGAGATAAGGAATCCTGCAAGGGCCGACATGAAAATAGCTGCAACCAAGGTGAATATGAAATTGTATCCACTCAATGCCAGCAAGGCAGACGTGTATGCGCCAACTCCGAAGAACGCGACCTTTCCGTAATTCATCAATCGAGTGAATCCCGCTTCAATATTCAGGCTGATTGCAAGAATGCCAAATACCCCTGTATAGATCAGAGCGTCGAGTATGAAATTTAGCAACTAACCACCTTTCCGAGTGCTTGACGTACTGAAGAGGCCCTGGGGCCTGAAGATAAGCATGATGATCAATATGGAGAAAGCTATTGCAGGTCGGTAGCTTGTGGGCAGATCCAAATTGATCAACGCAACTACTCCGATGTTCTCAACGAATCCGATAATGTATGCTGCAATGATTGCCCCGTAAAAGCTTCCTATTCCTCCAAGTATGACAACGGCAAATGCAATCAGCAATACATTCCAGCCAAGCCATGGAGACAGACGAGTGTCAACACCCCTCAGGAAACCTGCGAATCCCGCAGTGCCTCCGCTGAGGAACCAAACGATGTAAATCACTCGGTCGGTGTCTATTCCGCTGATCAGAGAAAGGCCAGGGTTGTCTGAAGTTGCCCGAATGGTTTTACCGAGATTGGTGTAAGTCAGAAACACATGGAGCAAGAGAACAAGAAGAACGGACGACAGTATGATTATAAGATCGAAGCTTGTGAATCTTGCGGTAAAGTATTCGTATATTGCAGGAGCTTCGATGTTGAAATACAAAACATTTGCACCCCAAATTTCCTGGATGGAATGCCGAAAGATGAAACCGAGGCCAATAGATGCAATCAGCATCGATGTGAGCTTGGTGGTCGTCCCAGACGAACTTACGTTCTCCAGTTTCGAGAACACAAAACGATAGGAGAGAACGGCCAGCATCCCAGATGCAATGAAAGACGAGATGCTTCCAGCGAACAGGCCAAGGCCGAGATATTGGTTTGCCGCGTATGCGGAATAAGCCCCGAAGGTCATGAACTCTGCATGTACAAAGTTAGGAAACTTCATGACACGGTATACAAGAGTCAGTCCGATGGCTCCCAAAGCAAGGACGCTTCCAGTCAAAATGCTATCAATAAATAACTGAGGAAGATTAACGAGGACCACAAACTAATTATCCATAACTCACTTTTCACAGTTTTGATGGATAATGTTTATATAACTCAATTATGCAAATCGGCATATCATATTACGCCGTCAAAAGTTGACAATGGTGAAGAAGAAAAATATGAAAACACAATGGTCTTACGCGACTAAATGGTCGTACGTGACTACATGAACCTACGAAATGTAGGATTTGCATTGAAAAATTTACATGCTGATTAACAATAAGCATGAAAAACTGCAATTTTTTGATAATTTTATGAAAGAAGATATTCTTCTAAAATGCTGACAAGTTTTCCATCAGAACTGGAAATTTTGTCATATTCCTCAAGTAATGGCTTGATGTGATATTTTAAAATACGATTGAAATCTTCCTTTTCTAAAG
>JACAFS010000036.1 GCA_013378385.1 Nitrososphaerota archaeon | reverse complement strand
CAAAGAGCCAGAACACGGTCAAGACCTTCTTTTTGATTCTTGATGTGATTGGAATGGGTGAAATTCAGATAGATATCGAGAATTATAATTTTGAACCTCATGGATTAACAATAGTACAAGGAACGAAGGTAACTTGGTACAATAAAGATGATGTAATTCATTCAGTGACTTCTCCGGACAATATATTCGACATGGATATGCAGAGACAGGACTATGCAAGTTTCGTATTTGATGAGGTTGGTACATTCCAGTATTTTTGCAAGCCACATCCATACATGATGGGAACCATTACCGTAATACCCAGATAATCTAGTGATAAAATTAATAATTTTTTAGTAATATTTATTAGTGAAATACTCGCTAGTAGTCGTATATGTCAGCCCAATATGAAAAATTTATTCCTATTCCGCTTCTCATAGCAACTGCAATAGTAGGTTATATGATCTTTACAGGTGGAGTACCAATGTTAGGAATAGGTGAAGAAGATGAATCGTTATCTATCTCTGCGGTTGGCGACATATCACCTTTACTTCCAAATGCACCAAAATATAAATGTCCAAATTGGATGGATGCAGAAACCTGTACAACTCTATCGAACTCATGTGGTAATGGTGTATGTGATGCTCACGAACTTTGCAATACATGTCAATTCGACTGTGGATGTGGAGGAGCCCAAGTATGCAATGCACAGACTGGTAGATGTCATTCCCCAGCTGGAGTATGTCAAGCACCACGTGGCGCTGGATAGTCTAAACAACTGAATTTTTGTTAACAGTGTTAGCATCAGTTCTTTAACGTAGTGAGATTTTTATTATAGAAACAATTAGTGCTATATTAGAAATGAGTACACAAAAAAATAAGAATTTTCTAGTTGGAATAGTTGGTTTAATTTTTCTAGCAATGGTTGCTTTCACATTTACTGGCACAGAAGATGAATCTGTTGAAAATCAGATAGAGATTAAAGTTTCTAAAGAGGTCGATGAAGAGAAACTAAAGGAATTTGAAATAAATATAATTAATCGAAAGATGACTTTAGATCCGCCTTTAATTTCGGTAGAAGTAGGGGATCAAGTATTGCTTAACATAAAATCTGATGAGAATCTGAGGTTTCATATACACGAATACGATCATGAGATAATGCTCATGGCAGATGAGGTTAGGGTATTGAGTTTTTCTGCGACGCTCCCAGGCAGGTTTGATATTGAGATACATTCTGGAGAAGATGATATGGGCGATATGGGTGACATGAATATGGATTTGAGTAATGCGAAGATTAGTATTGAATCAGTGATGGTAATGGACAATATGGCAACTGTTTCGGTGGAAATTGAGGGTGTAGAATTTCCTTCTAAAGGGATACATTGGCATATTAAATTAGATGAAGAGATCACAGATGACGATCATTCTGCATTGATGGTATTTGATGAGAAAGCGTATATTTTGAAATCAATAACAAAAGGCGAGCATACAGTTTACGTTAGCTTGGTTAATGCTGAGCACAAGTTAATCGGGAACCAAGCAAGTCAAACATTTGTAATAGAAAGCATGATGGAACCAGGAATGGACATGGAAGAGGAACATGGACATGAAGAAGAGGAAAAAGCCACATTGATTGGATTCTTGGAAGTCATGCCTAAGGCTTGATTCAATAAGTTTTTTTGTTGAGATTACACAATTAGATATACGTTCAAGAAATGAAGAAAATATTTTTTACCATAATCCTACTTCAATTATTGCTTCTGCCCAATGCTTATGCTCATGGTTTTGGTTCGAAGATAGATCTTCCCATTCCTGGATATCTGTATTGGTTAGGTGGTGGAGCTGCGGTAATCGCTTCATTCGCCATAATTAGTCTATTTGTAAAGAGCAAGTCATACGACGATTCGTATCGGACTTATAATTTACGCAATCTTGGTTTTGTCAATACGTTATACAAGAATAAATCACTGTTGAACGTTTTCAAAATTATTTCGATTGGATTGTTCATACTGACTATTCTTACTGGAGTATTGGGAGCGCAATTTCCAATAAAGAATTTTGCACCAACATTTGTTTGGGTAATTTGGTGGGGAGGATTCATATGGCTGCACATACTGTTTGGCGACAGTTGGAATTTTGTAAATCCATGGAAAAACATTTTTGAATTAATCAAGTTCAATGAGAAGCCTCTGAGACAGTATCCAGAGAAGTTAAAGTCATGGCCTGCCTTCGGGTTTTTCCTCATATTTG
Source organism: Nitrososphaerota archaeon (assembly GCA_013378385.1). Taxonomy (GTDB): domain Archaea; phylum Thermoproteota; class Nitrososphaeria; order Nitrososphaerales; family UBA57; genus UBA57. Next base: position 7,860 of record JACAFS010000036.1, on the reverse strand, counting down.
CATGGATAGAGTTGGTCTATCCTACACCTGCATATCCCCAGTTTCTCGGAAACATAATTTTTGTTTATTCGGTAATTGTTTTGGCAGGAATGCGGGTCTTTGGAAAGGACAAATGGTTGAATAACTGCGAACCTTTTACTGTTTTCTTTAATTTTGTTTCGAGTTTTTCTATGACTCGTGTAACATCAGATGGAAAGATACTGTTACGTCCCATTGCATCTGGGCTACTTGACGTACGTTACCGTTTTGATCAACTTTGTTTTCTGATTTTGATATTATCCGTGGTGTCGTTCGATGGATTGATTTCTACTTTGTTTTGGTATGATTTTATCGGAATAGATGTATTTGGAGGAAGCGGACGATTAGATGTAATTTATGTTAATACAATAGGAATTTTATTGTCATTTATTGTATTCTTCTCTGTATTCTATTCGTTTGTAACAATAGCCAAAGTTATTACGCAAACTGACATAACGGTTGTAGATCTTGCGCAAAGATTTGTTCCAGCTCTTCTGCCTATATCAATTGTTTACCATTTAGCGCATTATTCTTCGTATTTCTTTTTGAACGGTCAGCTGATAATTAAGCTGATTTCTGATCCGTTTGGTTTTGGTTGGGATATATTTGGAACAAGTTCTTATGAGATTGTTAGGGCAATAGATTTCATATTGCTATGGAATTACCAGGTTGCTGTAATTGTGATTGGTCACATACTTTCAGTTTATGTAGCACACAGAATATCTCTTAGAATTTTCAAGGATAGCAAGAAATCAATCATAAGTCAAGCGCCCATATTGCTGCTCATGGTTGGTTATACTGTACTTGGTCTTTGGTTATTATCAACTTCTTCTATCTAATATGAAATTTTTATATCTAATCTATAAGTACATCTCTCTATAGATGAAACAAGAGATAGAAAATCAAGATATGCCAGAAGTAGGGGAATTGGTCCTAGCTTTAGTTACAAGCATGTCTAGTCATGGAGCGAAGGTTGTCTTAGAGGAATACAACAACATGTATGGGTTTTTGCATGTATCAGAGATTGCTACAGGTTGGGTTAAGAACATATCCAGATTTATTACTGTGAATCAGAAGGTCGTATTAAAGGTCATCAGAATAGATTCTGCAAGAGCAGAAGTAGACCTTTCGTTAAGACAGGTTTCTGGAGAAGATAGAAAACAGAAGCTATTGTCTGTAAAGAGATACGATAAATCGAGAACTATATTCGATTCGTTGCAGACAAGATTAAAGATTACTGAGAATCAGAAGAATCAATATTTCGACATGATGGAAGATCAATTTGGAACGGTTTACTCTGGGTTGGAGGAATTGATAAAAAATGGCGAGAAGACATTTGATAAATTGGATATTCCGAAGGAAGTAACTACGGAATTAGTAAATATTTCAAAGACCAAGATATCAATCCCCATGGTGTATGTGACAGGCATAATTCAAGTTACAACACATGATCCTAATGGAATTAATTTAATCAAGGATTCAATGTCTGAAGTTTTATCAAACAGGTCACGAAACAAACTAGAGATATCATATCTAGGATCTCCTAAATATAAAATAACTGTGTACGCGGAGGATTACAAAGCGGCAGAAAAGCATCTTACATCTGCTTTGGAAAAGATAAAAAAGTCTATGGGAAAGAAAGCTTCGTTTTCATTCTCGAAGGAACAGACATAATGAAAAAGCTTTTAAAGAAATGCCCAAAGTGTTCAGAGTATAGCTTACAGGAAACATGCCCTAAATGTAATGAAAAGACCTTGTCTCCTCATCCAGCTAAATTCTCTCCTGATGATAAATATGCAAGGTTGAGAATCGCTGAGAAATATGACTAGTCTTTTACTATTTCGTAAATCAATACACCACTAAAACGACCTTCTGGCGCATCTGGTTGCAAACTTGATGATGCGAATGCTAGTCTTAAAGGACCATTTCCGTCTGCAGGATATTTCATCTGATATTTGTAAAGATCAGTTGTTTCAGGATTGAATTCGTATTCTTGATAGACATTATTTTCGGCATCTATGGCGAGCTCCCATGTAAATGGCATAAGTCGACCAAGGAATGAATTCTCCCATAAATTCTCATTAGGTGAAAATCCATCAGCCTCTAGAAATTGAGCTTCATCAAATCCTCCAATTCGTATAAACCACTGTTTCTTACTTTCGTCTCCGCCTCCGCCCAGAAGATATAGATCTCCAAATTGTTGGTTTCCGGTTTTTGTTCCTGCTAGGAATATTAAAACATAATCTGCGTCAAGTGAATCTAGAATTTCCAATGATTCCTCCTCCGGCGACATAAACATTTGACCAAGAACTTCGATTCTTGTGCCATTAATTGTTGCGTTGTCCGCCAGGCTTGTCCGATTGCCCATGACAGTAATCCAATATCCATAGTCCCACCAAGCAGCAATTACAGAGTCTTCTGGAGTAGAAGATTCCATCCATGCAAGTGCTTCAAGGAAACTTGGATCGTGTCCTCTGAACGTACTGCCCGAATTAGAAATACTAGTTGGTATGTCTGCGGATAGCACCCAATTGTATCCGTAAGATGGTGCAATAACTGGGAAACATAGTACTACAATCATGAAGAGTGAATACATAATTTTCAGTCCTGTCCGGGTTTCCGATTTACCGGTAGCTTGTTTTCCAATGCCTGTCAATAATGGACGAAATATAGCTGATGTAACTGTGATGAACCCTACTGCTGCAAGAAGAGCAATGGCAATGGACGAGAAGATCATTAAACGGGAGAATGAACCAGATATGTAAACACCCGAAGCTGCCAATACGAGAACGAAGACAGAACTAATGTCACGTTTGTTAAGTAATTGCATAGCTCCAAACACGGCAAATGGTAATAGAATCATATATTCTTGGAAGAACTGCGCTCCAGTTGGAACAAAGTGTTCTGCTACAGATTCGACCAACGGAACTCCACTTCTTCGAAATGGCATGATTACAGTAAGATAGCGTCCACTTACTTCAGATAAGAATCCTAAACTTAGAATTACAACTGCGCTAAAGAACAGTCCAATTACTGTATTCTTGAGAATATTAACATATTCAAATGCATGTGAATAATGTCTGATAACATTTGCAAGAATAGCAAAAGCGAGTGAACCTAATAATGCTAGACCTGCTGGAGAAAGAATAAAAGCTGCTCCTGGTCTTGGAGATATTGCAGCTGTGATAATATATAATGCTACGAAGATCGATGTGGTAAAAACGGCTTTCTGTTGGTCAACTTTGATGAACGGTATAACAAGAATCAATACAGCGAATACAATGTTAAAGAATTGGGATCCTCCCCATGCTGTGAGTGATATTCCCATAAGTGTTCCTGCCAATACAGCACGTAGCACAAGATTACGGTGTGAGCGATCGGGGTCAAACATTGTTAGGAATAAATAGCTACCGGATAGAGAAAGAAGTAACGCAAAAGGCTCAGATTTGAACCAACCAAGATTGCCTCTTTGGATTATTGACGTTGAGAATGCAATAAGCAAGCTGGCGAAAAGTGCTCCTCCTTCAGAAGTAACACGACGTGCAATCAAGTAGACTGGAATTATACTAAGCGCACCAACGATTGGCGGAAAGATGACGACGAAATCGTATAGGGAACTAGTTAATCCAAAAACATCCCTTGCTAAAATATAAAATAAGGCGCCAGCAAAGTGAAGACCGACCTGAGAAGTTCTAGCTACAGGTCTTCCTTCTGGATACCAAGTTCTGTAATCATGCCAACTAAAATAATCTAATAAACCACTAATTCCACTTGCGTCAAAATGGTCAACAATAAATTTTGATGCATAATAGTCAAAGAAGGGATCGAATTCATTGAGAAAATAACCGTATTTTACAGGAAAGATTCTCAGCATAAGTGCTGCAGAGAATATAATAGACAAAGTCATTACAATTACAAGTGTTTGTCTTGATGTTACGGGTCTTATAGAATCAAGCTTGATAGATTTTATGGAATCAACTATAGACATTTAATCAACTCGAGAAGCGTTTGTTCCGTGGATTTTTGCATGACCACCAGTATTTTCTAAAAGAAGAGTATTACATTTTTCGCAGTTTATTTTACTTGTCGAAGCCGAAAATACAACACGAGATGTTCCGCATTCCGGACATTGAATTGAGATAAATGAACTACGAGGTTCTGGAATATGTATTCTAGAAGTTTTCATGCTATTATCTCCAGTTTTCGGATTCTAAATCCACGACCCATGCACACTTTACTACATTCTTTGCATTTGTAACGCAGAGTTATTTTCTTGGTTGTTTTCGCAGTACGTTTGAGTTCTGGGAATTTTTGTCCGCCATAACCCTTGCGATCTTTTTCGTGATTACGGGCTCCCAATGAGCTTCCTCTTTGTTTGCCTGCTTTGTAGATAGAAATAGCATTAACTGTATGCTTGTTGCATTTTGGACAATGTCGTTTTGTTTCTTTTCCTATTTTCATGGTCAGTAAATCAGTAATGAATTATCTTAAAATATATTATTTGAACTTTTATAGTTTATCAAAGTTCCATATTTAATTCTTCTACTTTTTCCTGCTGAATAAGCAATTTAGCGTTATCTGTGGGCAATATTGCCATATCTCCTTGCTTGAATGGGCCATATGTGCGAGAATCTATACCAACAGCAGATGGCGAATCCTCACGGAATTTAACTGCCAAATATTGATTTACGTCGTGTCTGTCTAATCCATGAAGGAATGACAAACTACCGTCATTTATCGCTTTGAGTAATTTGACGTTTCTTTTGGATGCATTAATCAGAGGTTCTAGGACATATTTTTCTTCATTGGTGAGGAGGTTAATATTGATGTTATTTTGATCACCAAGAGCTTTTGCGAGCCGTATACGAAGAAGGATTTGTAATAGATTGGACAGAATTTCTTTTTCTTTGTTATTTACCATCTCTTGTATGTTCTGCAAACTGGTGTTTTCTTCATTAGTAATTGAACTAATATGATCGGTAATGTTGCAATAAAGATCTTCCGGAATATTAGTAAGTTCATTAGTTTTTCGTTCTGATTCCAAAATAGAATAGAGGTTTTTTGTTAATTCTTGAGAAGACATGTAATTTATTCTAATGTCTGAATTAGATATAACTATAGCGGGTGTATTTTTTAAAAGAAATTGTATTAGGCGACCTGTGCTAGTTTATTTGACATCAAATATATTGCCGCGTATTTGGGCAATGACAATGTTTGGCTTTTATATGGACCATACGATATGCCTTTTAGCGTGAATTTGGGACAGAAATTAATATTAATTTTTATTAATTCGTCGTCCAATACCACTGATTGCGTATACGGATCAAAACTATCTATACTGTTGCACAGAGTTTTGCACAAACCGCTTTTTTCATGTAAAGAGTTTGGCAATCGAAAGATTCTTGAGGTGTCGGAAGTTACTAATGGATCTATAGTAGAACGAACGTTTTTTATTCCCTCTTCAAAAAGTGAATTGAATTTTATAGTTTTAGAGTTATAGATTTTTGCAACTTTCTCGGTTTTGTTAAAGTTTTTCAGAGAACTGTCTTCATAGTTTTCGAAGAATTCCATCAGTCTTCCTCGCCAACCAGGTTCGTTAGATTGAGGCAAGCGTGAAATTAGGTCGTTAAATGATGTTTTTTTATCGAATCCCATATACTTTAGATCGAGTTCTTTGGCTAGAACATAATTAACAATCTCTCTTCGTTCATGCTTATCCAATTTTTCGTATACTGAACTTTCCACGGTCAAGTGGTAGCCTTTGTTTCCAGAAAAGAATATTGAAATTTCTTTTTTGTTAATTCCAAAGTCGTCCATAAGGATATCATTTAGTTTTATGATTTCTTCTTTAGCTGCATCGAGACACATAACACATGACCAGTTAAGAACAATGATTTTATTTTCTTTGCATTTAGTGCATGCTTTTGGTCTTAGACCTATACCAATTTTTTTACAATCCCGACATATCCATCTATCGTGTTCGCGTTTACATTTTAGTTCCAAGTCATCACAGTCAATATCAAATGCGAGATCTCCTCCATTCCATCCTTTTTCTTCCATAGGAAGTGAAGGATCGTCATAGTATGAACAAGAAGCGTACACGCCCTTTGGTGCATTTAATATTAGCTCGTCAATAAATGTGGAGAATTTCACTACTGCCATATGTCGCTGCATGAATCCATCAAAAGGCCAGTACCCAAATTCCCTTTCAGTGAATCTTGATGGTTCGGATATACGAGATTTATTTCGTTTATAATATTCACTGAATGTTTTCTTTAGAAGATTAACTGTTTTATCTTCCATGTTTTTTCACCTGTGTTTTGCCGTTAAATTGCAAGGGATTTTTTATTGTGCCACATGCATCGGTTTTGTAGCAGAAATCTTTCATCTTCATTGTGCTGCAGCTCGGCACTTCGTATTTTGTACCGCCACCCTTTAAGCCTGCAATATGTTCGACTTGATATCGTGTTATGTTCTGGTTAAAACCAAGACTTGTTGGATACATGTCTATAATTTCATCAACTGTTTTTCCTGCACGTAGAAGAAAAGTAGTCATAAGGAATTTACCTGAGTGAGGAACTTGGTCGCCCTTTTGAATCATCTCAATGGCCTTGGCTACGCACGGAGGATATTCGCCAGAAAATACGCGTATTTTAGCCTTGGGAGGCCTTGGAGCTACCTTCAATATCTGCTCAAGAGTCGATTTCAATGCTGCTTCCTCCAATAATTCAGGAGGAATTTTTAAATCGTCAATCTTTGAGCGAATCATTTGATAAATTTCTTCCCTAAGCAATGCAATCAATTCATCTTGCGTAAGAAATACGTAGCCGCCTGAAACTGATCTGTTAACAAGCCTCCATTGGTTTTTCGGTAGAGATATTGAACGAGATAGATAATCGCTTAAATTTATTCTGTATTTGAATCGGTTCTTAGTGAGAAAATCTGAGTTTATATTTGATTTGTCAGTAACGTCTTTGCTTTGACTAAGTTGTATGTTTAAAATGGTTTTGAAAATTTGTGGTATAACATCAGGATTTTCTTTGTGTAATAGTTCTTCAACACGACGTGATTCTGCCAAAGCAAATCTTGAGATGAGATAATTTTGATTAGTAGACTTGATAATCAACATAGAAATTGGAAAAGAGAATTTTGCAATGGTTTTCATTTCGATGGTTTCGTTGAATTCTGGGGATGTTCCGTTTTTAAGACCATAAATGATGCGATCTTTTGCATTTTCAAGAATCGGTAAGTCGGAATTGAGAAAGTCTTGAATATTATATCCAGACATTTGTTTTCCTACTTCCGGTAGAAATGGATACTTTGATTCGTCATCTTCGCCGATAATATAATTCAATATAGTTATCATAGAGTTATAGGACTTGGTTTCTTATAATAATTCAATAAAATAGATATCTTAAAAAAGACTAATGCATCACAATATGGTAATGGTAATGTTAAGTCCCTATGAAGAAAGAGCTGGAGAGCTATTAAAGCAAAAGAAGAAGGAACTAGCTAGTCTAAAGAAAGAGATTCTCACGGAAAACGGGTTTTTTGGAAAACGACGTTTAGAAAAGAAAATAAAAGAAACAACAGAGGACGTCCAATATCTTAAAAATGACATATACAGATACAAGAGAGGATTAGCTTGGAATAGGCAAACGCCGCTCAAAAAGATAACAAAAAGATAAATTATTATATATACGTCTAGAATGTTAAATTAATATTGAATGAATGTTCATAATTTTTTGCTTATTCTTTATATGTAGCTAGTTTTTTACATATATTATGCCATACGTAAGAACAGAAGAAGGACTATCAAGAAAATCCTTGAATGTCCAAGAT
>JACAFS010000035.1 GCA_013378385.1 Nitrososphaerota archaeon | reverse complement strand
GGATAATCCTCTCGATAAAGTTACCATGAAGGTTACTATTCGTTCTTAGAAATTATCTTTTTCAAAATCGTAATTGGATTCTTCTTATTTAATAGTAACTCTGACTCATCAGATATTATGAATAATAGTTCTGGACCAATTGCAGTTATTAAAACTAAATTCGGTGATATAAAAATTCAATTGTTTCCTGACGTAGCTTCAGGACATGTTGAAAATTTCGTTAAATTAGCTCAGGATGGATTTTATGATGGAACTACTTTCCATCGTGTAATGCCTGATTTTATGATTCAAGGAGGAGACCCTAATTCTAAAAATGAAGATCGAAAGTCTCATGGTGTGGGAGGCCCTGGATATTCTATAAAGGCTGAATTTAGCCAAACCTTGACACATAAACGAGGTATATTATCGATGGCCCGAGCACAGAACCCTAATTCCGCAGGTTCTCAATTCTTTATTGTTGTTACAGATTCTAATTTCTTAGATGGACAGTATTCTATATTTGGTGAAGTAATCGAAGGTATGGACGTTGCCGATAAAATTGTAAATGTTAAAAAAGATTCTGCGGACAATCCTTTCGATAAAGTTACAATGAAAGTTACAATCAGATCCTAGAAATCTATCTCTTCATTAATTCATCTAAATCTATATCAAACAATGATATTGGTGTTCGTAATGCAAAATTCTCTAAAACTTGTGGATTAATTTCTCCCACTATTCCGATTTTTATTCCCTTCCCATTAATTATTTCGGCTCCTCGTCCTTTTACAAATAATTCACTTTCATTAGCTCTTGTCGACAGATTCATGCCAAGTAACTGTTTACCAAATGCATTTAGATATGAATTTGCCTCTGTAAAATTCACTGTTGCATGTGCTAACCCTACCGTAAGCTGATAATGTTCCTGTATTTCATTATCGGTTTTGTTAAACACTCTAGAAATCTCAAAGATTCTTTGAGGATATTTTTTATGTATATTTTTTGAAAATGTTTTGAGAATAGCTGGCACATTAGAATTCTTCAGTACTTCATGTTCAATACTCTTTGTATCAACAACTTTTAACAAATTATCTGTACTCATTTCAGACTTTTTTAGCATATCTTCACTGATTAGCCCAATTGTCATTATCTCAATTAATCCTAATCCTGTAAGAACATCTCTTGCTTTATCCAAGAATTGTTGATTTTTATCAAATCCACCAGTCATATCCGAACCTGGCAGTGTTGGTTTTAGGTTGTGTATGCCATAGCCTAATACAATTTCTTCGATTACATCTACGGGATGAATCAAATCAAATCTGAACGGCTCTGTTTTTACTCTTACCTTATTATTTTCTATATTTGCTGAAATCCTACATCGACGTAAATATGTAATAACCTCCTTTTCTGATAATTCCAATCCCAGAAGCGATCTTACATATTCTAACTCAACTTCTATTACCTCTTCTTTGATTTGCGGTGTCTTAATCTTGGAATTATCCGAATTAATCTCTACTGCGTGAACCTTTCCACCTGCATCATGTAGAGTTGTGAAAATTACCGATAATGCATTACACACTGAATCTAAATCAGTTCCTGTTACATCTATAAACAAATTAGTTGTTTTCGAATCTAATCGAGTTAAATCTCCATTAATTATTGGAGGAAAAGACAAAACTTGTTTGTTTGCATCCCTGATAATAGGATATAGATTATTCCCTGCAAGTATACTTGCATATTGATTCCCTATTTCTGAATCCAATATTTCTTTTACCGTCATATCTGAATCCTTGTTTAAAGGAATAAATGAAAATGAATCATCTACCGTGATGTATTCCAACGGTGATTTTATAACATCCAAATTATGAATTCCTATTGCAACTTTCTTCCTTTTTCTTCCAATACCGTTGTGCAAATCCTCCTGCATTGTGATGATCTGCCTTATTGTTTCATCATCTAATTTGATATCTTTTATTACTGCTGCAACAATATACGGCCTAACATCTTTAGTTGATTTATCAATATTAATCACTAAATCACTTTCATATACATCATATTTTGAATATTGAGTCTCAAAATCTAAAAAACTATTCAAAGATCTTGCTAGTCCATAATCAGTAGAATAATCTGGACGATTCGGATTATATTCTATCTTTATGTATTCCTCAGTTTGTTCTTCAATATCCAAACCTAGGTACGGAATCTTATCAATTAATTCATCCTTCGATATATCACCTTTCAACATCGAAAATATTCTATCATAATAGACTGTGACTACGGGCATGATGGAACCCCCCTTAACCAATCAAGATCATTCTCATATAGCTTTCTAACATCATCTATTCCATATCTTAACATAACAAGTCGTTCTAATCCGCTTCCCCATGCAAGAACTGGATTGTCTACACCAAGCGGCTTAGTAACTTCAGGTCTAAATATTCCCATACCTCCCAATTCTATCCACTTACCTAGACCTTCATGATATACCATTGACTGTAGCGACGGTTCAGTATAAGGGAAAAATGAAGGCCAAAACTTTATCTTATCAAATCCTAATTTTTTATAGAATTTTGTTAATAATCCCATTAAATCTCTAAGTGTTACATCTTTGCCTACTACAATTCCTTCAATCTGATGAAATTCAACCAAGTTCTTGAAAGTAACTTTCTCATTACGAAATACTCTTCCAACTGAAAATACTCTCGCCTCATCTGGTTTGTTATCTGCTAAGTTCTTTACTGATACACAAGTTGTATGTGTTCTCATGACCATTCTTCGTGCTTGTTCGATGTTCCATTGATACCCCCAACCTTTTGAGCCCGTATCTGCACCATTTTTATGTACACCTTCTACATTTTTCAATATTTGTTTGTCTACATTAAGTGACGATCTCTCATTTGCAATGTAAAAAGTATCCTGAATCTCTCTTGCAGGATGATCTTGAGGTGTAAATAAAGCATCAAAATTCCAAAACGAAGATTGAACAATTGACCCTTCTACTTCTTGAAAACCTAACGATACAAAAATCTCTCTTACTTCATCTATGAATATCCTTACCGGATGTTTCTTTCCAGAATATATTGTTGGAGCTGGCGATTCTACATTTAATGGTCTTAAAGTATTGTTTCTCCATTCTCCTGATTCTAACATCTTCGGCGTTAGCACATCGATGTAATTATCATCTTTAATATTTCTTGCGATCTCTAAACCATCTTTTGTAATCTTTATACGTGTTTTCTTTACTATTTCATATGCAATATAATCAGGTCTTTTTACTAGCGAACGTAGTATTTCCTGTTCTTCCGAGGCAAAATTCGAAAGTTCTGTAGGTCCGGAAATTTTATTTAATAACTCTTCCACTCTTGACGCTGTACTATTGCCCTCCTTTCGTATCATGACTCTGTTATCTTTCTTGAAAATCTTGATCCATTTCTCTGACCTTGCATATCCTAATGCCGCTGATAATTCATCTTGATTCAAATCTATCTTTTTTGGTAATTCCGATAATTCAATATCTTCTCCAGTTTTTAATTTATTTACAAGTCTTTTTTCAGGTAATCCTTTCTGCTTTACACTTTCCCCTTCTCTCCCAAGAGTGATTAATTTAATTTCATTCACTTTTACCTCAATCAGATTCTTCTCTTTCAACCATTCTACTGATCTTCTTATCTGGTCTAAAGTAAGCCCAGAATCACTAACTAAATCCTCAAGCTCAGTCTCATTCCTACCAGACATCACTTGCAATAATTTTCTTTCTAATAAATGCAAGTTATTTGTGTTCATATCCGCCAATCTTAATCACCTAATCTCTCAAAATAAATTTATCGAAAGTTTTCTTTGCAGACTCTCTTTTTCTTTGATGTTCTTTTAAAAATATCTTGATTTTTTCTGCAGCTATTTGTTTTAATTCTCCTGATAATAGATTACCTGCTCTATAATCTCTCTCAATCTCTTCTATTTTCTTGTCATCCTCCTCTAAAATCATGTAAAGGTATTGGAATGCGCTATCTATATCTGGATTACCCCCATGTTTTCTATGCTCTTCTACAGTATCCCTACCTCCTGTAAACGCACTTTTTATTTTTTTCTCAGCTACTTCTGGTTCATCAGTTGTGAATATTGCAGTGTTTGGTTTTGACGCACTCATTTTCTCTCCCCTCTGCAACGCTGGTAAAAATTTCGAGTGTATCTGAGCTGGCTTATAATAACCAAGTTTTGGTGCAATCTCTCTAGCAATTCCTCTCCAATAATCATCTTGATCTATTGCTGCTGGAATCAAACATGGAATATTCTTTCCTTTTAATTCTGAAGGCAAAAAACAAGTCGCAGCTTGTAACGACGGGAAAAAAATCATTCCAATATTTGAACTGTTCTGGAAACCAAAGATACTTTTTGCCGTGGAAAATGTTACATGTTTTGCTATATCTGTTGAAATTTTATACATCGTTTTTATGTATTCAGTATTCTTGAAAATGAATGTTTTATCTGGATCAAAACCCAATGCTATTATGTCTAATATATTTTCATAAGAGAAATCCGATACTTGTTTCCTTGTTAATGACCTATCATGCATATATTTCTCGTCATCAGTAATCTGAAAATATAATTCTACACCAAATTTTTCTTGTAAATATTGGGTAAAAATCCAAGGTAGTAAATGCCCTAAATGTGTATCTCCTGAAGGTCCTCTTCCCGTGTATAAAAAGAATTTTTCGTCTTTTTCATATTTGTCAAGAATCCAGTTGAAATCTCTATGGCTAAAAAATACCTTTCTTTTTAACATAAAATGCGGTTTTCCAGTATGCTTTTCCACCCTATTCATTAAAGATTGGTCAATGTACGACGTTCCAAAATCCCTTACTAATCTATCGTAATCTACGTCTCCTTTTACTTCCCATGGAGTTACTGAATAATCTGCCAATTTTATACCTGCATTTAATAAGTTATCTTTCGTTAATATGATTTTATCGTGTGAATAATGAAAAAGTTAATGTATGTGTAATTTTTATAATGTATTGTTGCCGGCCATAGCGACGGGGTTCCACCTGGTCCCATTCCGAACCCAGAAGTTAAGACCGTCGACGCCAGTGTGTTAGTGAGGTCCTAACGGTCTCGTGAAGCAATGGTGCCGGCACTTTATTCTATCTGATAATGCTTATTTTCTAGTGATAACATAACTGTCTTAATTGAGTTGATTTTATGGATCTAATATTTATAATTGGAGCAGGAAACGCGCAAATAACAAGTAATCCAATTATTAATCTTGCAATTGTTTATCTTCCGTTAGCTCTTTTAATTTTATACGGACAAAAATTACAAACTTGGCTTATTACTAATGACTTATCCAAAACTGTTGGACGTCTAAAGGAAATGAGAGATAAGTCAAGACAAGAAACTATTGATCATATTACTGAAGGAATAGATAACAAAGAAGAAACAATAAAACGCTTAGATTCATTTCTTGAATATTTTACCATTATGCCTGTTGATTTAGATCCCGCCGGTGTGATAAATAAACTTGATCATATCATGACTAGTCGAGACATGCGAATGAAAAGTGAAATCAAACAACTGTTTCCTGATTTAGATGAACTTAAGGCAAACTCTGTCGAGAATGTTATTGAAATTGCCACGTCATTTAACTTTGTGTATAAAATTGTTCGTCATTTCTATTTAGTTGGTAAAAAGACAAATAATTTTATTCTTCTCGCACAATTACAAATGATTATACCATTTCTTATGTTACAAGCTGATGCACTAAACCAAGCAATGACTACATTCAAAAAGAATCAGCCTGTCGGCGATGCGATTGGACCTATGATTGTTGGTAAATTAATGTTACAGCATGAAAAACATGACATCGCTGTAGATACCGTTTATGCCGAATCTGATATATCGGGACGTAAAGCAATTCTTGTTACTGCTAAAGGACCTGCTGGAACTGTAGGTCAACCTGGTAATGCGGTTCAAGAGTTAATTCAGAAAGAAAATCCATCTCTTTTAATCATGATTGATGCTGCCCTGAGACTAGAAGGTGAAAAAACAGGAGAAGTTGCCGAAGGGATAGGAGCTGCAATAGGAGGAATTGGAGTAGATAAATTCAAAATTGAAGAGGCTGCTACAAATAATAACATCCCTGTTTATGCAATAGTTATAAAACAGACTCTTGTTGAAGCGATCTCTATCATGACCAAAGATATTGCAGAAAGTGTTGATTCTGTTCATGATATTATTAATAGAATTATTGACGAAAGAACCAAGCCTAACGATAAAGTAATAATTGTAGGCGTTGGTAATACCATAGGAGTGATTCAGTAGATGTCATTACCAATAATGGGCGCGCCCGACAAGAAACAAAAAAAACTCACAGTCTACACAATTGAAGAATGTATTAACTGTAAAAAACCAACTAAAAGAGAATTTAAAGACGGAGATTTGGTTCATAAAATTCTCGATAAATGCAAAGATTGCGACAATAACATTATGATTTCTTTAATATACGGCGAAGAAATAAAAAAGAAAAAGAACTAAGTCTTTGTTAGAATTACTGCCCCATTCTCTGTAGGCGTTATTGTATGTTCAAATTGGGCAACCGTTTGATTATTTGCTTCTAATAAATCAGGATATACGCGCATGATTTTCTTTGCTACAAGTTTATTCAACATCGCATCCAATTCCTCCTTTTTATAATCGTCCAGATACCATCTTGGTGAAAATGGTAGAGTGTTTCTGCTATCCCAAATCTTTTTTGTAAATTCATCTATTTTCTTATCACCGGTCTTCTTTCTTTTTATCAACATGTAAATTGTTTTTGTTTTACCATCTACAACATGTCCTGATCCATCTTTAACGGTAAGAAATGGTTCGATTGCATATACGTTTCCTATTATTAAACTTGAACCTACTGGCGTCCATACATTAGGTATGGAAACTCCTGCATGAACTTTGAATCTCTCAATCGAATGACCTGAAAGATTTGATATTGGTATGAATCCAAATTTATCTGCCGTATCAGAAATTACTTTTCCTATATTGGAAGAAGAAATCTTATCCTTTACAGCTTTTATCGCATTGTTCAGTGCTGTTTCGGTCGCTAATGTTAATTCTTGATAATCTGGATCATAACAGATTGTTGTAGCTGTATCTGCTACATAGCCATCAATATGTGCTCCTAAATCTAATTTAATTACGGCATCATCTCTTATTGTCTGATCGTCAAATAATTCTCCACTATAATGCGCAGTAACACTATTGATTGATACGCCACATGGAAAACCCGGTTCCGCTCCCAATCTTCTTGTCATTGATTCTACTTCTTCACAAACTTGATTTACTGTCATTCCGACTAAATCTTTTTTCTTAAAATGTTCTCTAACAGTTGCCGCTATTTTTCCCGCCGTAACGAATCTTTCATCTATCTCCAGTTTATCCATTATTTGATTCTAAATTTATTTTCTTGAATATAAAATCTATTCACATTCTTAAGATACATCTAAATCCCAATCATGTCGTATATATCATGATGAGTAAATACAAACGTGGCGCAGTAGGCGGGACATTTGATATTTTACATATCGGTCATAAACATCTATTAGAAACAACATTTCGAATATCTGATGAAGTAATAATCGGAGTCAGTTCTGATAATTTTGTAAATAAATTAAATAAAACTGTCATTAATAACTACGAAAATCGAACAAAGAGTATAGAATATTTCATAAAATCCACATTTCCAAATATTCCATATAATATCTATAAACTCGACGATTACTTTGGACCTGCAAGTTTTCTAGACAATATAGATGTAATCGTTCTAACCTCTGAGAATTCTCATCGTTTAAACTCCTTAAACGATGAAAGAAAATCTCGGGGTTTAATTCGACTTAATGGAGAAATTATCGAACTTCTTAATGCAAAAGATGGCCTTCCTATCTCAACAACTCGTATTAAGAAAGGAATAATTGATTCCAATGGCAATTCTTTAATTTAAAATAGGTACATTCGATATATATTATAACTTGAATATTAATTCAAGAAGTAGGGGGGGACGTAGCCTAGCTCGGTTATGGCGTCAGCACTTGTTGTGCCGCTAACGGCTCCAGAAGCTAATAGTATAATTTAGGTAAAACTGACTTAATGGATGATGTACCTTTGGAGCAGCAGTGACCGGGAGATCGTGGGTTCAAATCCTGCCGTCCCCATTTCTTCCTCTTTCTTAATGGTATACGTATTTCGTAATCTGATTATGTTAAGCAGGAACTAAATATTTAATTTCCTTCAAATTATCTTCTAACGTATTTTCATTCGGCATTACTATGGCTGGTAGAAATCTCTTTGAGGTGGTTTCTGTTAATGCCTGACCTCCTACTACTATCGGTTTGTCATATTCTTTGGATATGTTCTTAACAAGATTTATACCACTTTGTACATTTGCAGGCAGTGTTATAGATACTAATACCATATCTGGTTCGATATTTTCTACGTATTTTATCACATCCTTGCTTGGAGTCGACGGAGATATGTTGTATACATTATAACCCTTGTTAGTTAATATCGATTCAAGCATATTACATACAATATTATGACGTTCACCAGAAGGATTACATATCAATAATTTAGATCTTTTCTTCTTCTTCTTGTCTTTCTTATTCATATCACTAATTATTCCAAGTAATCTATTACTCACAACGTGTTCTGTTCCTATCATCAATTCATTTCGCCTCCAAAGATCACCTACGTCATATAGAATGTGTTTCATTATTTTATCATAAAATTCTAGTATTGAAAAATCATCACTGTATTCATCATATACAATAGATAAGTTAACAGGTCCAGGACCTGCTAATTTTTTGAATAAATCTTTACGCACCTTTTCAACATATTTATTATAATTTTTACCTGATAAGTTCTGATCCTTGGCAAAAAATTTAATTACATTCTTGTCATCTTTATAATCTTCTGGAATATTATCTAATGTAATTTTCTCAGTTCTCCCAAGATATTTTATCGTTTCTTGTTTTGATGCCTTTTTCTTCTTATCCCAGATGCTTCTTACTAGGTACGAATAATTCATTCCTTTTACTCGTTTATTTCTTATGTAGACCATTGAGACACTAAATCATATTCTAATATATATAGTATTTAGCACTAGAATTAATTCTTGGCACCATGAAGAATTTTCTATATGTATTATAAATGATAATAAAAAATATTTTACATATGAAGAAAATACTAATTAGCGGATCTACTGGATTCATTGGCCAGAATTTTGTAAATTTTATCACACGCGAATCATTTTCCGTAATAAAATTAGTAAGAAAAAATGATCATGTTGATGATTCTAGTATATTTTGGAATCCATATGAGGACGTATTAAACATAGATAAATTCGAAGATTTTGATGTAATAATTCATCTGTCAGGACGTTCTCCTATAACACGAATTACTCAAAATGTAAAACAGGCTTTGTATTCAAGTCGAGTCGAAACAACAAAAAATTTAGTTAATGTGATAACTAAATTAAAAAAACCTCCCGACGTTTTTCTCTGTGCGTCAGCTACAGGTTACTACGGCGATCAGGGAAATACTGATTTATACGAGTCTTCTAATGCAGGAAATGGATTCTGGTCGGATATGTGCAGTGATTGGGAAACTGCCACTATGCCTGTAAAAGAACTTGGCATAAGAACAGTAAATCTTCGTATTGGCAATGTTATTGATAAGGTAATGAATCTAATATTGTTAAAACTTCCAAT
This sequence comes from Nitrososphaerota archaeon, assembly GCA_013378385.1. Classification (GTDB taxonomy): domain Archaea; phylum Thermoproteota; class Nitrososphaeria; order Nitrososphaerales; family UBA57; genus UBA57. The sequence continues at coordinate 539 of JACAFS010000035.1, read as the reverse complement.
ATTCTCAGATTTTGGTAATGGCCGTCAGTATTATCCATTTATCTCAATGCATGAATTAAATAATATTCTTCTCCATGTAATACAGAACGACAATATTAACGGTCCAGTTAATTTAGTGTCTCCTCAGCCCATAACCAATCACATGTTTAATCAAGCGTTAAGTAAGGTTTATCGCCGCCCTGCAATATTATCTATTCCAGAAATTCTTCCCAGATTGGTTCTAGGACGAGAAATTGCAAATCTTCTATATGGCAGTAGTAAAGTTTTCCCTAAAAAATTACTTGATTCAGGTTATAAATTTGCCGAAAATACTCCTGAAGAATCGATAATTCATTACAAAAATTACCGAGTCAAATAGCTGCATTAGGATATTTTCTTATTATTTTATAATTGTGTTGTGTAAATCTCTTTATCATAAAATGTAAAGTGCGCTACTACTAGCAATACTGCAACTACACATAGACCTATTATGTTCAATATTGACGTGTTTACATCAGGAAAACTTCCTAAGATTGTCATTCCTTTACTAACTTGATATG
>JACAFS010000034.1 GCA_013378385.1 Nitrososphaerota archaeon | reverse complement strand
TTCACTCCAATCAACGGAGTCTTGATTACGAAGTTAACATCTGATTCAAAACCGAGTTCTGAAGAAAGCACAAATCTTGCTTCAACTTTTTCACCAAACATCGTCTGTACAATCTCTTGTTCAGATTCTACATTGAAGAATCCTTTTTCCACTACCGGTCTGCTTATATTTTGTTCAGGACTGTTTACATTCCCAATCAAAATATAGCCAATACCTATGGCAGCTAAAATAACGACGCCTATGATAATATAATTTCGCACAAAACTATTATTGCTGGTCATAATATAAAGATATGATAAAAAATATGAAATTTATCACTATTCTGTTGACGCTTCTTTTGCTTACCTTTATTCCTCAATCTATTTCACAATCCCCTGAAGGTATTAACTGGACACAACCTGCTTTTGATATTTTTAATTCTGCACACAACCCTCAACAAATTATAACTCGGGAAAATGTTCAAAATATAGAACTGAAATGGATCTATCAATCACCCGAAAGACCAGCTCCAATCCCTGGAGCGCGTATGGCATTCGGTACACATGCCCCACCAATCGCTGTATACGGACTCTTGTATTTTGTTACTGAATCGAATAAACTTACAGCTCTTAACACACTAAACGGCGAAGAACTCTGGACATTCCAATACGATCCTGTCGAACTTGTACTTTCTGAAGACTGGTCAATGCTGGAGGCGCAACATTCTATCAGTTTCTTCCATGATTTATTGTGGATGCAGACAAACGACTGCCATATCTTTGCGTTTGATCCATTCACTGGCGAAGTAAAAAACGAGATACTGAATACATGTAGCGACGTTCCAGGTAATTCAGGAAAGTATGTAGGGCATTACTCTCCAACATTTTTCGAGACTATAATAATTAGCAGAGTATCAGCAGGCGGAGGAGGCGGAAGAAGTTTCATTGCTGGTTATGACGAGTTTAATGGCAGACTCTTGTGGCAATGGTTCTCTGTCCCGCCAAGTGGCGGAGATCCAGAATGGGATTTTAAGGATGCCGCAAAAGGAAACATAAATCCGTATCCGGGAGATTGGGGAGAGAACGATCTCATTGGCGGAGGCTCGATATTCTCCTTGGTAGCAGTGGACGAATCTACTGGGATAATTTATTTCCCAACTGGCGCTCCTGCATTAGCTTATGATGCATCACTTCGACCAGGTCCAAATCTCTACTCTAATTCAATTGTCGCTCTTGATGCGAATACTGGTAAAATGATTTGGTACCATCAAACAACTCCTCATGACATTAACGGTCATGAACCAGCACGTTCATTGATTCTTGCTAATGCTACAATAAACGGAGAAGAAAGAAAAGTAATACTCGCATCCACAAAAGGAGATTATGCATATGTTTTAGACGCCGCAACAGGGGAACTTCTACACAATCCTATAAGTTTCGGCGCACAAAAAATCAGTGCATACAACACCAACCAAGGAAACAATGCCGACATGAATCTATCTCAGGATGTTCTGGAGGGAAATGAATACTGTCCAGGAGCTTTCGGCGGAGCCGCCAGCACTTCGGCATTCGCTGATGACACTTTCTTTGTTGCAAGCCAAAACTATTGTTCGAAATTCAATGCAGGACAGATTCCTTACAAAGAAAAACTGATTAATGGCTTTCGAATAGAACCTTCATTGGCAGGACAGAGCTCTACAGTTCATGCAATCGATGTTTCCACCGGCCAAATTAAATGGACATTTCCAATCGAGTCCAGGTATCAAGGTGGTATTACTGTAAGTGGCGGAGTCGTTTATCTTGTCGACATATCTGGAAACTTTTACGCTCTTGATTCAGAAACTGGCGATGTGTTGAAAAAAATTCCTATGAATGGCGCAGGAAATACTGGCGTAACAATTGCATCCGATGCCAATGGTGATATGCGTTTATTCGTTGCAACGGGTGGAAGCAAATCAGGTATTATAACTGCATTAGGCCTACCTGAAGAATCTACTGCTGACAACGATGGCATTTCTCGACGTGGTATAATTGGTTCGCTAGCTCTTACATCGATAGTAGGAATACTGTATTTGGCATTCTTGAGATTCTACAGGAAAAATTAGGCATTATTTCTGATAGAAAAATCATATTAATATATTATTAAGTTATTAATATTTCAATGAAAAATAATAACATTATCTATACAGTTTCTACCTTATTCATATTTTTATTGCTTATTCCGTCTTCGATATTTCAGGTTACTGCACAAATGGAAGGTCTGAATTGGGAACACCCTGCATTCGACCGAACCAATACAGGATTTAGTCCACAGACACAAATCAACAAAGACAACATTGACGATTTAGAATTACGCTGGATCTTTCAAGTCCCTGGCTATTGGGGAAGCGGAGGCGGAGTACCTGGAGAAGTTATTTCTGTAGGAGGCGACGGCCATGAACATGGAGAAGGAGGTTTTAATTTTGAGGTGCCACATGTACCTACTGGTGTGCAAACAGTTCCACTTGTTGTAAACGGAATTGTTTACATTGCTAGTGAATTCAATGTGCTTTATGCACTAAATGCAGAAAGCAGCCAACTACTTTGGCGTTTTGCTGCACCAATTGGTTCATTCGACGAAAAGAATTGGTGGGCAAAAGTGTATGCCCAACATGGCATAGATTACTTTGATGAAAAAGTTTGGATGCAAGCTAGTGATTGTACAATATACGGATTAGAGCCAATGACTGGTGAAGTATTGGTTACCATTCCTGATACATGTAAAGACATTCCAGGGAACACAGGAATATATTGGGCAAGTTTTGCTCCAATTGAATACAATAATCTTCTCATTACACGACCTACTGGAGGCGGAGGCTTCACGGGAGAACGTGGATTCATTTCTGCTTATGATAAAGATACCGGAGAACTTGTCTGGAGATGGGAAACAATTCCACCCACAGGCAATGAAGAGGACTGGGCAGCTGATTTAGTTTCTAAAGGCAACCTTGACAATTATCCTTGGGATTGGGGAAAATGTGAAAAAGTAGCAGAAGAAGAACACGAAGAAGAACATTCCGCAGAATTACTTGCAATCATGGCTGAAATCGCAACAAACGTTCATGAATTCGAGGAAAAAGCTTCTAGACTTCCTCTGAATATGGGAATGGCTGTCGAAATCTTGAGCATCGTTTCTGAAATAGAAAACCATGTAGACGAAGTTACACACGAAATTGAACATCCTCACGGAAATGATCTAACTGAAATTATGCATGAGGTCGAAGAACATGTCCACGAACTAGAGGATATGCTTAGTCCTATATCCAGTACTGATGAATTACTTGCAATTCTTACTGATATAGAATCTGGCATCGAGGAATTCGAAGAACATGAAGCTGAAGAACACGGAGAAGGACACGAAGGACACGACGAACACAAGGAAGGACTTCACGATTGTAATTGGATCGGAGGAGGCAGTGTATGGACTCTTATTGCCTTGGACGAAGATACGGGCGACATATTCTTTACAACAAATGCTCCTACACCTGACGTTCCTGGCGACATGCGACCCGGACCAAATCTCTTCACTTCATCTGTTGTATCCTTAAACGCAAATACCGGTGAAATGAACTGGTACTATCAAATTGTAACTCATGATATCTATTATCACGAATCTCGTTGGTCTACAATCCTTGCCGAAATTGAATCAGGCGATAGCACACAAAAAGCAGTAATTGTCGGCTCAAAGACAAACCTCGTTCATGTTCTTGATGCAGCTACAGGAAAACCTATCTACGAATCCATTCGGGTAGGCCCTCCTGCAATTAACACACAACAGGCCGATATGGGAAACAACGCCGACATGGAACTTTCTCAAGATAATCTAATTCGTAAACCAGTATGTCCTGGATTCCAAGGAGGCATTGATGCAGCCCCTGCATTTGCACATAATACGATTTACGTTGTAACACAAACCTTCTGTACTTCTTACATAGAGGAAGAAGGAGCTCCATACAAAGATGGAGAAGCTGATATATTCCATCACGTTGCTGGACCAATGTATTTTGATTCATTCCACGTTGGCAACGCTTCATTATATGCTATCGACGCATCCAACGGACGAGTAAAATGGGTTTACGAAATGGAAAATCGAAACCAATACGGTGCAGTTACGACAAGTGGAGGAATAGTCTTTGTGCCTGATCGACTCGGAAAGATTCATGCAGTCGACGAAGAGACAGGAGAATTACTTAGAATATTTACTACTGGCGGATTAGGTGGCGCTGGAGTCTCAATAGGTTCCAATGCGTATGGACAAGCTACACTTTTCATAACTAGCGGTGGCGCAGGTGAATTCGGCCAAAGAACTACAGGAATATTACAAGCATATACTCTAGCTGACGGTTCTGAAGAAAATACACAGACATCTCAAACAAATCCAAACATTCTTTCCATAGTTTCATTGGGAATTGCTGTGATTGCAATTGCCTTCTCTATGTATGTCGTTAGAAAAAATCGTTCTAATTAAATGAGAAAACTTGCATGAAAAATATAATATTTCTCTCAACCATCTTTCTGTTATTCTTCCTTGTAGAACCTATCTTTGCTCAAGAAAGTCCAATAACAGAATTTGATATTCCTACAAACGGAACTTTCATCAATCCGTATGCAATCACTGCCCACAATAAAGACATATGGTTTACTCAGCGTCTAAATCCCTCAATCGTGCATTTTGACACAGAAACCTCGAATTTTACTACCTATCATCTCTATCCACCTGAAGAGCGTTATTTCTATCAAGAAACACTTCAGATGTGGGGGATAACGGTAGGCCCTGATGGAATGATTTGGTTCACTGATGCTACAGAGAATAAGATAAGGACTCTGGATCCAGAAACAGGCGAATTCAACGAATTTCTTCAACTCGAAGATGATTCATTGCCTTGGGATTTGAAGTTCGATAACGAAGGTACATTATGGTTCACGGAATTCGGACGCAGTTTTCTTACAAGTGTGCAGATAAATGATGTAAATTCTCTGACCGAATACAGGATTCCGTCAAACATCTCCAGTCCAAGCTATTTTGAATTTGATAAAGACGGAAACATATGGCTTGTTGAATCCGGCCCTGGAATTCTGACAAAATTTGACACTTATACACACGAATTTACGCAATTTATTCTTCCAAGTGACGGAGTCGGAAGTGAAACCGTGAATCCAATTGGACTTGCAATTGACAACGACGGTAATATCTGGTACAGCCAATTCAGAACAAGCCTCATCGGAAAACTTAATCCAAATACAAATGAAATTACGGAGTATGCAACAGGAACACTTACTGCAGGAACATACCAGATAATCAGTGACAACGCCGGCAACATATGGACAACGCAATTCCGAGCAGATCGATTAATCAAAATATCCCCTCAAACAAATTCAATATCCGAGTTCAAGATTCCGACCGACAATACATTCACACAAACCTTGACCTCAGACTCTAACGGAAACATATGGTTCGTAGAAAGAAACGAGAACAAAATTGGATTCTTCAATTCACAAATTCCCGAACCGACAAATATCATTTTCGACTCAAACAGAATCGTTGTTAGCAGGCCCCAATCCACAACAACACAGTTTAACTTGTTTTCCGAAATTGACGTCTTCTTCCTTGCACGTGGAAACGAACGTGTGACAGGTATTCTTGATGGAATAACTGTTGAATTTACCCCATCACACAGCGACCCTTCAGCCAAAACAATCGTATCCTATTCTGTACAAGCGGCCAGGAACCTTCCTACAGGCATAACACACCTGACAATCGGGGCTGCAACTATGGATCTGAGTTATTACACTGGTTCCTTTGTAGAGGTGGAAATCTCTACTGGACTTACTGATCCTATATTTCTAATAGGAACATCATTGTGCGTATTGTCAGCTATTATTATGCTAAGAAAGTCAGGCTTCTAGATACTTTTTGAGAGATCTCAGCATCTTTTTGTGCTTCATCTCATCTTGGTCGATTGACTGCAGCAAAGCACGGACCGCTGGATGTTTTGTCTTAACTAATTTAACCATCAACTGTTCACTGGCATTCTCTTCCTCTTGAATCATCTGTTTTAGATATCTCTTTGATTGTTTATCTAATCTGAAACTGCCAACTGTCTCTTGATCTCTGATTACCTGAGAAACTATCTCTGCATGTCGGATACTGTCTGACGCAATTCCTTTGAAGAGCAGTTTTCCAAAACCGTCTTCTATCTTATTTGCCATACTCAAACTCGTTCTTGCCTCATGAAGTTCAGCTTCAACTCTGTCCTGCAGAATCCTAGTATTAGGATCCATCTTTTTTTCTTTATCCTTGATTCCTTGATTGTTAATAATGGCAAGTATATTTTCCGAAGTCTCAATAATCGTCATGTTCCTCCTCATTTCTCCTTCTTTCTTCTTCTTGTTTGAAAAATGCTCAGCAAGACTTGCGATTACGGGTCTAACCTCGCGGTTCTTTCCAAGTTCATCAGCGTAATTTCCCCTCTTGTTTGTTGTGTATTGCGTTACCGCAGCAGGAGATATTCCCAATATCTTTGAAACGTCTGCCTTTGTTACATTATGACTCTGGATTAATTCCTTTGCCAACAACGATCTAACTGCAGGTAGAATCTGTTCAACATTTTTCATTTTTTGCATAGACTAGTTATTGTTGATTTACGATATATAGATTTGTTGTTAATTCACGCTGTTAACATATTTTTATTTACATCGTGAACCTTATATAACGTCCGTTATTAACTTGCTGTATGACAGACGGAATATCAATCGGATCTGCGCTTGTAGCGCCATTCCTAGTCGTACTCCGTGAGTCAATTGAGGCTGCGTTGATTGTTGGTATCATGTGGGCTTATTTGGATAAAACCAACAATAAAGAATATCAAAAATATCTAGCTTATGGTACTATCGGTGCGATAGCACTGAGCCTAGTTTTAGGTGGAGGAATTATAATACTTCTAGGTGAATTAGCGGGATTCTGGGAGAAAATGTTCGAAGGAGTCGCTTCTATTTCTGCTACACTCGTATTATCTTATGTTATTATCTGGATGGCTAAACACGCTGGTTCAATGAAGGGCGAACTTGAATCCAAGATGGACTTTGCCATTACTTCACAATCCGCAAACTCTTTAGTGTTCCTCGCATTCGTTGCAGTGGCCAGAGAAGGACTAGAGACAGTTCTTTTCCTTGCTCCATTACTTTCAATCGATATCGGTAGTACAATAATTGGTTCAATTCTTGCAGTTGTTGTTGCATTAGTTCTATCACTTGCAGCTAAAAGACAAATTTACAATTTGGATATTGGAAAATTCTTCAAATATACCAGTTTAATATTAATAGTATTTGCAGCAGGTCTATTTGGCTACGGACTACATGAATTAGTCGAAGCAGCTGAATACGCTGGAGTTGGTTATGACGCCGACGGAGAACCAACAAACTTCTTGTTCTCTTATGCCTGGGACATTAATCCAGCTGAAAAATCACATCCTCTTCATGAAAAGGGAGCGATAGGCGTTTGGTTCAAGGCCCTACTTGGTTATGATGGCAATCCTGAATGGATTCGTGTTATAGGATATCTTAGCTATTGGGCGTGGGCAGGACGTTTCTACCGTAAAACGTTTGCAAGTTATTGATAATCAATTTTGAAAATCCGAAAATTCTTTATTATCTAGATTGAATCATGGTGATTGTTTGAATACAATATTGAATAGTTTTGTTATGGAATTATTTTCTAATGCCACTAGTCTAAAAACTTCACGAGTCAAACTCATTGCATACGCTACAATGTTTACAGCTGTATATTTTGTCTTATCTTATGTTGTTTCTGCAACAATTGGTCCTTTGTTGAGAGGTTCAGGCGCACATTTCTTCCGTGCATTCTGTATGGTTCTTATTGCTTCCCAACTGAGAACACAGAACGGACCATTAGTCTTCAGTATAGTCAGTGGATTACTACTGCTCATGGTTCCTGCCCCTGCTTCCTATCTTTACCTTCCAGGTTCCATTGGCGCAGGTCTAGTCTATGAATTCTGGTTACGACGCGGAGATTATGCAAAAAATGCAATCTCTAACAAAATGATAGTGATTGGTTCCATGTTAAGTGGAGCTGCAGAATCCGCAATCGTTACTGCCGGTCTATTCGCTATAGGCTTTTCATTTAGCGAGATCTCAGTTCTTACATCTGATATTGGAGTAGTTGGAATCTGGGTATTCTCTCTTTCAAAAAACATCTTGATGAGTACGGCTGGAGCATTCGTAGCAATTGGTTTCATAAGGTCAAAACTCTCACAAATATAACAATATATTTCTATTAGTACTGATTTGTAATCCTCAAGGAATGAAAAAGAAAATTAATGTACTGTTTGTTTGCATTGCAAATTCATGCCGTAGCCAGATGGCCGAGGCTCTGTTTAACGAACTTGCATCTAACTATGCAGTCGATGCAACCGCTGCTAGCGCAGGTACCGTTCCAGCAGACGATGTAAACCCTTCTGCGTTGGAAGTCTTGAAGGAATTAAATATAGATCATCATTCCGACCCAAAGATTCTTTCCGATGAAATGATGTCTGAAGCAGATGTAATTATCAGCATGGGGTGCATGGCATCAGATTTTTGCCCAGTTACTTTTATCCCAAAAACGCAAGATTGGATGATAGAAGACCCTGTTTCTCATCCCATTGAAAAATTCAGAGAAGTCAGGGATGTAATTAAAGAAAAAGTCGATATTTTGCTTCAGGAACTCTCCAAATCAGAAAAATAATTCTACTGCTTTTTCAAGTTCTCATCGATTGTCAGATTTAATACCACTTCGCCAATGTCCGCCGAATAATCCGACACACGCCTAATATGCTCCAATATAGAGACTACACATGCATCTTGATCCTTAGTCATCTTGAAATCTGAGTTCAAAATCTTTAGCTCCTTCTTTGGAGCTTCCAAACAAGTAGTAACAACTTTGTCGGCAAGCTTGTAGTCTTTATTCAATAACGCTCTCATGGACTTTTCTAAATTCCCTCTTGAAAACTCAGAAAATTCATCCAATTGAACTACTATGGATTTTGGCAATGGTTTATTCAAACTCATTAATTGCTGTCCCATTAAACTCGCGTGATCTGCAATCCTTTCTAAACTCTTCGCTATCATCCTATAACCTAGACAGTAGATTTTATCAACCGAATTTGCTAACTCTAATGAGTTATCATTCTCTAAAGAAAATCGTAATTGTCGTATTACATAAAGACCAAATCTATCTACGTCATCGTCTGTTCTAATAATCTCCTTGCACATTTCAATATCGTGTTTCTTTATTGCATAAATTATGTCACCGTGCATTCCTTGTGTGATGACAGACATTCTTCTTAACGTATTCTCAATATTAAGCTCTGACGGATCTAGAATTACTTGTATAGAAATAATCAAGTTCGAGTCCTCTATTATCTCTGTCCCAACTAGCTTATCGCGCACTAACTTCTTTATGATTGATCTTTGTTGCGGCGTCATTCTTTTATGCTTACTTCGTATGTGAATCTGATTGTATCCCGAAATATACGTCGCAATAATCTTTCGTTCTATATGTCCTTTTTCACTCGTTTCATCGAGTAGAATGTTTGTTTGCTTTTTGACATAAGTTTTTTTCTTTTCAGAAGATAATATTAAATTATTTGTACCGTCTGTGGTTACAGATAACTGATCTCCAGCCTTTAATTTTTGATTTATAACCCATTTTTTTGGCAGTGCAAGAGTAAACGATGATTTTCCGGAATATTGTATTTTTCTCATTTCAGAGTGATTTTCTACATTTTTACGCTTAAACATCTATATTTTACCATATGGTTATAGTATATATCTATATATCCCTTGTGATAAGCATATATGTTATTTATTTTTAATTGAAAAGAATGGGCATTAAGGATATATTAATTCCACAGGAAACAAAATTTTTTGATTTACTTGAAGAACTCTCTAGTAAAGTTAGAATAGCATCCATTGAATTAAGTAGCGTATTTGATAATTCTAATAAGTTAAGTACAATTGAAGACTTGGAGCATGAAGGAGATAGAATTGTACATGAGATCTATACTATGCTTGACAAGTCCTTTATTACACCGATAGATCGAGAAGATATTTCTAAACTTACAATATTATATGATAATGTTTTAGACGCTATCTGGGATGTTACTAATCGAATGCATTTAATGCGTCCTGTAGACAAACTTGAATACATGACTTCATTTCCTGTTATAGTTGAAAAATCTGTTTCTGAAATAGACAACGCTCTTAAATTAATTCGAGTTATGGATCGCAAAACCATTGAAAAACATGTGATAAATGTTCATACATACGAAAACCAAGCTGACAATCTACATGATGTAACCCTTTCTGAAATCTTTCAAATAGACGATGTTAAAGAACTTCTTAAACACAAAGAAATATTAGAAAAATTAGAAAAAAGTGTTGATTATTGTGAAGATGTAGCTGACGTTCTACGAGATATTGTAACTAAATATTCGTGATCTAGTTTTGATTTACGATAGCTTTTTTTTCCTTATTTCTGGTATAGTAGTTGTAGCACTTATTTTTGACTTTTGGAATGGAATGAATGATGCAGCAAATTCTGTTGCCACCATCGTTTCTACAAAGGTATTGAAGCCATTTCATGCTGTATTGTGGGCTGCTTTTTGGAATTTTGCAGCAGCATTTGGTTTTGGGGTAGCAGTAGCTAATACCATTGGAAAGGGAATTATTAATCCCGAAATTGTTACTGAATATTTAATTCTTGCCGCTCTAATGGGAGCAATATCCTGGGTCGTTGTAGCCACAAGGCTTG
>JACAFS010000033.1 GCA_013378385.1 Nitrososphaerota archaeon | reverse complement strand
GTTACAGATAGAAGATCTCTTAGAAAGAAGACCTGGCGCATTGAGTGGCGGTGAACAACAACGTGTTTCCCTTGGCCGTGCTATAATTAAAAAACCAAAGATATTTCTTATGGACGAACCTTTGTCCAACCTTGACGCATCTCTCCGTGCTGAATTGCGTACAGAAATTAAAAAACTTCATGAAAAATTAGGCATAACTTTCATTTATGTTACACATGATCAGACTGAAGCTATGACTATGGCAGACCGTATTGCATTAATTAAAGATGGAAAATTACTCCAAGTTGCTAAACCTGAAGAAATCTATGATTCACCAAACCACTCTTGGATTGGAGCATTCCTTGGTTCACCTCCAATGAACCTTCTTCATTCTGTTAATTCAGATGACTCTTTAGTTATTGGGTCACAAAAAATCAATTTCAAATCTTCTGTAAAAATGGATAAAGTTGTGGTAGGAATCAGACCTGAAAATCTACGTATAACTTCTGAAAAAGGCAGACTTGCTGGTTCAGTTTTATCTACTGAATATCTAGGCGATAGTAAAATCATTAACGTGAAATTAGACGATTCCGTAATAAAAGTTAAAGTCCCAAATGATTCAGTATTCTCCGACGGCCACGATATCAATCTAGATTTCTCCGATAATGATATAAAACTATTTGATATAGATGGTAAATATCTAGGGTGACTAACTTGAAAGTTCCATATGTCTTTCTTATTCCCTGTCTTCTTATAATTTTTCTTGCAGGCATAGGCCCTGTACTGCAGTCATTTCTTTTGAGCCTGTCCGAGTTTTCATTAGTCAATCCTTCACAAGCTCCTGTCGGATTTCAAAATTATATTGCACTTTTATCTGATGCAATATTCTGGAAAGCAATTCAAGTTACTTTGTTGTTAGTTTTTGGTTCAGTATTTCTTGAATTCGTAGTTGGCATATTCCTTGCATTGTTAATCACAAGTTCAGGAAAAAGAGCTCGAAGTATATTTTCATCAATTTTTGTAATTCCTATTGCAATTGCTCCGATCGTTACAGGTATTTTATGGTCTCCAAACTCTGTTTTTGACGATCTTAATACTTTACTGTATTACGGTCTTTCACTTGGAACATATATTGATACCACTAAACCGTTTACATATTATTCATTAATTATGATCTCTGACGCTTATATTTGGGCTCCACTCCTAATGTTAGTTACAGTTGCAATCATTCGTTCAATTCCAAGAGAGCAATATGAAGCTGCTGAGGTTATGGGAGCTTCTTCTTGGACTAAATTTAACAAAATAACTTTTCCTGCAATCATCGCGTCTCCAGCAATAATTGTAACTTTACTTCTAAGAATGGCCGATGCATTTAGAATGTTCGAAGTTCCTTATGCGTGGAATTTCTGGCTTGGACAAGATTCTGAACTGGGTGCGTCTGTAGACACTGTTAGTGTTTTAATGTGGAAAATGTTCTCATCTACTTTGTATGATTTTCCTATTGCACAAATTACTACAATTGCAATTGTTCTATTAATTATTACATTATCTATTTGCGCACTTGTCTTAAGAAGGTCTTCTAATTTACTGGATTGATGAATGATGAGTCAAACTAATAAAAATAATTCTCGATATATCAGATACATATTATTGATATCTGCATCTCTTTGGGTTCTATGGCCTATCTCAATTATGATTGAGGAAGGATTTCGTGTAGATATCGGTCCATTGTTTTCTGGACGTGGAGCTAGTTTTGTTGGAGAATTCTTCCAAGGACAAGGAGGAATTAGATTCACGACTATTGAATACGTTAAAGCACTTCAAATAGAAGCCTATCCTAGACTACTTGTCAACAGTGTTATAATAGCTGTTAGCAGTGTAATTGTTGCTATCCTCGCAGGACTTCCTGCTGGTTTCACCTTGGCCATGTATAAGTTTCGCGGTAAGGCATTCATTACTTATGCGTTACTTGCAATGAGAACAATCTCTCCATTTGCAGTATTATTGCCATTCTTCTTGATATATGGAAGACTGGGATTGTTTGATACATATCAAGGCATGGCCTTCATTTATCTGATCATTAATTTACCAATAATCACTATGATGATGAGAGGATTCTTTAAAGACATTCCAAAAGAAATATTTGAAGCTGCATTTATGTCCGGCGCATCTGACTCGTATATCTTAAGAAAAGTAGCATTACCTTTGGCCTTACCTGGTCTTGCAGCAGCAGCTGTATTTGCTTTTGTTGGTACTTGGAATGAATTCTTTTATGCATTATTCTTAACTGGTACAGTAACCAAAACCGTTTCACGTGGTGTATGGTCTGGTTTCTCTGAATCAATTGAATCTTTCAAAATCCTCGAATTTGACGAGCTAAATGCAGGCGGCACTCTTGCTATTATTCCTGCAGTTATACTTTCACTTGCAGTTCAACGATATCTAGCTAGAGGATTTACTCTTGGCGCTGAAGAACAACGATGATGACATCACGAAATAATCAAATTGCCATAGCAGTAGCATTAATTCTGCTTCTCGGAACTATTGTTGTTTATTTTTCACTAGGACAATCTGGTACTGTTGATGTTCTTCCATCTGGAGAAAACGAATTACTTTCGTTAGCTCAAGAATCAGGTAGATTAAGTATATTTGTAGCCGACGAAATTTACGACGAATCATTTTTCAATTATATAACTAATGAATTTTCTACTAAATATGGTATTGATGTAGAAATCACAACTGGACATTGGTCTGGCGTGCAGACATCATTGATTAATGAAAAAGTTTCTGGACGTAATTCTGGTTCCTTTGATTTGGTTATACTTAATGACGAAGCAACTGCACGTTTAATCGAGAAAAAATTAACATTTTCACAAACAGGCAGTATTATTTCTGATATTTCGACTAGTCCTGTTACTGACGAAGTACTAAAGTCAAAGATTGCTGGTGTTGATAACGATGGTTCAGGTATAACTTTGTGGTTTGATGTATATTCTTACATGTATAATTCAGACGAATTTTACCAATTTGAAAATGTATATTGTTACTTATGATTAGTTGGCGAAGATGATGATGATGACGATGACGACGATGACGGTTCAGGAAGTGGAGATGACGATGATGACGATGATGACGGTTCAGGAAGTGGAGATGACGATGACGACGATGATGAAGAACGTTGCCCATCTGCTGAAGATCATGATGACGATAATGACGGTTCAGGAAGTGGAGATGACGACGACGATGATGACGACGAAGTAGAAGGCGTCTTTTTCCCTAGTCCAGTTGCCGATAAAGCAGGCGCGGCATTAGTTGTAAATACAGTCCTTCACTATGGAAGCTCTGGATATTATGAATCATTCTATGACTCTTCATTAGAATCTGAATGGCCAGAATTATTGAACTTTGAAATTGAGGACGAACCTGAAATGGAAGGAATGGATGAGTTATTTGGCGAAATTGAACCAGAACTTGATGTTAGTTCCATTCTTGAAGCCTTTGACGACGAAGAGGTTCTAGTCGGATACTTTAGATACGGCTCCATTTTACTTGAATCAATTCAAGGAGAAATTAGCGATGAGATTGAAGTATATTTCGGCATTGAAGGCAGTGTAAAAACCAGTGTTCATGCAACCATTCCATTTAATTCTCCAAATAAAGCTGCTGCGACTTTGATGATTAATGAAATCCTTGGCGAAAATTCACAACGACAGATTGCGACGATTTACGGAAGTTATCCGTCTGCTAATGCTGAAATGATCGATGATGTATTTGGCGATGCCCAATTCTTTATTCCATTCGATGATATTTCTGACTCATTATATGAATGGCCTTATTACTCTTATCCGATAAATATCCTTGACATGTGGCGTGTGTTATTCGAAGGTTAGAATTTGATTGATTCAATCCTTCGTAAAGGAAATGTTCTTCTAAATAAATTAAATAAAAAGAATGTCACTGTTATAGTTCTTGTTTTTCTTTTACTATTCGTCTTCTCATTAAGATACAATGCAATAAATCTGAGTACTCAATATACTTCTGATCTAGAATCCAAAATTCGTAATATCCCAAAAGATCAACTTTATAATGCGTCTTTCACTCACGAAGTTCCAGTATCGATATTCACGGTAGAAGGAAATGGAAAATCTATTGAAATCAAATATGTAACTCTTGTTAATATGATATCCGGAAAACATTATATTGATCTTAGCGATTACGACAATTTTGATTCCATTGAAACTAAAAACTACTATTTGCCAGGTAAATACACTGTATACGTTACGATTGAAGATAATGTCCTACGTCTCGAATACGAACGATATATCGGACGACTCGGCCAAGTTTAATATCTTAAATATTAAAATTTCTTAGTAACTTTCTTTATGTGATTTATTATAGTATCCATTGATGTTCCAGGACCAAAATTACCTGTAATACCATTTTTCTCTAATTCTTTTTTATCTTCTTCAGGTATTATCCCTCCGCCAATTATTGCTATATCATTTACTCCTTTATTCTCGAGATGTTTCTTTACTTCTGGAAAAGCTGTTAAATGAGCTCCATTGTGCAGACTTAATGCTATTGCGTCTACATCTTCATCAATTGCTATACTTGCAACCTGTTCGGGCGTTGGTAGTAATCCGCTATAAATAACTTCCATCCCGGCATCTCTGAATGCCCTGCATAATACTAACACTCCTCTGTCATGAGCATCCAACCCAGGTTTTGCAACTAATATTCTGATTTTTTGCGCCATTGATAATCTATCCTTCTAAAATATTTGTGGCTCTTTCCATTCTCCAAAGACCTGTCTTCCTACGTCAACTATTTCTTGCAGTGTCGCATACGCTTGTACTGCCTTTATTGTATCATACATACAATTTTCATCATTATTCTCATACGTCTTTCTTAAATTCTCTAATGCATCGTTTACTTTTTTACTGTCTCTATTTCTCTTAAGAACCTTTAATCGGTTTATCTGAATCTTTTGCGCTTCATCGTCTACTTTTAGTATTTCGATCTTGTCTTCTTCTATTTCCGCATATTTATTCACACCGACAATTACTTCTTTCTCTTTTTCTATATCCAATTGACTCCGATAAGCTGTTTCGGCAATTTCTTTTTGCAGATATCCCTTTTCTATTGCGCTGATTACTCCTCCTAACTCGTCAATTTTTTCAAAATATCTATATGCTTTTTCTTCTAATTCGTTTGTCAGATGTTCTAAATAATACGATCCTCCCAAAGGATCTACAGATTGCGCTACCCCTGTTTCTTCTGCAATTATTTGTTGAGTTCTTAATGCAACTTTAACCGCTTGTTCAGTTGGTAATGCCCATGCCTCATCATATGAATTTGTATGTAAAGATTGCGTGCCCCCTAATACTCCTGCAAGTGCCTCAATTGCTGTTCTAACAATATTGTTCATTGGTTGTTGCCAAGTTAATGAAGCGCCAGACGTTTGTGTATGAAATCTTAATGCTAAAGACGATCCTTTTTTTACCCCATATTTTTCTTTCAATACCGTTGCCCATATTCTTCTCGCCGCTCTGAATTTTGCTATTTCTTCAAAGAAATTCATCGTACAATTGAAAAAGAATGATAATCTGGGAGCAAATTCTTCTACTTTTAAGCCTGCTTTTTGACCTAATTCTAAATATGTAAATCCGTTTGCTAATGTAAAAGCCAATTCTTGTGCCGCATTTGACCCCGCTTCTCTTATGTGGTATCCACTAATACTTACATAATTCCATTTTGGCATTTCTTTCGTACAATATTCCATCATGTCACGAACTATTCTCATATGATCTTTTGGCGGATACGCCCATTCTTTTTGTGCAATGTATTCTTTTAGAATATCTGTTTGAACCGTTCCTCGTAATTCATTTAATGAAATATTATTCTTTAATGCTACAGATGCATACATTGCAGTCAATATAGACGCAGGTGCATTAATTGTCATTGAAGTACTTACTTTATTCAATGGAATTTCTTTAAACAAAACTTCCATATCTTCAAGAGAAGATATATTACATCCACATTTTCCTACTTCGCCCTTTGATCTATCGTTGTCTGCATCATACCCATATAATGTCGGCATATCGAATGCAATACTTAAGCCAGTTTGTCCATTCTTTATCAAATACTTCAATCTATTATTTGTGTCCTCGGGCGTTCCAAATCCAGAAAACATTCTCATAGTCCATTTTTTTCCTCTATACATATTTGGATATGGTCCTCTAGTGTATGGAAATTCACCTGGCATCGAATAATCTATATTTCCCTGTAAATCTGAAGGCGAATATGATGTCTTTACGTCAATTTTTGATGTAGTAGAAAAATCATTGTTATTGTTTGCATTTTTTTTATTCCAAGGGTCTAAAACCTCATTTTCCCATCTCTTTATATTTTCATTTGATTTACTGTTTTCCTCTTTAATCTTAGTTAATTGATTTATCTTATTCTTCCAGTAATTTTCCGTCTCAAGCAATATTATTGATCCCTATGTAAAAACTAAAAATACTACTTTAATTCATTTCGGTATTATCAAATAAAAATTCGTCAAATGGCAAAGTTATCAAATTATATATTTACCATAATACAAAATATTAGCCTATGGATGATGATTTTATTAGTTCTATATTGTCGGGCGACAGGCGAGCTATTGCAAAAGCAATATCTATGATTGAAAATGAAGATTCAAAAATTAGCAATATAATCTCTGAAATCTATCCAAAAACTGGAAATGCCTTTGTTATAGGTATTACTGGACCGCCAGGTACTGGAAAAAGCACATTGATTAATCGATTAATTGAACATTACCGTAAACTTGATAAAAAAATTGGGGTTATTGCAATAGATCCTTCTAGTCCTATCACAGGCGGTTCATTATTAGGCGATCGATTACGTATGAGTAATCATAATCTAGATCCTAATGTATACATTCGAAGTATGTCTTCTGGAGATAAATCTGGAGGTTTATCTCGTTATACTAGACGAAGTTTATCTATTCTTGATGCTTCAGGACTTGACATAATAATTGTAGAAAGTGTAGGCTCTGGACAATCTGAAGTTGATATATTAAAAATTACGGATGCCGTAGTAATTGTATTGATGCCCGAATTAGGGGATGATATTCAAATTTACAAAGCAGGCCTTATGGAAGTCGGAGATATATTTGTAGTAAATAAATCCGATCTTGACAGTTCCGACCAAATGTATACAAAATTACTTAATGCATCAAAAATAAAAAATGACAAATGGATGCCACAAGTGGTTAAAACTAATTCTATAACAGGTTCTGGCATTGATCGTCTTATTACTTCATTATCTGAAAGGGAGAAATTTCTTACAGAATTATCTGAACAATCCTTAATTCATGAACATAGAATAAAAAATGAAATTCTTGATGTTATGTTGGATGATTTTTCTAAATCATTTAGTAAGAAAATACTAAATCACCCTGATTTTCAGAATATTGTAGATCAAGTATTAGTGAAAAAAATGGATCCTGAACAGGCTGCGATGATACTGAAAAAACGACTTAATTACGACTAATTTTTCTATTCTCCTCTATCAATTATTCTTGAAATAGAAGCAATAACTTCTACTATTCCTTCATTATCTATGGTCGATGTCGGTATTAACTCATCTATGATATTGGATTCTACAACACCCTCTGCCATTCTACTCGTCAGATCATATATTTCTCCCCCTTCATTGAGGTCATCTAATAATTCTGAAAAATCATCCGCCCATTTCAATATTCTGGCTTGATCGTCTTTTATTAAATCCTTTTTTGTTAATAATGATACCTGTGGTATTCCTAGCCTCAACTTTATTGAACTTGCTAAAAGAGCAATTGATAGAAAATTTGATGGATCAGAGACTAATGTAGAATCAAATAAAAATAAATTCACATTTGCCTCATTTCTTATATTCTTAATAAAATATGGCCCACTATTTCTATATGCAAATAACTCAATTTGCCCCGGAGTATCTATAAATACATAATCTGGATTATATTCATCTATCTCTTCTTCGATTTGTTCTAATTTCGTTGCAATTAAATCAGAAGCTAAAATCAAAGATCCATTTGGCCCTAAATTATATTTGTCCATGATCTCTTGCAAATTTATATAATTTCTAATATCTACATCAATTCCATATGGTACGTTGCTTACTCCTGGATCAAGATTAACAGTAATTACATCTTTACCTTCTTGCTGATACCAGTTAGATAAAATTCCAGTTAAGTTACTTTTTCCTGAACCTGCGGTCCCTGTTAAAAATATATTCTTGCTCATCTGTAACAATTATTTTTGTGCTATTTAGTTTTTTATAAAGAGTTAAGCGTAATAATACATATTTTCATATTTATGAAGTTTGAAATTATCTCAATAGGCAATGAACTTCTTTCTGGCAGAACATTAAATTCCAATTTACAAACCATTTGTCAGAAACTTACAGATATTGGTTGTAATGTTTCACGTTCTTATGTTATTCGAGACGACCCTGCTGAAATTTCTCATACTTTGAATTTATGTATTTCCAGTGATTCTGACTGGATTATTATTTCTGGTGGTCTTGGACCAACTTTCGATGATATGACTTTATCATGCATCTCTTCTGCCCTCAATTTACCCCTAGAAATCAACGATATTGCACTGGAAATGATAATCGCAAGATATACTGATTTGGTCAAAAAGAATATAATTGAATCTTTCTCTCTTACTGACAGCAGGAAAAAAATGTCTATGCTACCAAAAAATTCAATTCCCTTGAAGAATAACGTTGGTACGGCTCCTGGTGTATTGATTAAATATGAAAATAAAAATATTATTTGCCTCCCTGGCGTTCCTAAAGAAATGGAAAGTATTCTGATTAACGAGGTATTGCCAACTATCGATACTAGTAAAATCAATAAAATAAAATCAAAAGTACTGTATGTTGCTGGAATCACTGAATCAGAACTTGCTCCGATTATTAATGATTTTATATCAAATCGAAATAATTTGTATATAAAATCTCATCCGAAAGGAATTTCTAATGGCGTTTATCACATTGAACTTGTTATATCATTCCAATCAAATGATTTCTCTGACTCTTTGATTAATTCAACCATTAAAGACTTGATTACTTCTATAAAAATAAAAACAAATATTACTGTAGACGAATAGTACTATTTCTTTTTCTTATCGGACAGCCACCATTGAAGATAATCATTTCCTCTTTGTGAATTGTCATCATCGTCATATCGTTTGTCTCTTATCTTGTCTCTGAGATTTACTAATTCATCTCTACTTAAAAATAACCCACAACTTTTACATGCCATTTTTCTTGTCGAATAATCAAAATTCATATCTCTATCACATTCGGGACATTTCGTTGTAGACATTAATAAATTCGCTTTGTCCTTATATATAAAACTGTTCAAGTCGATCATACATAATTTCACTATTTATGTTATTATGTATGATTTCACAAAGTACTAGTTTATTATATAAATATTGATTATATGTATAGTAAAATCAATAATAATTGAACAAACGTAAGGTTAATATATCTATTATTGAATATGTATAATTCATGGATGCTGGAAGTATTGCCTGGCTATTAACGGCCTCGGCATTAGTATTGCTTATGACACCTGGACTTGCTTTTTTTTATGGCGGTTTGGTAAGAGCAAAAAACGTTCTAAATTTAATGATGCAATGTTTCATGATTATGGGACTTGTTAGTATTACCTGGGTTCTCTGGGGATATACATTAGCGTTCGGTCCTTCGATCGGCGGTTTTGTAGGAGGCCTTGATCATCTCGGATTGGCAGGAATTAATGGAGCTGAAGCACAAAGCTTTGCAATGTTCCAAATGATGTTTGCCATCATTACACCTGCACTTATTGTTGGTGCAGTTGCAGATCGATTCAAATTTACCTCATTGATTGTATTTGTGGCTTTATGGTCTACACTTGTGTATTCGCCAATTGCTCATTGGGTATGGGCATCAGGAGGATGGCTATTTGAAATGGGAGCACTTGACTTTGCTGGTGGAACTGTAGTTCACATATCTTCAGGTTTCTCTGCACTGGTAGCTGCTATTGTAGTAGGAAAACGTAGTGGAAAACTTGACAATTTCAAACCACATAATATTCCATATGTCTTACTAGGAACTGGTTTACTTTGGTTCGGATGGTTTGGTTTTAATGCAGGAAGTTCACTTGCAGCAGACGGTATTGCTGTAAATGCATTTCTTGTAACTAATACTTCTGCTGCCGCAGGAGCACTTATGATGATGTTCCTAAGCATGCGTGCAACAGGAAAACCAAGTGCAATAATGACTGCAACAGGAGCCGTAGCTGGACTGGTTGCTATTACACCTGCATCAGGATTTGTTGGCCCTGTAGCTGCAATTCTTATTGGTGCTGGAGTTGGACTTGTCTCGTGGTTTGCAATTCAGTTCAAAAATAAACGTGGATGGGATGATTCTCTAGACGTATGGGCTGTCCATGGAATGGGCGGTGTCTGGGGCGCATTAGCAACAGGTTTGTTTGCCTCGGCTGCTTATGGCGTTGGCGTTGACGGAATCTTTAGCGGCGGTGATATCTCAGTACTAACAACTCAGATTATTGCAGTTGTTGCATCTATTGCCTATGCTGGAATCGTAACTTTCGTAATATTGAAAGCTCTCGATAATACCATTGGTTTACGTGTAGATGCCAAAGACGAAGAAGCTGGAATGGATATTTCTGTTCATGCTGAAGAAGCATACAACTAATCATAACTTGAATCAATCGAATTTTATATTCGATTGATTCTTCATTTATTTTACATAAGGTAATATTATTAACAATACTCTCTCAGTCAATTGTGATTATATTGTCTGAATGGATTGTTATGTCCGGACCATCATCTATCGAACTCTCTACTTCTATTTCTGACTCACTTGGAGTTGAATTATTTGAAGTTGAGAATAAATCATTTCCAGACGGCGAACATAAAGTTCGTATACATAATGAAGTTCAAAATAAAAATATAATTCTTGTACAATCTCTATACCCCTTAGTAGACCATCATTTTATGCAGTTTCTACTCACTGCCTACAAATTGAGCCAGATGGGTTCAAAAGTTTATGCTTGTGTTCCATACCTTGCCTATGCACGTCAAGATTTAGAATTTCAACGTGGGGAGGTTGCCAGCCTTGCCGTTGTATCTAGACTATTTCGATCAATCGGCGTGAATTCATTATTGACTGTTGATATTCACAGTACCCATGGCTTAGGATACTT
>JACAFS010000032.1 GCA_013378385.1 Nitrososphaerota archaeon | reverse complement strand
TGTCCAGAAGAAATATGCCCCAGAGGCAACTGCAAAAATGCTGATTATGTATATTATCAAAAGTATTATTCCCTCTATCACGGTGGCGATTAGTCCTCTGGAAAGATAGAGTACCACAAGTGCAATTGCTACTGTTCCTACAGTCCATTGGAACTTGTCTTCTGAATTTTTTTTCTTCCCCACATGTATTCACACGGTAAAATAACTAAAATTAGTTGTGGATGATCCCGGTTACTTGAACCTCAGCGTTATATAATGGAACATAATTCGGTATAATATGTCTCTAAAAAGCAACGAGTACATTTTGGGCGTGTCGACAGCTACTGGAATGGGAGCCGTTATCTGGAATGTCTACATCAACAATATGCTTCTCGAGGAATCTTGGGCCGTGGGCCTCATTGCATTTGTCGTTGCTGGCACCATACACACGTCCTGGAGAGAAATAAAGAAAAGAAGAATGCCGAAACATCGTCATCCATCTAATTCATCGTCTATTTCATAACCGTCTTTCCATTCCGTCTTCGAGCCATCTAAATCGGTGAAGGTTACGGTCCATTGTTTGCCATCTTTGAATTCCCCTTCGTACTTCTCTCCGTCGGGCAATGTGAGAATTCCATTTCCGTTATACTCGCCGTCCTTGAATTCCCCTTCGTACTTCTCTCCGTCGGGCAATGTGAGAGTTCCACTTCCGTGCCTCTTGCCGTCCTTGACTTCGCCTACATAGATTGAGTCAGTTTCTCTTCTTTTCCTTCTCTGCAATCTTTCTCTTCTTCCTCTCTCTTCAAATTCTCTTTTTTCTTCCGTCATTGGGCCTTACAATTGCGTGTATCACAAAATAACTAAAATCAGTTGCGGATAACCGCGTTTAGCGGTACTACGAATATCAATCTACTACAATGACTTTGCCAGTCATCCAAGGATGTATGGTGCAATGATAGCTGAATTCCCCTATCTCGACAAAAGTATGACTCCATTCTTCATTTGAGCCTCCGCCGAAGATTATTTCTGGCGAGTTTATTTCTAGTATGTCTATTGAAACTGTATGTTCTGGATATAATGGATCGCTGTTGTCTTTATTGATCCATGTAACTATCGTACCGACACGAATAATGATTTCATTAGGAATAAATTCTGTATTCTCGATAATTATCTCTACTTTTCCTTCTAAAATTTGTATTTCAATAACTTCTGGTTCAACAACAGGTTCGGGCTCTGGTTCAGGTTCTACTACCGGCTCAACAACAGGTTCGGGCTCTGGTTCTACAACAGGTTCTGGAACAATAACTTCTGGCTCAACAACTGGTTCAGCTCGATTAACATCAACAACAGGATCTTTTTTGACGGAAATTATATTTTCTTCTTCAATTATTGCAGACTTAGAATCAATGCCTTCATTTTGATTATTGGAAAATAGTAAAAAGTACCCTAAAACTAGAATTATGGGAATTAGTATTATAGCTATATACTTTGAATTAGAATTTGACATTGATTTATTATCCTATAAAATTCTGAGTCAAAATCATTAAAATTAGTTGCGGATAACCGCGTTTAACGGCACTTTACAGTTTCTTTCCAATAATCAGCAAATTTTCATATCGCACATCTAGCATTTCCGGCATGGATGAGATATTGTCCTTAAATATTCTCATTGCTTTTTCATATTCTTCGTTTGAATATAGTGAAAAGGTCGAATATGATTTTTTCTTTGCCTGTTCTAATAATTTGGATTTTTTTTGCAATATTTGATGTTTTAAAAACTTGGTGTCTACTACGGATAAATTGCATCTCTTAAATTCATCGAGTAATTGATCTAACGAAAAAAGGCGAGTTTCTTTATCGGCAAACTTTGGAAAATTCAACCCAAAAAATGATTTATTATTCTGTTTCTTTGTTCTAGTCAGTACGACGAATAAAGACCCTGGAGCCATCTTCTCTTCAAGTTTCTTAAATAATCCTAACCCCGTCCAATGTATTGCATTAAAACATGTAAATATGTCAATGTCATTAATCTTTACGTTATCAGTTTTTCCACCATCTTTTAAGAACTCATAAATATTCATATTGATTAATTTATCCATTTTACGTTGCATATTGATTTTTTTCATTGCGACATTAAGCATGTGGATGTTTTTATCAACCAGTATAAGTCTAAGATTAAGTGATCTACATACATTGGTTGATATTCTGCCAGTTCCAGATGCAATGTCCATCAAAAGATCATTTTTCGTTGTATATTTTTTCATAACGTCCATTATATCATCTAAATATACATCCTCTCTTAATCGCTCATAGTAATTTGCAACCTCATCAAAATGAACATTACTTTCAAAAACCATTGTTATAATTCCAATAGCTTAACGTCAGCTATTATAGGCTTTGCAATAATTAATAATATGTACGAAATACTATCAAAAAACCATCTAGATCGACTCTTCTCTATCCATGCTTTTCCAATACAACCGAATGTTCGATTTGCTTCGGCGATATGTTCCAGTATTTTCCAAGCAAGAAATTTGATTCCTTTTTTTCATGGAGGACAAAGCCGAATTTTTCATAAAACCTGATTGCCCATTCTGCATCCATCCAAGTGCCCACCAACAAGCGAGAATCCAGGTATTTCCCCAATAGATGTTCGAGCAATGCACTTCCTGTACCTTTGCCTTGGCATGCAGTCAAGGTGTAAGCATGCCTTATCAGAACAACATCCATTATTTCCTGGAAGCCCATCACTG
Organism: Nitrososphaerota archaeon; assembly: GCA_013378385.1. Taxonomy (GTDB): domain Archaea; phylum Thermoproteota; class Nitrososphaeria; order Nitrososphaerales; family UBA57; genus UBA57. The sequence continues at coordinate 9,024 of JACAFS010000032.1, read as the reverse complement.
CGATTAATTTGTTGCCATGCATGTAGCCTAACATTCTTACTCCGTCTCTGAATTCATCTAGTAATTCCCTTTCTGGCATGTAGGGCTCTTTCCAACAATCGTCAGGGATGGAATTCTTGTATCTTGTGGCAGCGTCATTTACAACATAGAGAATTTCAGAACAATTACTTTTTGTATATTCATTTATCATTATGGTCTGATTTACGTCAAAATACCTAAAAACTAATGTGGATGATTTATTAAAAATCAATATCTATCTCGAACGACTTTTTCTTCTTTGAGCTTTTGTTGACCGGTTCATCATCGATAAATTCTAGGTCTTCATTTGTACCATCTGCGTATATCATAGTTCCTTTACCGTTTTTCTTATCGTTTTTCCATGAACCTTCGTACTTTATTCCATTGGGATATGTCATGATTCCTGTGCCTTCCCTTTTGCCCATCTGCCATTCTCCATCATAAATGGTACCGTCTGGAAACGTGGAAATGCCCTTGCCATGTGGACTACCTTCCTTCACTTCTCCGTAATATTTTGATCCATCGGGATATTCGATGGCATCAACATTATGGCTCACACTATGAATAAGTCAAAATAATTAAAAAATCATGTGGACGATTCTTATCGACAACGATATCGACGTCAATAAAGTCCTTCTATACTGTTATATCCATTTTTATGGAATTTGATAGAGTATTCTTCCATCCGAACCTGTCTGAGAACTGCCGTTTATCCATTTTTAGATCTGAAAGTACTTTTTCCTGCACTTTCTCTATCTTTCTTTGTTCGACTAATTTCCGTTTTATCATTTTATTCTTATTTTTGTTCGTTAACTGTTGATATTTACGTATATGAGAGTCCATATTCCAACTTACCTGCAATTTTGTATTCATATATTTGCCCACCACTGCAAGTTCTTCCGAAGTTAACTTATCAAGTTTTAGATTTTCGAACCTTCCTAGATATTTTATTACAACTTGATACGATTGTTTCTTTTCCTTATCCCATTTACTTTCTACTAGATATGCATATGAAAATCCTTTTACATTTTTTCTACGTACATACATTAATAATTATATCAGTATACTTAATATATATTAATAACTATCATACAAATAGTTAATATTTTAAAACTAAAACTACGAACAAATGATCAGAAATATTCTAAAAAACTGGATAAAATAATATAAACTATCAGTATCGTCATCGATATCGACATCGATATTGATAGTTTTTGGATTTTTTACAAAAAAATAGCAAACGCTGCATTTCGATAAACCTAAATAAAAATACTTAGACTAATCTCAGAAACTTCGTGGTTTTCTATGTTTTTGGAAACAGTCTTTGCAGTAAACTGGTCTGTCTTCGTCTGGTTTGAATGGTACTTCACATTCTTTACCACAGTCGGCGCAGGTAGCTTTGTGCATTTCTCGTTCGTCTTTAAATGACATCTTATTATTACTCCTATCAATTCTAAATTATCTCGCTCTAATAAACTTATTCACGATTAGAATTTTGTGATGTAGATTACTTGATTAGATAGGTTCATGATCAATATCTTTCTCAGAGAGCATTTACGCAGTCTTTACAACCATTTTCACTATTTTGGCTGCAATTGGCGTTATAAACAACGCTATTGGAAAAGAGACAATCAGCCCAATAACAAATGATTTCAGCCAAATTATGAGAAAGTCGGACACTAATCCAATCGACACATACGTCATTACAAGTGACATGAGAAAAGACATTGCAAATGCCATTATTCCCCCGAACAATATGTCTGATTTATTCAATTAATCAAGAAACACCCCGCATTGAAAACAAAATCTATGAGAACTCTCTACATTAGTGTTGCAGTTGTAGCAGAAAACTTTCTGATCGTCAATAAATGACTTTGGATTTCTTCTAACTTCATTTCTCTCTTTTATTATCTCGAGCTCTTTCGATAGAGCTATGATTAATTTATCGTCCCCTAATTTTTTTGCTATTTCTATCATGTTAAGTATCTCTAATTCATCTGGTTCTAAATCTGTCATGTCAATCAACTTAATCTCTAAAAAACTCAATAATAAGGCCTATAGCTAAATATAAAATCATAATCTTACCAATTATTGTGTGAAGTGTTTCAAATTTATTCATAAAAATTAAACGTGAAACACGCACTAAAATATTACTAATCTATTTACTGCCACAATCACAAGAACTTCCACATTTACAACCGTCCATTTAAACATCCTCCTGAAATTAACTGTAATAATTTCTATATAAGAATGTACCAAATCAATGGAAGAAGTACTGCACTAATGAACAGAAATACGACAGTCCAGCCAATAATCGATTTAGTAATTGGATTTGAACTATTCTTGACAAATATTTCATAACTTCCACACTTGGGGCAGAATTCTTCGAAAATTACATCTGATTTAGGGCCTTTTCCGGTAAACTCTAACCTACAATCTTTACATTCTAACATAGTTTTAGCATCTAAGTTTATTATATAAAAATCCATCAAATATATTGTGAATTCCAAAAATATCCTTGTCGTTCAACATATTGATATTGAGACTCCAGGAATCATTGCAGATTTAATGGCGAAAAGAAATATAGGTTTTGATTGTAAAAATCTCATTTCTGATTATGAAAATCTTCTAGATTATGACGCTCTTATTATTATGGGCGGTCCAATGAGCGTCAATGAAAAATCACGTTATTCATTTATTGAGACTGAAATTGAATTAGTGAAAAAATATTTAGAACTTAAAAGACCCATAATTGGAATATGTTTAGGAAGTCAAATCATTGCAAGTGCATTGAATAGTTTAATATACAGAAATTCTCAACAAGAACTTGGCTGGCATAATGTAAAAATTTTTAATAAAGAAGACACAATCTTTCAGAATCTTGAAAATGAATTTCTTGCATTCCATTGGCACGGGGATATCTTCTCATTACCGGATAACTCTACTAAATTAGCTTCTAGTAAAATCTCTGACATTCAAGCATTTATTTATAGAAAGACATGTTATGGATTATTGTTTCATTTAGAAATTACGAAAGACATAGTACAAAATATAACTGCTAAATTTGAATCTGATCTTTTATCTGAATCTATTGATAAATCCAATATATTGTCAAATCTAGACGAAAAAGTAGAGAAAGTCAATTCTAATGGAAGAATAATCTTTAATCGTTGGTTAGATTTAATTTGATAAAATTAATGGGATACAACAAACAGCCTCCTTACCGAGGTGTGAGATTTAAAAAAATCCCCTGTTATGCTGAAATCCAAATCTTATAGTGTATTTATCTAATTTAAAGTTACCGGATAATCAAAATTAGCATTTTATTGGTTATTTTACCTCAAAATCTCGTAAAAAAGCAATAAAATCGCTCCTACAAATATAAGTCCGCCAATAATTATCGCCTTTTTGAACATGGGATCTGCAAGCATTTGATTATTTAGTTGATTAATCTCTAATAATTGTTATGATTTGTTAAATTATCTTGTTCAGTAAATTTATAATATGATATGATGATTTTGATTCATAATATAATCTTGATTATGTGATTGAAATGAATTTGAATTTATTTAATAAAATACTTGATAGTAGAACAATAAACCTTACAACATATAGGAAATCAGGCGACGTAGTTCATACACCGGTATGGGTAGTTACCGACGGAACTTTAGGTTATGTAAAAACATCTAAATCCGCAGGTAAAGTTAAGAGAATAAAGAACAATCACAAGGCCATTATTGCTCCATGTACAAATTCAGGTAAAATAACTGGAGATAAGATTGAAATTAAAGCTGAAGTAGTGGAATTAAGTCATACAGATTATAAAATTATAGATAAAAAATTTAGAACAAAATATCATTTGTTTTACATTGCACTGAAATTATTTCGATACTTTGGGTCGTATGATAAATCAGAAATTATCCTGTTGAAAGAGAAATAATTATTTTTTATAATATTTTGTAATTTTTTTCAGAATCCTATAGATTAATGCTACTGGAGGAATTGCAAATAACCATAATATTGTCCGTTTAGGATTAATTATCGACATTATTATTGCAAAAAGATAGGAAAAACCAATAGCATAAAGATAGTTCAAGCCAGGAATAGTAGATTCAGGTTTAACTGGAATTCGTCCGATTCCGTATGGAAATATGCCAAATAAATCTAAAATTACATATGTAATGAATATTATGATGAAATAATATCTAAATTTACGCTGGAATTCATTGATTTTCAAGATTATTTTGTTCGTGTGCCTTCACCTTAATTGATCTATAGTAAGTCATCTGCCTTTTTTATGATTAATTTTGCTGTATTGAAGATGTCAGTTTTATCTTTATCCGAAAGTGTCTTCATATTTTCATTATCGGTCCAAATACTCAACATGATTTCTAATTCATTATGAATTTTTTTTGATTTTGCAACATTTTTTTCATTGGACATTGAATTTGAGATTCTATCATATAAGGAATTTTTCATTCTATTGATTTCGATAAAAATTTTTTCGTCCATGGATTTATATATAGATTATTTATTATCACAAATATGCATATCGACAAAGATGAAGAATTAGAAGATGATGAATTTGAAGATGATGAATACGAAGATGAAGAATTAGATGACGATTTAGCATACAAAGTATTATCAGGTTCTGAATCAAAAGTAGAGCGTGAATTAAACATACTCTCTCATGAAGGATGGACTATTGACGAAATGAGTGCATTTGATTCAAACAATGGAACCGTTCTTGTCATAGTGATGTCAATTGTTGCAGAAGATTCATTTCAAGCCGAGATAGATAGAGCAAATAATTTACTATATCCATAATCAAGTTATTTTATTATTTGGTTATCAGAACTGACAATTAACTCTGTATATTATATAGATAAATATAATAAAATAATTATCGAATTGTTTTTCATCTATGGTTCAGTTGGATTTTAATTCGATATCCAAACCCGAGATATTCCATCTCGGGAGATTATCTCGTTTTGATAGTCAATTGACCGAATTTGTCTTCAGTCCATTTTATATAATTTCTATGTGTTTTTCTGTATTCAATTGCATCTTTACAGATACTGTGTATTGATTCGGCATTTTCTTCCCAATAATTCTGTAATTTCCTGGGTATTTTTAGATAACAAGGAGGTTCGTCAAGAAATAACATGGATCTTGCAAGTGTGAAGATATCTGTGGAGTTTTCAGTCATGGGCAAATCTCCCTTAAACTGTAACAAATGCATGAGTTCATGTCCTATAGTAAAATATGTCAGTCTTCTCGGATTCAGCCTAATCTTATAGCCCTCTTCCCATGATGCATTTCCATCATTGACATGTGTTATTCCCAAAGTAATTCTATCATCTGATAATTCTGGAAAGTGAAGTAATGATTCATTAACCATTGTTATGATTTTATTCTTGAATCTAGATGGAGCTGTTTCAAGTGGCTTTGATATTTTGAGATTGAAATTATATGGTGTAATGTTCTCAATATGATTAGTATTTTCAATTTGAATAAGTAAAATTGGTCTATGTCCTTCATTCCAATAATCAAATTTTGAAATGACTAATTTAGTTATTCCATTATATGAATTAAACCAATCAACATATGATTTCTTATCTGCAGTCACGAGATCGCAATTATTATTAAGGCAATATTTAGCAATATTCAGATCACTAATATTATTATTCATTAATTCTTCTGGAGAATTATCTTTTCCAACTATGTAGATATTATTATATCGATCTTTGAGTTTTTGCATATTGCTATGTGCCCAGCCAATTACATCATGATCAATTACGACATTAGTCAAATGTGTCAATTGTAATTTCTGCTCCTTTAACTTTTTCTAAAAAACAAGTAAATAGATAACAAGGTGGGAATGGGATTTGAACCCATGTATATACGCTTTGCAGGCGCACGCGTAAACCGTTGCAGAATTGTATTTCTCCGCCATCCCACCGTAAGAAATTTGTGGGAATAATACTATATAGATTTGATGGGTGTTATGCTACAATACTTTTCGTGTATTCAGATAGTTTTGCAACAACGTCTTTATCAAAAACCTTTTTTGATGCATCTTTTTGCGTGAATCTATCGAAATATTTGCCAGATACCTTATCATATTTGTCTGAACATGCTGCCTCTATGATTGGATTAGCTCCTTCTTTAGGCGACAGCCGGAGCGTTCCCATAAATTTCGTTTTTTTCATCAGTGGCTGCAAAAACTTTGGGATGTTATATCGCATGATATTGGTATTTACTCCTCCTGGATGAACTGCATTGCAGGTGACTCCGGTTCCTTCCAATTCTTTTGCAAGCTCGACAGTATCTATTGTTAAAGCTAATTTTGAATTGCAATATGCACGCATTCCACGCATTGAGTATTTTTCATTTAATCTCTGAAAGTCATCGACATTGAGATTTCCCGACGTATGAGCAACAGATGATGTATTTACTATCCTGGACGGAGAACTCTTCTTTAACATATCCAATAAAAGTCGGGATAGTAGATATGGCGCAATATAATTTACGGCAAATTGAGTTTCTATTCCTTCACTTGTAATTATTCGTTCTTTTGGAACCATTGCTGCATTGTTTATCAATATGTCAAGACTGTTGTTCTGTTTTTTGAAATTATCTACAAATTCTCGAATGTCTTTTTGGAGTGACAGATCACATTTGTATACATGTATATCGTTATTTTTTGTTTTTTTAAAGATCAAATCCTTGATTATATTTCCAGATTCTTCACTTCTTGCAACTAGATTGATCATATGACCATGCTTAGCTAAATCTAAAGCTATTTCAGTCCCTATTCCCGATGTTATTCCGGTTATTATTACATTCTTTTGTTTCATATCCCAATCCTATTATTCTGAAATTATTTAATATACTTAACTTTAACACTAGCTTCAAATTCTAGTGATAAAATATCATTACTAAAATCTATTGTTTTTAGTTTTATTCGCCCAGACCAATACTACAACAACTGAAACGATTGATGTTGCAAATCCTGCAATTGCTGCATTTGTTATCTGTGCATCAAATATACTGAGAACTAATGGAGTAAATAGGCTTAGTACGGAGGATAATTGTGGATATAGATACCATCCAACAAAACCGACCATAAATCCCGCAATCCATATAGTCAACAAAGTAGTGATTCTGCCCATGTATATTGGATGATTAACTTATGATTTATTGAATTTGAGTGATTTTCCTTGACTAAATTGTAAAGAATATTTCTGATTGCGCTCAATATTGTTGATTATTCATTGTTTTCATATGGAAAATATATCAATTGATACAACAAAATTATCTGCAAAAGGCCAAGTTGTTATTCCTGTAGATGTACGCAATAAACTTCAATTAGAAGCTGGAAATAAACTATTTGTTATGGCATCTGAAGACGCAATAATATTACAAAAAACTAATTCAATGAATGAAAAAGATAAGATAACATTCTCACAAAAAGCTAGATCAATTGCAAGAAAAATGGGCCTAAGTCTATAATTAATCAAGAATACAAATTTCAGGCATTCTGCTTTTGTGATTATTCCTGACATTCCTATCTTTGATATTATTAAAGATAATTTTTTGTTCTTGCGATAATGAGTCTTCGTTGATTTTATTATTGCTATATTGGAATAATATTGGGTCTATCTCATCATAAGTCATATTTAATTCATCTTCGGCATCATGATCAATCCATAATCTTGGGCCACTTTTTTTATTTATTATTTTATTCGAGATGCCTAATTCTTTTGCAATAACTCTTACTTGTGTTTTATATAAATCTGCAATTGGTGCAATATCTACTCCGCCGTCTCCATATTTTGTAAAATACCCCAACATAGCTTCACTTTTATCACCGGTTCCTATGACGATTCTGTTCAATAGATTGGCGTGATAGTATAAAATTGACATTCTTATTCTAGCTAATAAATTTCCTTGTGCAACTTTATTCTCATTGAGTTCATTAGAATACGATTGATATATTTCTGCTTTGAAACTATCTTCGATATTATTGATAGGAATTGTTCTATATTCAATATTATATTTATTTGCTAGATTTACAGCATCCATCTCGTCATCTTCAGGAGTTATTCCATTCATGGGCATTATTAATCCAATAATATTATGATTTGGTAGTGATTTTGCGGCCAATGCAAGACATACACTAGAATCTATCCCTCCACTCAATCCTATGACTATGCCATTTGAATTTGATTCAAGGGTTTTATTGAGGATGAATTTACCAATCTTCTCAATTATACCTGAATAATCATAATTATTTGGATTGTAACTCACAAAATATTGAATATTTTCGAATGATTTATACCTTGTATATATTTAGGAAATATTATGGAAAATTATTACGTAATACTTCAGAAACAACTTTCAAGTATTGAATTTATGAATGAACATAGACCTGAACATCTTAGATATTTGAAGGATGTTGATGAGAAAGGCGAATTAATTATTGCGGGAAGATATAAGAATGGCACAGGAGGATTAATTATCGTATGTACGGAAGATTACGATCGTGCTTTAGAAATAGCTAAGAATGATCCATATATAATTAATGAAGTTCGTGATTTTACAATATTAGATTATGGGAAATTTGATCCTCAATCAATACCATAAATTGAATACATTACCATTATAAAACCGACCAAGATCATTAATGATTCAACAATGTTTACTTGAAGTAATGTAAAACCCAAAAATTCGAATGACAGTCCTGCTAAAATTGATCCTACTGTGATTATACCGAATCCTATAGAAAGAAATAGCATGTTCTTGGATTTTGATTTTCTGTAAGCTTTCAGTGATAAATAAGCCAATAATAGACCCAAAACTCCAATTAACGACTTTAAAGCTCTCAATAATAATAATTCAAAATCCAATTTATCGTGCCTCTTGTTTTATATTGGTGAAACTACGTAATAACTTATCTTCAGGTAATTCTTTTATGTTTGGTGTAATTTCAACTATTAATTC
>JACAFS010000031.1 GCA_013378385.1 Nitrososphaerota archaeon | reverse complement strand
CTGGTTCAACAGGAGCAGGTATTTGCCTCGAAAAAGGCGTTACAACCACTGTTGATGTCATACCTTCTACAAAATTCAGATTAAAAATATTTATTAACGGAATTTTTTATCCAAATGCATTAGTCTCTCGTTCTGTTGTAAATCAAATGATAAACAAATCTGATTGTCGACAGGAACTTATAATAAATCATTTTCTTAACGTACCAATTCAGTGTGGTTATGGCTCAAGCGGTTCATCAGCTCTTAGCCTTTCTTATGCGCTCAATGAATCTCTTAATCTTGGTTTTACAAAAATTGAAGCTGCACAAAAAGCACATGTTGCTGAAATTAAATGTAAAACTGGTTTAGGAACTGTTTTAGGCACCTATTATGGCGGTGCACAAATTCGATCTCATCCCGGAGCACCTGGTATTGGAAAAGTTAGTCCAATTTCAATTACCAATAAAAATACTATTGCATCTTTCACGCTTGGTCATTTGCCTACTTCCAATATTCTAAATAATTCCAAATTAATTAAATTAATTAATATATTCGGACGTCAATCATTAAAACAATTGATAAATAATCCTAGCTCTGACGAATTTCTAAAACTATCTAGAAAATTCTCTTTACAAATTAATTTCTTCCCATCTGAATTATTTGAATTTATGAAACTTGCAGATCGGTTTGACATGATTTGTAGTATGAATCTATTTGGTAATACTATCTTCTCAATTCTCAAAAATAATGAAATAAATGAATTTTATCGTCTATTCTTAAAAAATAATATTTCTGGTTGTTTATTATTTTCTTCAATAAATCACTCTGGTGCTAAAATAATTGACTCGTCATAATATTCCTAAGGATCATCCAAGAGCTAATTCTCTTAAAATAAGAGCTAATCTGTCTGATTCTTTCGACAATAGGATTATTTCGCAATTTGGTTTAATTGCCCATGGGCGAGGAGAAGCATTTGATTATATTCTTGGCGAAACTACTACTAAAATTTCTCTTAAAACAATACAAGCTGCAACTGCACAATTGCTACTCTCTAATTCTGTAATCTCTGTAAATGGAAATTCTGCTGCGTTATGTGCTAAAAATATAGTTAAACTAGCTAACCTTACAAATTCTAAAATTGAAATTAATCTATTTCATAAAAGTAAAACAAGAGCTAATAAAATCTCTCAATTGTTAAAAAAACATGGCGCTAAAGATGTTTATGGACTCAATACCAAATATCTTACTAAAATTCCTGGTTTGAAGAGTAATAGAAAATTCATTGACAAACGTGGTATATTCTTGTCCGACGTAATTTTTGTCCCCCTAGAAGATGGAGATAGAACAGAATTTCTGAAAAAAATGAATAAAATTGTTATTACTGTTGATTTAAACCCACTCTCACGTACATCTGTCATGTCTGATATTACTATTGTAGATAATCTAGTTCGAGTTTTACCTGAAATGATTAAACAATCGAAGAATATGTCTAATCTCTCTGAATCAGATCTTCAAAAAATTACCAAAAAATTCAATAACAAAAAACAATTAAATTTAATACTCAAATACATGTCTAAAAGATTAATAGATTTGTCTACTTAGTAGTTAATTACAGGTGTTACTGTTGAACGTTCAGAAATTGTCAAATATGAAGGCAAAATCTCAAAAAATCTCTGCAATTACTGCTTATGATTATTCATTTGCTAAAATTGCCGATGATGCTGAAATAGATGTTATTCTAGTTGGAGACTCAGGTGCAATGGTCATGTTTGGTTATGAAACTACTTCTCCTGCAACTATGGAAGAAATGCTTCTAATGTCTAAAGCCGTGTCTCGGGGTTCTAAAAAATCATTACTTGTAGGAGATATGCCTTTCATGTCTTACCATACATCAATCGAAGATGCTATTCGTAACGCTGGGCGTTTTATTAAAGAAGGTGGAATGCAGGCTGTAAAAATCGAAGGCAACAGAACCGTCGCAAAAACTATTAGTGCAATTACAAAAGCTGGCATCCCTGTTATGGGCCATATTGGCCTACAACCACAAATGGCAAAATCATGGGACGGATATAGAGTTCATGGAACTAATTATCTATCTGCAAAACAACTTATTGAAGATGCACACGAACTAGAACAAGCAGGCGCATTTTGTATCGTACTCGAAATGATCACTGAAGAAGTATCAAAAATAATCTCAGAATCAATACGCATTCCTACAATAGGAATTGGTTCTGGTCGATATTGCGATGGTCAAATTCTTGTGTTACACGATTTATTAAATCTAAATGATTCACTTCATCCTAAATTTGTTAAACAATACGCTGATTTGAAAAAGCAATCCCAAAAAGCCCTAACCAATTATAAAGATGATATTTCTTCTAATAATTTTCCAACCAGCGCTCACTCTTGGTCTCTCGAACCTTCTGAACTAAAAAAATTACAAAAATATTTCGGCCTAATTAAAAAAAATAAATTATAATCCGTGTGATAATTATGAACGAATACGGTCTAACTAAAAATGAAATATCTAAAAAATTAAATTCTTTACTATCTACGGATGAAACTTTTGATTCAGGAAAAATCATTGGTTCAATGTGCACTAAACCTGATTCCTACTCTCAATCAATATATTCTAAATTTCTTGAAAAAAATATTGGTGATCCTGGTTTATTCAAAGGAACATTATTACTCGAAAAACAAATTATTCATCAACTAGGAGATTTTCTTTTTTACCCTAAATGTAGTGGATTTGTTGTTTCTGGCGGTACTGAAGCGAATATTATTGCAATGTGGTCTGCAAGAAATTATTGTAAAAAAAATAGTCCAGAAGTCATAGTTCCAATGCATTCTCATCATTCCTTCGATAAAGCTGCTGATATTTTGGGTATTAAATTGATAAAAATACCTTGTATTGATGGAATAGTTGATTCAAATCTGATTCAAAAAAGAATTAATCGTAATACCATTATGCTTGTGGGCGTTGCTGGCACTACTCCATTAGGTTTAATTGATCCAATTAAAGAATTATCTGACATTGCTCGTAAAAACTCATTATTACTTCATATTGATGCCTCTTTTGGTGGTTTTATTATACCATTTCTCAAAGGAAGTAAATTTCATTTACCTTTATCAGATTTTAAATTTCCTGGCGTCAGTTCAGTTAGTTTAGATTCACATAAAATGGGCGTATCGCCCATCCCTTCCAGTTGTATTCTGTTTCGTAAAAAAAACTTAATTAACAATATTAAAATTAATGTCGGATATTTATCTGGCGGTTCTGAACCTAGACCTACCTTGTTAGGAACTAGTCCTGGTGCATCAATCATTACTTTATGGACTATTCTTAACTTTAATGGGAAAACCGGATACCGTAAAATCGTCAATCAATGTATGGAGAATACTATTTACCTCTATGAAGAATTATCAAAAATTCATAATGTCTCAGTTATTCAGAAACCTACTCTTAACATCATTGGCTTCAAAATAAATTCTAATCATCGTTTAATTATTAATATGCTTAGACAATATGGCTGGTCTATTTCTGTATTTCCTACACATATTAGACTTGTAATAATGCCTCATATACGCCGTAAACATATTGATATGTTTCTTAAAGATCTTCAAATAATCCTGAAAAATACACTATAAATCATCTTTTAATTACCGATAATTCATAATCATAGAAAATAATTCCATTTATTTCTTATTCTGTGAATATAATTTTATTGTCCGGATTTATATATGAAATATTTGTTAAAGACATTGACACAATTGCAGTGTTAATCTGATTGATATAAATGGTATATATTAAAAAAGTTGAAACACGAGGTTTCAAGTCATTTGGCTCTAGACCTGTTAGTGTAAATTTTGAAGGTCGTTTTATTGGAATAACTGGCCCAAACGGTTCTGGAAAAAGTAATATCATCGATGCAATTCTCTTCGCTATTGGTGAAAATAGACCCCGTATGATGCGTGTTCCAAAGCTAAGTGGACTAATTTTTGATGGGGCCGGCGGTAATCCTTCAACTTCTGCCAGAGTAACAATTACGCTTGATAATACAAGCCGAGAAATCTCTATTGATAACGATCGAGTTACTCTGACTAGAGAAATCCGTTCAGGTGGCGATAGTGTATACCTGCTTAATGGAAAAAAAGTTCAAAAAAGCACCTTGTCTGACTTACTACGTCTTGCACTAATTAGTTCGGACGGTTTGAATTTTGTCCCTCAAGGAATGGTAACTCATTTGGCAGATCTTGATTCTGATGAAAAGAGAGGTCTGATTGAAGAAATAGTCGGAGTGGCACAATTTGACGAAAAAAAAGAGGACGCTCTTAAACAACTCGATATAGCTGATAGAAAACTAGAAATTGCTATGGCAAAAATAGGAGAAGTAAAGAAAAAAATAGACTCATTGGAAGGAGAACGAAATGATCAATTACGTTTACAGAATCTTGAACATGAACGAAATAATCTAAAATCTGCAATTATTAATCAAAAACTTGAAGACACTAAAACTTCTATTAACAATAATGATCAATTTCTTGTACAACTCTCTAGTGAGAAGGAAAAACTCTCAGAAGAATTAATTATTATCAATGAAAAACTTCAGGAATTAGAGAACGAAAAACAATCAACTCTATCACAGGCAATTGGAGGTGCCCCTAAAGAATTATTGACAGTTCAGATTAATCTTTCAAATAAAAAAGAAGAACTTGTAAAATTCCAAAATAAAATTAAAGAATATGAACAAGATACTAAAAAAATTAATGATTCATTACCTTATCTTGTTGATATGCTCTCTGAAAATAATAAAAATAGTATTGCGTCAGAGACTACTATTAATAATTTATCCAAAACACTCGATAATGATGAAAAAGATCTCCATCTTTTGAATAATAATATGAAAAAATGTGATTTACAACGAAATTCTCTTCGACAATCGATTATGGAAGAGGAAAAATTAATTTCTAATATTAATCAACAACTAAGAAATTCATATGACGAAAAAAATAAACTCAATAATTTATTATCTCTATCAATCGCAAAAGAAACCGTTCTCAAAGAAAAAATTTCTAATAATGAGAAAAAGCATAATGAGACAGAAACTGTTGTTGATTTAATCTCAAAATCAATCTCTAAATTGGAATCACTAAAATCTGGTCAAGAAGAATCTCTTTCATACCTGAGTAATTCAAATTCTAAATTAGCAAACCGACGAGAAAAAATTGAATCTGAATTAACAAAAGCTGTTGACATTCTCACTAAAGCTAATCAACAAGTTCTTAAACATGAATCCAAAGTCGAGGCTGCAAAAGAAATCACTTCTAAACAAAATGTTCAATCTAATATTCAATCTATTGTAAAAGAGAACTCAGTTCCTGGATATCTGGGAGGAACTAATGACCTTTTTAGTTATTCTGATAAGTATAAAACAGCTCTACATGCTGCTACAAAACGTTGGTCCAATGCAGTTATAGTCGAAGATATGACTTCATTATTCCAAATTGTTACACAAATTAAAAAACATAAACTGGGCCGTGTAGCTCTAATCCCTCTATCTGACGTGGCTACTTTCGAGAAAGTTAATCCCCCTAAAAATAAAGATATTTTGGGTTCTTTGGCTGATTTTGTTAAAGTAGATGATAAATACGTCGGAATAAGGAATTTTATTTTTGGCGACACTCTTCTTGTTTCTTCTGCCAAAACTGGCTATTTATTGTCTCAAAAAGGCTATCGTACTGTGAGTATTTCTGGAGATCTCTTTGAACCGGGCGGTTCTGTTTTTGAAACTGGTAGTATTTCACCTATTGCTAATCTATTTTTTGATTCCAAATCACTCACTCAAATTAAATCTAGCGTTAATACCCTGAGAGAATCAATTCAAAAACGTAAAACTACAATCACTACTCTCAATTCCCAAGTTAAAGAAATGGAATCTACTCAATATAATAGAAATCTGGGCCTTACAAAACTCACATCTGAAATTACCCATCTCAAATCTATAAAAATTCGTTATACGAAAGTTATTAGTAAAACTAAAGAACATTATGACGTCTTACAAAAACAACTTACTTCGCTTTCATCCATAATAACTGATCAAGAAAAATCACTTATTACTATTAATAATCTCATTAATGATCAAAAAAATAAAATTGATTCCCAATCTTCATTAACATCTCAAAAAAATAAGTTAAATTCTCTTGACGATGAAAAAACTAACCTGTCTACTGCTATCGATACATTATCTGAGACAATCCGTAATAATCAATCTACAATTACTAAAGAACGCGGAAATCTTGAACATAATTTAAAGAATCAGAAATCACAATTAAATGGTGAGATTTCCACACTTAAACAAGAACTAGAAACTAAAACTGGATTTCTTACTACTAGTGAAAATAATTTATCTGAACTCCAAACTAATGTTGAATCACTTTCCATTAATGAGAAATCACTATCGGACGAGTCAAGAAAAATGAAACCAATAATCGATGCTTTAGATAAAGAAATCAAGTCTTATAATAAAACTAAAGAATCAATTCAAAAACATGTAATGGAAAATACATCAAAATACAATAGTACAGACCATCATAATTCTAGATTGTCCGATTCTATACAATCATATAAAAATAATCTGAATGACCTTGATTCTAATCAATTAATTGAATATTTTTCTGGCGCAGATAATCTTCTTATTGACCTTGATAAAGAATACAATAGTCTAAGAACAAGAGTTAATCTACTTGCTGATGAACAATACCGCGCAATGTATTTCGGCTATAAAGGATTCTCAGAACGAAGAAATCAACTTCAAAAAGAAAGAATTGCTATTGTAGCGTTTATCGATAATATTGATTCTGAAAAACGTGATGCATTTCTCGATGCATTCCAAAAAATTGATAAAGAATTTAGAAATATCTTTGCACAACTTACAACTCGCGATAGCGGTTATTGTAACCATGATAATTGTCCTCCTGGTCGAATTTTACATGGTGATGCCTGGCTTGAACTAGATAATCCTGATGAAATCTTTAATGCAGGTGTTACCCTTTTTGCCAAATTCCCTAATAAAGTTGAAAGAGATATTATAATATGTAGTGGCGGTGAGAAAACAGTAGCCGCATTATGTCTGATCCTAGCTATTCAAGCAGTTAAACCCGCTCCGTTCTATGTTTTTGACGAAATAGATGCCCACTTGGACGCAGTTAATTCTAGTAAATTAGCAGAAATACTTCAAAGTCGAACTTCCAAATCTCAGGTAATAATGATTAGTCTTAAAGATACAATTTTATCACGCGTAGATACTATGTATGGCGTATATCATGAACGAAGTATCACTAAGATCCTAAAATTCCGACCTACTGAAAAAGACATAGAATATTCTAAAGGAATTAGTGTCAAATGAGCGATTCTAATCAACTATCAAAAGCACCATTGAATTTATTAGTTAATCCGAAAACTGCACGTAAAGGAAAACCTTGGGAAGTTGACATAGCCGATTTATTAGATATATTTCTTAAACAAATAATTACCAAAAATAATCCTGATTTACGCCTATGCGGGACTGCCGCGTTTTCATCTGCTTTATTATATAGATTTAAAGTAGAAACTTTATTTTATTTTGAGAAACTTAAAGTAAAACGTCCAAGAGTCTCTCGTAGCGGACCACCTAGTATTATTGTATTGCCTTTCAGATATGAATTGTATTCAACTTCCATCGATGATTTAATCACAAACCTTGAAAAAATCTTGGAAGATGTTTCTAGACAAGATATAGAAAAGAAAGATAAATCCTCACTATTACAGCTTGATTCTGAACCTGACTTTGATCAATATATTATTAAATTCGAAGAACTCGCAAAAGACTTCAAGAAGGAACTTATTACTAAATTAATTAACTCTGATAGAATGTTATTTACAGAACTTATTAAAGAAAAAAATCCACTTGAACAATCTCGAGCATTTTTATTATTATTATTTGCTGCAATAGATGGGATCGTTACACTTGAACAATTAGAATCCCCTGATAGTCTTGAATCAGATATTGTCATAACCCGTGTATTACAATGACTAATCTTCCAGATTCTTCAAATCCTAAAGATAAGCTTCTTCAAGCCAAGATTGAAGCTGCATTATACGCTGCTGGGCGACCTTTATCTAAATTTGAATTAGCAAAAGCTGCAGGCATTACTTCTACAATTAAATCCTCTACCATTGCTAGAAATCTTATGTCAAAAATTAATTCAACATTTGAGGCTATTCAAATGTTTGAATTAGAAGGAGATCGATTTGTTATTCAATTAAAATCTAATTTTACAACATCTGCGAGAAAATTCTCTTCAAGACCACTATTATCAAATGCAGAGTTAAAGACATTGTCCTTTATTGTCTATTTTCAACCGATTTCTGGAAAAGATTTAGCTGATAGACGTGGACCTAATTCATATCAACACGTTAGAACGTTAAAGCAACTTGGTTTTATAAAATCTGAGCCTAGTGGCCGAACTAAAATTTTTAGTACAACAAGTCGCCTTGCTGAATATTTCGGAATCGCAAATGATCCTGCTATATTAAAGGAACAACTAATAAAATATGGATTTAAACCAAAAAAAGCCCCTGTAATTCAAACTACGCCAAATAAAGCATAAAATTATATAAGACTGCGATATCTAATATGATGTAAAATGGTAAAATCATTAGAAAATATACGAAAGAGGAAACGTACTGGCGGACGTATAAAGCACACTCGTGGTAGGCGTTCTGACGAAAAAGATACATTCTCTGTTGATACTCTGTTAGGAGATCATTCAGTTCGCATAAAAAGTTCTCGTGGTGGAAACATCAAAGTTTCACTTGTGACTGATAATTCGGTTAATGTTATAGATAAATCAACTAACACAATAAAGAAAATTTCTATTAATCGTGTTCTCAAAAACCCTTCTAATCGAGACTATGAAAGACGTGGTGTTATTACTAGAGGTGCAATTCTTGATACTGAACTTGGTAAAGTTCGTGTATTATCCAGACCTGGACAAACTGGAATTATAGATGGAATACTTATTAATGAATAATTTTTATGTCAACAGATTTAAATTTGGTTAATTGGAGATTTATGATATGAAATTTTTAGCACAAGTATTTGTTGGTTCCGATGCATTCCTACAAAATCTAGTATCGTGGGGAATTGGTATAGTGGTATTAATTCTTTCACTTGGTTTCTGGTTTATGTGGTGGTACTTAGGTAAACAATCTAAGTCCTAATTCTTGACTAATAACTTTCCTTCAAATCGTTTTACTATTCTGGTGTAATTTCTTTATGAAAGACTATGAGAAACAAGTAATTTGGTTAGATTATTTCAATTCATCTTATTCTAGATCTCAAGGCCGACGCGTATCAAGAAATCGTTCTATTAAAAATCCTATCTTATCTGATTTACTAGAAGCCGCAAAGAGATTAAATCTTAATCCTGTCAGTCATGAAGTAATACATCCTAAACGCGCATCGATAAATTCTGGATATATCTCGATTACTAAAAAGAATAAAAAAACATTGGTTCTTCAGGATATTGCAAAAATGCTCACTATTGTTAAAGGTGAAACAAAAAAGTCTTCAAAATGATTATCTATGCATACTGATCCTGATACTTCGCGTAAATTGTTCTCGGAAGGTAAAACACAATTTTATGTTCCTATAAATAGTCTTGAACAATCTCCTCCCCCACGAACCCCTGCATTCTTTAATACAATGGCTAAACTCAAACGCGATTTACTTATTACCATATTTGATAGTTATGCATCTCAATGTGATGATAAAATTACTTTCTCTGATACTTTATCAGGAGTTGGTGCAACTGGAATACGTCTTGCTAATGAATCAAATTATATCAAAAAAATCTATTTTAACGACACAAATGTCAACGCTATTGACTACATAAATGATTCACTTAAACACAATAACCTTAATTCATTAGCTGAAGTTTCAACAAACGAAGCAAATAAATTTTTATCTAATTTTACTGATCGCGAAAATCGTTTTGATTTTATCGATTTAGATCCTTTCGGTTCTCCTATCCAATATATAGATTCTGCTATTCGTGCATTAAAAATTAATGGAATATTATCTCTTACTGCAACTGATGGGGCAGTTCTTTGTGGCGTATATCCAAAAGTCTGTTTACGAAAATACGGAAGTTTATCTCTTAATACTGAATATTTTAACGAAACTGCATTGAGAATAATGCTTTTCTCACTAGCTTCTATTTCATCTCATTATGAATTAGGCATTAAACCTATTTTCTGCCATACTGATAAACACTATATCCAAGTTTATGTTCAAATTACTGACTCTATTTCTGATACTGAAGGAAAACTTGGTTTTCTTAGACATTGTCCTGAATGTAATCATAGAGCTGTATCTGAATCTCCTATATTATCCTGTGATTTATGTTCTTCAAATTGTAAACTTGCAGGTCCAATCTGGATCGGGAATCTATTCGATAAATCTCTTCTAAATATCTCTATTGATAATTCTACAGATTCTAATCTAACAAAACTCTTTGAAATAGCAATTTCGGAATCTTCTATGCCTCCTTTGTATTATGTTACCGATAATATCTCTCAAAACCTCAAAATCTCATCATTTCCAGTTGAAACAATTTTATCTAAATTAAATGAAAATGATTTTATTTCTTCCAGAACCGTCTTACATTCTACTGGTTTTCGGACTACTGCCAATGTTAATGAGATAAATAAAATTTTATCTGAATCCTCTACAGGAAATATATAACTCACTGCTTGCATTTCTGCTTACTTTCGGTTTTATTAGTTTCACATTCTTGAAATTCTTTTTTAAATTATTTTCTAATGATTTTAATCTCGGTCCATCAAATGCTTTTAACAAACAACTACCATTTTTTTCTAATAACTCGGGAAATCTGTCAATAATTAACATTGTTAAATCGATTTGGTTATTGTGATCTATTTTCCATATTCCTGATATGTTTGGAGCCATATCTGATAATACAACATCCATTTTCCCCTCTCCTGCGTGTAATATCCTTTCTATCACTTCTTTTTCCCTAATGTCTCCTTGAAATATTGTAACATTTTCTCCTAACGGCATTATTGGCAGTATATCTACACCTATTACTTTTCCCTTTGGCATGACTAATTTTGACGATACTTGCAGCCATCCTCCTGGGGCCGCACCAAAATCTAATATATTGTCATTTGATTTGATTAAATTGTATTTTTTATTTAATTCTATTAGCTTGAACGCAGATCTACTTCTATACCCTAGTTCTTTTGCTAGTTTTCTATAATGGTCCTTTTTAGCATCTTCTAATCGCAAAATATAATTCTAATATATATTATTCTTTTTTAATCTTATCTTGTTCTGTTAATACCCAATTCTCAATAAATAAACAATCAAATGGCGTAACAACCCCGTCTGCAGAACATCTCTCTTCTTCTGGACAGGTTATACACGGAATATTTTCTATTGAATCAACTTTAACTGGGAATTTCACCGGTGTTAATTTATACGTCCATCTTCCCCCTTCCAAAAGTTTTTGTCTATCTACAATCCTTCTCTTCTCTAATTTTATAGCTAATCTAGATCCTTCTCTACTACTCAAACCTAATTTCTTCCATAATTCACTTTGTAATATCCCTTCTCTACCATTTTCAATTACGATTTCATAAACTCTTGCTGTAAGATCTGCAAATTCAACTTTACTTTTTCTTCCACGTTTTGTTTTCTTTTCAGGTTCTTTAGTTTCTTTAATTTTTGGTTTAGTTTCTTTAATTTTTGGTTTTCTTCCTCTTGTTTTCTTTTCAGGTTCTTTAGCTTCTTTAATTTTTGGTTTAGTTTCTTTAATTTTTGGTTTTCTTCCTCTTGTTTTCTTTTCAGGTTCTTTAGCTTCTTTAATTTTTGGTTTAGTTTCTTTAATTTTTG
>JACAFS010000030.1 GCA_013378385.1 Nitrososphaerota archaeon | reverse complement strand
GTAATTCTAATAATAAACATAATAATATTGATATTTTTAATGAATTTTTTATGATTTATGAGTAAATTGAGTAAAAAAATAAATAAATTAGTCAAATATTTTTGTCGTTATGTTATGTAATGAAATAATTACATTAGTAAAGTGTCGAGTTGAGATAGGGCATCAATGGGATAAATCCCCTTCATCCTATGGTTCTTTTGCCCTATTTCTACGCATTAATTACTTTAAATTTATATCCATAATAGATTTGACCAGAATTCCCATCTGCATTAATCTTTCTAAAAACAGCTTTAACAGTTGCATTAATTTTAATATCTTCAACTTCAGAATCTACAAGTTGTGAAACAATATTAACGCCATTATCGAGTTTAATTAAACCAATAGACATAGGTAATTCATGTTCAAATCCAGGCATGGATTCATAAGAAAGAGTATAAGAAATTATTTTTCCAGTATTTGGCATCTCTTTATCGGAAATATCATGAGATTTACATTTCGGACAAGTGTTGAATTTAGGAAAAGATTCGTAGGTGCAAGAGTCACAAATAGAGCCAATAATTCTATAATATCTATCTCTTAATCTCCAGTATGAAACGGACAAATCAATTAGCAACTCCTAAAACATGAACTACAGAATTTGAATCAATGCCAGACATATTATGGCATAGGGCAATATTTTTATCTTCAAGATTTACATGAGAACGATTTTGTAACTGTCTTGTAACTTCAATTATCTGATATATGCCAGTAGCAGAAAGGGGGTTTCCACGTGCTTTCAATCCACCAGAAGAAGATAAAGTGACTTTTGAATTTAGATCGTATTTACCGGATAGAACATCCGATGATGCATTACCAGGTTTGGAGAATCCCATTGTTTCTAAAATATTTGCAGTAATCGCGGGAACTACGTCATGAATTTCCAATAAATCAATGTCTTCCAAGTTAATTTTTGATTCAGCAAGTGATTTATTCAAACAACTAGTTGTAGAATTAAATTTCAAAAGATCTTCCCTTGAAAAGAAACTAGTTGAAGAATTAGATGAAGTAGATGACAATATATTAACATCGTCGAAATTAGAATTATTGGTTTTTGATAATACTAAAGATGCAGAACCGTCGCCAATTGGAGAACAATTAAGCATACGTAAAGGAGAAGATACAGTGGCAGATTTATTAATTGAGTCTAATGAAAATTCACGATTGAACTGTGCATGTTTACAAGTGACTGAATTTTTATGAGATAAAACTGAGAACTGTGATAGTTCTTCAGAAGTGACGGCGTGCTTTTCCATATACAATCTAGAGAATAATGCATAAAGTGAATTCATAGTTATGCCAAAAAATTGCGTATATTCATAACTTTCTCCTAGAGCAGTAGCTTTGATTGTTTCTGCAGGAGAAAGATCAGTCATTTTCTCAGCTCCAATTATTAAAACAGATTCAAGATTATCCGAATTCAATAATTTATGGCCTATATTAACAGCCATTGCACCTGAACAAGATGATGATTCAATCTTAAATGTAGTAATATCTGACAAGCCTAATTCTTCAGAGATAATCGTAGAGAGATTCTCTTGACTTGAAGAATATGATGACAAAGTATTTGCAAAGATAACCACATCTGGCGATGTATTTGATTCAGATATTGCCTGTTTTGCAGAATCAATCGCCAAGTCTACTATTGACTTTGACCAATGATCAGTAATTTTTGTAAGTCCGGTTCCAGTTATCTTAGTTTGCACAATATTACACCTGTATTTGATTATTTCAAAATTCCCCTAAGTTTAGTATAAGTTGCATAATCAATTTCTTTATTATCATTTATTATATCAGTCAATGGGATATAATTAGGTCCCTTATCCATTATTCCATCTTCAACTAATAGAGAAAATGAATCACTTCCTGCACCTGATCCAAATGAAGCAAGTAAGATTCTGTCACCAGGTTTTGCTACGTCAAAAGTTGAAACTAGTCCCAAAGGAGAACTAGCAGAGTAAGGATTGCCAATAATAGGATTCAAAAGACCTGGTTGAATTTGTTCAGTAGTGAAACCAAGACGTTTAGCAACCTGAATAGGAAACTTTGGATTAGGTTGATGAAATACAGCGTATTTAAAATCTGATGGTTTTAGATTAATTTCAGATAATAATTGTTTAACCGATGATTCAACATGATGGAAGTATGCAGGCTCTCCAGTAAATCTTGAAAGATGTCTAGGAAATGACTCAGTTTGTCTTCTCCAAAAGTCACTAGTATCAGTTACATATGAAGTACTTGCTTCGATTTTAGCAATACTGCGTTTACTATTATTAGTTAATACAAAAGCTGCCGCAGCACTACCTGCAGTATATTCAAGGTTGTCTCCAGGTCTTCCTTGTGCAGTATCAACACCTAATGCAATACCACTCGAAATCATGCCAGAACCTACCAAACCAGTTATTACTTGCATTGCTTCAGTTCCAGCTTTACAAGCAAATTCAAAATCAGCTGCAAGAGTCTTATGAACTCCTAATGCTTGAGCCACAATAGTACTAGTGGGTTTAACAGCATAAGGTTTTGATTCAGTTCCTACAAATATTGCGCCAATATCACATAAGCCAGACATTGATAAAGCGTTCCTTGCAGATTCTACTGCCATAGTTGTTGTGTCTTCGTCAATATTTGCAACACTTTTTGCTTCATTAGGTCCAGATCCACTTCCTTTCCATAATTTGGCAATGTCAGATGTTGGAAGTCGTAATTTTGGCACGTATCCTCCATAGCCTGAGATATAAACAGGAGTAGAGCTCTTCATAGTTGGAATAATCATAACTAAAGTTTAAAAAGATACAGAAAATTTGTCAAATATTAGTAGAATGACGAATTAAATCGATTTAACTTGTTTTACTATGGATGGACGTCTTTTTTTCAATATTCTATATCCGCATATACACTTTATTTCAGGTAAAGCGGCTAAATCTTCATTTGTAACAGGCGTAGCACAACGAACACATTCATAAACTACCCCGCCGAAACTCTCACTATCTGATTCCAATTTATTCAATGTTATTTGTAGATGCTAGTATATTTACTTTTTTGCTAATTGGGTTTTTCTTTTATTCCATAAATCAAAAGATGGAATATTGATAAAAGAAAACGAAGAATTTCAAATGATGAGAGTTTAGTTTTTCCTATACTGCGCTCTTGGAATATGAAGGGAATTTCCTTGATTTTTAGTTTTTTCTTATGGAATAAATATATTGATTCGATAAGATAGGAGAATCCATTAGACTTTACGTCATATTTTATCAAGAGTTCAATAGTATCAGAGTTGAATGCTCGGTATCCAGTAGTGTTATCATGTAACTTTGAGCCCAGAAATACACGGACCAACATATTTGCAATAAAACTAATAATTTTACGATGAATTGGCCAAGAACTAACACCGCCTTTATCGACATATCGAGATGCAATAGCCACATCATAACCTTCGCCAATAGAATCTACAAGATTTATAGTTATTTCAGGAGGATGTGATAGATCAGAATCCATCTGAATAATGCATTCAGAATTATTATTTTTACACCAATCATAACCTGCTTGGTAAGCGGAACCTAGTCCGAGTTTTTCCTGTCGTGTAATTAGAAATATATTTTGTTCAAATAAATCAAGTTTTTTTACTACCGATGAGGTTCCATCAGGACTATTATCATCGACAACAATAATTTTTAAATCATGTCCAGAATTCTTGAATATTTCAATTAATCTATTAGTCAGAATTACAATGTTTTCTTTTTCATTATAGGTTGGAATTATGATTGAAACATTCATAAGAATCAATATATAGTTTTTAGAACATCGTTAAGTTTGTTTCCTATATTTTGGACATCATCTTCAGATAATCCAGAATGAATAGGGATAGAAAGAACTTTAGAAGAAGCCAGATCTGTGTTGGGTAAATCATAACCATCATTCATACTATGATAATAAGGCATTTTATGAATAGGCGTACGATAGTAAACTGCAGTATTGATACCCTGTTTTTCCATATAGTTCATAACTTCAGAACGAGATTTATCAAGAGAAATGGTGTATAAATAACGATTAAGAAAAGTATTCTCAAGTTCTACTGGAAGATTAAGATTAAAATTACCAATAATATCGGAAAGGATATCAGAATTTCTTCGTCTAATTCGAATGAAATCATCAAGTTTACTCAATTGAATAGATGCAATAGCAGATTCAATCTCAGGCATTCTTAGATTTAGTCCAAATCTAGTAGTTTGGCCAGATTCGTCAAGGCCATGATTTCTAATTCGAAGTAATTCTTCGTATAACGTTTCATCGTTAGTAGTAATCACACCTCCTTCTCCAGAAGTAATAACTTTAGTAGGGTATAGACTAGTGCAACCTAAGTTTCCCAAAGTTCCACATTTCTTTCCGTTAATAGATGAGCCAAGAGATTGTGCACCGTCCTCAATTATTGCAATGTGATCAGGAGAAGTGATTTCAGCGATAAGATCTACATCAACAGGATGGCCGTACAGATGAACGGGAATTATTGCCTTAGTTTTTTTAGTTATATTTGATTTAATCAGTGATATGTCAATATTATAATTCGATGATGAAATATCAACAAATACAGGTGTTGCACCTGTAGCTACAACAGCACTAGCAGTAGCAGTAAAACTAAACGATGGAACAATAACTTCATCTCCAGATTTTATATTCAATGATAGAAGAGAAGCATATAATGCTGAAGTTCCAGAATTAATTGCAACAGCATATTTAACATCAAGAAATTGAGCAATATTCTTCTCGAAATCTTTTACGTATTTACCGCCGTTAATATTTGAACTACTAAGTAAACCACTGTCAAGAATAGTTTGAGCAGCTTTTATTTCACTATAGTCAAGTATATGTTCGTTAACATAAATTTTTTTTGACATGAATAATCTCTTAGCCTTTTACTATTGAATGAAAATCATGACCAGATGGATTTTGGAAGATTCGTAAATCAAAATAATTTGTAGCCGCAATAAGATGATCGAATATGTCAGACTGAATATTTTCGTAATTAATCCATTCATTGTCATTACTAAAGACATAAATTTCAATTGGAAGACCATTTTCAGAAGGAGGCAATTGTCTAACCAAGAATGTCATATTTTCACTTATATTTTCATGATTTCGAAGATATTCAATCAAATATGCGCGAAAAGTACCAATATTTGTTAGGTTTCTTGAATTCAAGTAATGAAAATCATTATCTTTCTGAATATTCTTGTTAGATTTAGATAGCAACGTGTTTTTATCTTTAAGATATGTGGATAATAAATCAATTTTATTGAGATTAGAGAGCATTTTGTCATCACAGAATTTTATAGATGTAAGATCTATGTTGATGGATCTTTTTATTCGACGTCCACCACTTTGTTCCATTCCACGCCAATTCTTAAAAGAAGAGTCAATGAGCTTATGAGTTGGGATGACAGTGATTGTTTTATCCCAATTTTGAACTTTAATTGTGTGTAAAGCGATTTCTATAACATCGCCGTCTGCTCCAAAAGCAGGCGCTTCAATCCAATCATGAAGTTGAACAAGTTTATTAGATGATATTTGTAGGTTTGCAATTAAAGATAGTATTGTATCACGGAAAATTAGCAATAATACAGCACTTATTGCACCGATACTGCCAATTAGTCCCCAAGGAGATATACCAGATAATATTGATAAGATTATTAAACCAGAGAATATTATAATAAGAATTTTAAATATCTGTACATAACTTTTCAAAGGTATTTGTTTATATCGCTTAGAATAAGCATCAGTAAAGGAAGATAATATTGAATCAATTATCCAATTGAATATCAAAATGGTTAAGATACTAACAACAATGTCAATGGTTGAAATTGCAACAGGTAAATTGGAAGTAATTATATAAGAAAAATTATCAACTACAAGAAGTGGAACTAAATAAGAAATTCTCAAAAATAGATGATTTTTAATTAATATGTCGTCCAGTTTAGTTTTTGATTTCTTAATTTGAGGTACAATTATACGAATAAGAAGTTTACGAGCTATTTTGAATGATAAATACGAGGTAATGGCCAGTGATAATAATGGAAGAATACTAGATAATATTGGATAATCGAGCATTATAGAATTTATTAACGCAATCAATGAACAATCCCTAATATTAGATGTAACAACTTGCTATTATAGAATTCTTCAAATAGATGAAAATAATTCGGATTTATTTGAGAAATATGCACGAATTGGAGAGATAATATCGTTAAGTTCTCGTCCGACAGATAATTTTAGATCAAGTGGATGGATTTTTCCATTTTTGTATTCAGATTCTAATTCTTCATAAGTAGAGAACAACATATCACCGCCAAATTTACTAGGTCGTTCAATTGTAAAAGAATCAGAATCATGAAATATTAGATATTTACAGTATTCCAAAATTGGATTATTATCAGAAATTCCTTCAGGGCACCAAGCAATTTTTATTTTAGATGTAATCTCTTCTTCAGAATCATGAATGAATATTGAATTTTTTGGATTGGATTTACTCATTTTCGTAAAGGTTGTATCAGTAGCGCCTCCTGTATTTGCCAGACCAGGGATAAGATGCTGATGTACTGCAACAGGAACTTTCCATTTCATTTTAGGAAATACCTCACGAACAAGCATATGGATTTTACGTTGATCAGTTCCAGCATGTACAATATCGAGATCGAGTTCTTTAATGTCAACTGCCTGCATTGAAGGATAAAGATATTGTGATAAACTTAACTGATCTTTTTCAGTTCTTCCCATAATGGTCAAACACCTAACAGCGCGAGATAAAGTCATGTGTTTTGAGAATTTGATAAAATTCATCCAATATTCGTCATTATTATGGTACAGAGAATTACTTTTTACTATATTAACACCAGGGCAGAAGAATTTGAAAGCTTCTTCATAGTAATTTGTAACTTGTTTAATTTTATCCCAATTACCTTCAAATTTATCATTAATGAAACTATGCCAATCTGCGAGATAAACCGATGATTGAATACCAGCATTAATGAAATCATTAATTTTAAAACCCGAGATTAGGAGGGTACCTAAATGTAATTTTCCAGAGAGTTCAATTCCAATATAGTGTGTAGGAGAATTATTAGTTTCGAAAAGGGTTTTAAGTTCGTCTTCTTGAATTAATTCTTCAGTAGGAGGTTTTTTGACTAAAGCAATCTTATTCTCTATATCCATATGATAGTTTCACGGTGAAAAGAATATTTAAGAGATATCCAAATGTTCACGACGAAGTGTTTGTAAAAGGATATAGATTAGAGATAAAGTAAATATCAGATTTAAGATGAATATGCCAAGTTCAATACCAATAAGTCTACTTAATAGAGCAATAGAAGAGGAATATACTTGATAAGAAGTTAAGACCAAATTATATAACAATACAGGAAGAAATAGTTTTTTTGCATATTGATTTATTTTCGTAGAAGTAATTGGAAGTTGAGAACATGCAACAATCAATGAAAAAATTCCTGGAATAAATAATAACGGAGAACCTTGCTGAGTTAAACTAGAAACTATCCAGTAAATACCAATTATCGCAAATAAAACGGTGATAGATTTGTTCATTACAATAGACATCCATTAATTACTGATATTGTTTTATGTCTGCTTTGATATATAAAAGTACAGATGACTGAACAAATCGAGAAGGATAGCATGGTTCTATTATCAGCTTCTTACGATGGCACACAAAAAAAGGCATGTCTGAAATTTTACGATGAAAAAACAGATTCAATAAAGTTATGGTATGACAACTCAGGACACAAGCCATATTGTTTAGTTAAAAAAGATACTGATCAAGATTTACTGGATAAATTTAAAAATGAAGATAGAATAAATGTAGAAGAAACGACAAAAATTGACTTATTAAATGATAAAGAAGAGAAAATGCTCAAGATTATTGCAGATAATCCATTAGTAATAGGTGGATTACCAGGGAGAAGTATAAGAGATAGAGTGGTGGCTTGGGAGGCAGATATACCATATTATGAAACATACATGTACGATAAATCGCTCATTCCAGGAATATATTATAAAATTAAGGATAATAAAATAATTCCAGATAAATTCTCAATACCAAAAGAAACTAACGAAATGTTACAAAAAGGAATAGAAAATGCAGACGTTGATATGAAGAATAAGATTAACGAATGGGCAGAACTTCTTAGTCAACCACTGCCAGAGATAAAGAGGGTAGCTTTAGATATTGAAGTGCATTCTGACAAAGCAGATAGATTCCCAGATGCAGGTGAAGCAAGATATCCGATTATATCAGTAGGATTTGCAGCTAGTGATGGGTTCAATCAAGTATGCATTCTGCGAAGAGAAGGAGTAGAGACTGGAATTAATGAATTAGAGAAAAACATAGAAGTTATTTTTGTAGATGATGAGAAATCACTAATCGAAAGTGTATTCAGAGTTATTGAGAGATATCCATGTATTATTACATACAATGGAGACGATTTTGATTTAAAATATATCTATAACAGAGCGATAAAATCAGGAATGAAAAGAGACAGCATACCTATTCGATTAGCAAGAGTTAATGCAAATTTAAAACAAGGAATACATTTAGATTTATATAGAACATTTCTAAACAGATCAATACAGATCTATGCATTTGGAAATAAATACTCAGAACATAGTTTGAATGCGGTAAGTTCTGCAATAATTGGGAAAACTAAGATTGAGTATGAAGGAGAAATTGGAGAGCAGACATATTACCATCTTGCAAAATACAATCACAATGATGCAGCAATAACATTAGAATTAACAAGTTTTGATGGAGATCTACTAATGAAGTTATTATTAGTAATTTCAAGAATAACAAAGATGCCAATAGATGATTTATCCAGGATTGGAGTTTCAAATTGGATTAGAAGCATGGTATATTTTGAACATAGAAAAATCAATGCATTAATCCCCAGAAAAGATGAACTAGCAATTCAAGAAGACGAATTAAAGAAAATGTCTTCGTCAGCAATGATTGAGGGGAAACAATATCAAGGAGGAATGGTTCTGGAACCAAAAATAGGTGTTTATTTCGGAGTTTCTGCACTTGACTTTGCAAGTCTATATCCAAGTATAATCAAAGTGAATAATCTATCATACGAAACTGTCAGATGTAAACATAAAGAACATCAATCAAATTTGATCAAAGGTAGTAAACACTGGGTATGTAATACGAGAAGAGGAATAATATCATTGTTGGTAGGATCTTTAAGAGACATACGAGTAAATTATTACAAGCCATTGCCAAAAATGTCAGGATTATCGTCTGATGAAAGAAATCTATATTCAGTTGTTTCTCAAGCGTTAAAAGTAATATTAAATGCGAGTTATGGAGTATTAGGAGCACCAATATTTCCATTATTTTTCCTACCTGTTGCGGATTCAACAGCTGCAATTGGAAGAAATATAATTACTGAAACAGTTGCAGCGGCAAAAGAAAGCAACATAGATGTACTATACGGAGATACTGATTCACTATTTATCAAATCGATAGATCAGAATGAAATTGATGGTTTAATTAAATGGTCCCATGAAAATCAAGGAGTAGATTTAGAATTAGAAGATAAATACAGATATGCAGTATTTTCAGAAAGAAAGAAAAACTATATTGTAGTAAAAAATAATGGTCAAGTAATAATCAAGGGATTAACTGGAAAGAAGAGTCATATTCCATTATTCGTAAGAGAAGCATTTTATGAGGCAATAGATAGATTAGGAGAAGCAAAAACAGAAAAAGATTTTGAAAGTGTTAAAACAGAAATCAGAAATATTGCAAAAGAAAGCAATAATAGACTAAAGGAAGACAAAGTACCAATTGAGAAATTAGCCTTTAAAATGATGATGAGTAAATCTACAAAGATGTACAAGACAACCATACCACAACATGTACGTGCAGCAAAATTATTAGAAGAATACAATAGAAAAAATGGTGATACAGAAGGCATGAAAGCAGGAGATATTATTTCATTCGTAAAAACAATAGGAAACGAAGGAGTTAAACCATTAAAACTAGCGAAGATTAGAGACATAGACAAGAAAAAATATGAAGAAATTATGAGAAGTACATTTGACCAGTTATTAGGGCCATTAGGATATTCATTTGATGACGTATTAGGAGTGACAAAATTAGAAGATTTGTTTTGGAATACAGATAGTAAAAAATAGGCGGATAATATATATTCAAGAAATTAAATTGCTAGATATGGAGAAACATACTTTCCATAAAGTAAGAGTTAAGCCAATGAAGATCTGGCCAGGTATGACAACTAATGAGTTAGTTAAAGAAATGGGCAAATCAGGATCATTTATGGCAGGTACGCTTTCAAAAGCAGTAGACGCATATGAAGAAATGGTAAAAACTAATTCATACATATTCCTAACACTTTCGGGTGCACTAGTCCCAGCAGGGATGAACAAAGTAATAATAGAATTAATTGAAAGAGGATTAGTAGATTCGATTGTAACAACAGGAGCAAATCTAGTTCATGATATGATGTTGGCCTATGGAGGTAATTTTTACAAAGGAGATGCAAACATGAAAGATGACTTATTACTTGAAAAGAAGATAGATAGAATTTATGATGTATTAGTCTCTGAAGATGAGTTTCAATCTAAATTTGATGAACCTCTATTAGAATTATATGACGATATTGCAAAAAATAATGAGGGGAAAATATTATCAATCTCAGAGTTGATTAATGAGATTGCGCAAAGAATTCCAGAAGAACCTGAATCAATATTAAAAGCATGTCATAAAAATAACATCAAATTATTTGTTCCAACTATACACGATTCAGTATTCGGATTACAGGCGGCAATTTACAATAGAAAGAATCCAGGAAAACTAAATGTAGATGTATTCAAAGATTTGCAAGACATCTGGGATATAAGAGTAAAAGAAGAGAAAACAGGAGCAATAATATTAGGAGGAGGAGTTCCTAAGAATTTTGTATTACAGTCTTTCTATTTTGCAAATAAAATGTTAGATAATGTAATACAAATAACATTAGACAGACCTGAAACAGGAGGATTGTCAGGAGCTCCGCCAGAAGAGGCAGTGTCTTGGGGGAAAATAAAACCAGATGGAAACAAAATTTCTCTAATATCAGAAGTTACATTAGCATTTCCTTTAATTGCTTCAGCGTTAATTGAGAGATTGGATGAAAAATGAGTAAAGCAGATTTCTACATGTCAAATGATCCACTAATTACAAACCTAAACAATGCTGGAGATAGTAAAATAGATGTTTTTGGAGTTCCATTTGATGCAACCTCTACATACAGAATTGGCTCAAGATTTGCTCCAAATGCAATTCGAGAAGCTTTCCAGAACATTGAGATTTATTCAAAGAGATTAGGGAAAGACTTGGAGGAGATAAATATTAGAGATTTGGGCAATTTAACGAAAGTAGGAGAAATCAATGAGATGAATAAAATGGTTGAGGAAGTTACAAGAGAGATTATTGCCAATGGGAAAATTCCTGCAATCTTAGGTGGAGATCATTCATTAACAAACGGTTCAGTAAGAGCTTTTGATAATTGT
The DNA here is from genome assembly GCA_013378385.1 of Nitrososphaerota archaeon. GTDB lineage: Archaea > Thermoproteota > Nitrososphaeria > Nitrososphaerales > UBA57 > UBA57. The sequence goes on along the minus strand of JACAFS010000030.1, from coordinate 807 downwards.
ACAGTAGTAGTATTCGATGCTCATTTAGATTTTAGAAATGAATTCGAGGGATTGAAACTAAGTCATGCTACTTTTCTCAGGAGATTATATGAAGATGGATGTATGTCAAACCTAATACATATTGGTTCAAGAGCAGCTACAAAAGATGAATGGGATTTCGTGGATAGAGATGACATAACATTAATCGATATGGAAAGAATCTACGACCTAAATACAGGATTAAAACAATTCAAGGATACGCTAAGTAGTTCAAATGACGTATATGTTAGCATTGATTTAGATGTAATTGATCCAGCATTTGCACCAGCTGTAGGAAATCCAGAGGCAAATGGATTATCTAGTAGAGAAATGCTTCAATTCATTTATTGTTTAGAAAATTTCAATCTAACAGGGTTTGATATTGTTGAATTAATACCAGCGTACGATAATGGATCCACAGCGGCATTAGCAGCAAGATTACTAGCCGAACTAATTTGTATTGCAGACAGATAATTTTCTCATACATAAACAAAAATAAAATATCTCCTACTAGATTACTTAAATTGAGGTCGGTCTGAGATGAATTTTGAGAGAGGAAGTTCTTCAGTTATCATGTCGTTAAGTAATTGTTTACAATGCTCGGTTAATTCAGATAATGACATAACAGTCATTTCTCCAGAATATCTGTCACGAACCTGAAATTTTTTACTTTCAACTTCATTTTTGCCTACTACAAGTATAAATGGAATCCATTCTTTTTCGGCTTCACGGACCTTTTTACCTACAGAAAGATCGCGATCTTCGAAATCAACCCTAAGGCCAGAATTT
>JACAFS010000003.1 GCA_013378385.1 Nitrososphaerota archaeon | reverse complement strand
CTTCTTCAGCTGGCTTTTCTTCCGCCTTAGCTTCTTCAGCTGGCTTTTCTTCCGCCTTAGCTTCTTCAGCTGGCTTTTCTTCCGCCTTAGCTTCTTCAGCTGGCTTTTCTTCTATCTTTGGAACATTTCTATTTAAAATAAATTTTGGTAAATACATTTTGGCGGTATTTTCATCTTTATAGACGTAAAATAAACCAGAAACATAATGTGAACCAGCACTATTAGATAATTTAATAGAATAAACTGTGTCAGGATTGATTTTAGCTTCTTTTGCGATTAAGGTAGAAGCTTCACGTCGATTAAATGATGTGTTTTCAATATCGAAAATTGCAGAGATTTCAGTTCTTTCTAGCAATGGATTTGCTCGTTTTTCAAATTTTGTGAAGTTCATCGATACAAGGCTTAATAATTTCAACTATTAATACTTTAGTATATTTTCACTAAAACCCATTTCTATTAATATACCTTGAACTTTGATTTTTAATGATTCAGTAACAGAGACTACAACTAGACCTTCATTTGGTTGGCCATAGAGGACATACGCGTTCAACGGAGCAAAAAGGATCGATGGTAAAGCAAGAAGGTCTTCTTCTCCATTAACAACTACAAGAGAATCGGTATTTTGTGTGATTAAATCATGTATTAGAACAATCGATTCTGTGGACAGAGTGCCTGGAGGATTATCAATGGATCTTTTTTCAGTCCAATGTAATTTAGGAAAAGTACGTTTATGCCTACGTTCCATTAGATCAATAATTTGTATATTAGCTTTAATTCCTAATTTAGAGATATTTTCAGATGACGCGTCTCCAACAGTAATTAAGAATGAATAATTATTTATTATGGAATCTATTTCATGAAATGAAGGATTAGAGGAATTTATCAATTCGCCAAAAGGACGTTTAAGAAAATCTCGGTATTTTTTTGGGAGATTTTTTACGTCCAATTTACATCATAAGTATTATTAGAAGATTAGAATTAAGATACTTTAATAGCGTATCGACCTGGTTTTGTAAAATCCAATTGTTTAGCAACTTGAGATTTATCAGGATTAGATAATACAATTAGACCGGACCAGTCAGTACTTAAATCAGTACCACCGCAACTAGGACAAACACGACCTGAAGATGGTATGATGATTTTACATTTTCTGCAAGCTAGTTCTTTAGCCATTATTATTCAGATTCCTTTTTCTTAGAAGCTGGTTTTGAGGTTTTTTTAAGATCTTCTTCAATCCAATCAGTTGCACCAAGAAATGGTTGTCTGCAAGTAACGCCGATTTTACCCATAGAACTACCTCGAGCTAGACTTAATGCAGTTACACGAACTCGCATTCGAGTACCAACACTAATTGTACGACTGCTTTGTTGTGCAGTAATCAAACCCTGACGGACATCACTGTTAAGATATTCATCAGTAATTTGAGACAAATGTAATAATGCATCGGTCGGTCCAATTCGAATAAATGCACCAAAATCAGTAATTTCTACAACTTCACCTTCAACAACTTCTTGTAATTTAGGCAGGTAGGTAAGAATTTTAAAATGAACACTATGATAAGTAGCTCCATCACTAGGAAGTATTTTTCCGACCTTATCGGCTTTAACATTAATGATGAGTACAATATATCCAAATTCAGGAGAAAGCGTACTTTCATATTTAATTTTTAGCATTTTTTCAGCCATTTTATTTAGGGATTCACTAAAGTCTAGTGGTTCTACACGTACAACGTCTTCGGCTTCTATAATTTGAAACATATCTATATACCTAGAATAATGTTAACGCGAAAGGGAGCAATATGAATTTTTCGATTTTTGGGAATCATTTCAGCGATTATAATTTATACGCCAGATTAAGCGTTGTTTTTCAATAGTGACCGAATCTATATTGAGACTAATGGCCTTATTGAGTATGCCGCGGTCTAAACTTGCAATTATATCATGGTTTCTAGTCGTATAAGTAAGGAGTTTATCATCGGTTGTGCCAGAGCCATCGATCTTTTCTTTTGGGATATCTTTAATATATTGAAGGGCAAGATTGGCTTCTTTTGAACGTTTAGTTTTAGAGGAATTTTTTCGATCGTGAGAGAGACCAAATAATTCTTGAACAACGTCGTCAATTGTGACTAAATTATAAGATTTGATATCTGACAGGTAATCAGAACTAGGTAGAGGATTATTAGCAACATGAATTAAGAAACTAGTATCAAGGACAATAGTTCTCAAGATGTTAAGAGATTACCCCCGCTCCAATTAGACGCCAACGATCTCCAAGTCTTCGACTAATAGATAATCGACTTTTTTGTTCGGCGGTAATAGGACGTCGTAAATCAATAGTAGCATTGTCATTACTTACATTAGTAACCACTCCGGCAGTAACTGCAGTACCTGAGTTTATTCGTAATGCTTCATTTCGCTTTAATTTTTCTACTTTTATCATATCAGTTGATCCAATAGCAAAATCAAAGAGATCGAGATCGACATTAATAGAATAATATGTTTCAGGAAGTTCATTTGGATGTCCAACAACTGATCCAACGAAAGAATCGCTTTTTGTTAGAGATGGATCCAGATCCGTTCCAATTGCAACTAATCCACTAGGATAAACTTTATCCATTAATCCAGCGCTGCTACTTAAGCTAGAAATTTTGCTAAAGAGAGATTGATATTTATCAGATTTTTTATTAAGAAATCCAGGTCGAATTTCAATTTCATCTCCTACTTCAAAAACTCCCTTAGATAGTGACCCTCCTAATACACCGCCAACTAATTTATTTAATGATATGCCAGGGCGATTTATATCAAAAGAACGTAGGACTTGGAGAGATGGAGAAGATTGTTTATCTTTTTCAGGAGTTTTGATATTACTTTCTATTGCAGAGATTAAAGCGTCAATATTGAGCCCATGCTGAGCAGATATTGGAATAATCGGAGCTTTTTCAGCAACAGTGCCTTTGACAAATTGTTTAATTTTTTTATAGTTATTTTGTGCTTCTTTGGTAGATACCAAATCAACTTTGTTCTGGGCAATGACAATTTGTTTAGTGCCAAGCATCTGTAACGCAAGAAGATGTTCACGCGTTTGAGGTTTTGGAACTTCTTCATTAGCAGATATAATTAGAATAGCTCCATCAATTAAAGCGGCGCCAGATAACATGTTGGCCATTAAACTTTCATGTCCAGGAACATCTACAAAACTTATAACACGTTGTAATTTACCTTTAGTTTTACATTTAGAACAAGATTCTTGAGTTGAATAATTATAAGGTCCTTCACATTTACATTGATAAAAGCCGGCGTCGGCATATCCTACTTTAATAGTAATTCCTCGACGAAGTTCTTCGCTATGAGCACTTGTCCATTTACCGGTAATTGCATCAACTATAGTACTTTTACCATGATCTACATGACCTGCAGTACCAATATTTATCTCAGGTTGACAAGGAATTTTTTGCATAATATAAATCAGCATTAATTGAATTTATTATTATCTTATTCTTTGGTCTTAGCTTCTTCAGCTGGCTTTTCTTCCGCCTTAGCTTCTTCAGCTGGCTTATCAAGAACAAGATTACCCTTAACTAGAATTGTATTAATTTGGTAGGTTTCATCAGAAATCATACTGCCACGAACAATTTTTCGTTTTTGCATGCCTTTAACTTTAGAGCGAAATCCAACACCTGATGTTAAGAGTATGTTATTTCTAGCACTCCCATGAACGTCACTTCGCATTGGAAATCCGACTTTATCGCTTCCTCCGCTAATTTTGAGAGTTCCATCAATATCTACAATAGTAGCATCTATTTCTTGACCAATTTTCATGCCCATCAAGGTTTGGGCAGATTTATCTTTAATCTCCTTAGTTATGGATTTTCCTGTTTTGGGATCTGAAACTACAATTTTAAATTCTGCCAAAGTAACATTTCACTTCTTTTTTATATCTATAAATCTTTTTGAAATATATTAAAATCCATACAAAGGTACAACTTTACGTCGTAAGGTAATAATTTCGTCTAAAATATTAGATTCTTCGTCAGATAATGAATCATGATATCGCTCTTTTAATAATCTGACGCCTATGTCATTAGGCAAAGAATATAAAATTTCGCCTTCACGAATAGTACGTCCAATAACAGGTTCGTTCATTGAGACAGCGACTTCACTGCCTTTAGCTGCTTGTTTAATATTTTCGCCATTATCTTCAATTTGTTTAATAACGCCGACTTCTTTACCTGTAGAATTTATTATAATAGATTTTTGTTTTAAGGAACCGCCAAGAATTTCTACACCGCATACGGCAGGACCGTTTCTTCGAAAGACCATTCCTTTTATTAGTTGAAATTTACAGGGCATCATTATCGAATCGAGTTCAGTTTTTTGCATGTTTTCCTTATCAGAAGTTACCCAATCCCTATATTCATCGACTAAATCATAAAGGACAGGTTGTGAAAATATTCTTATTCCATTTTTATTTGCTTCGTCTTTAGCATCATCAAGAACTTTAACACCAAAGGCAAGAATACTTCCTAAATATTTATTGGTTTCAGTAATTACTTGAGCCTTAACTACATCCTTTCTGGAAACCATTCCTGTATCAGCAGTACTAATTGATATATCATTTTCTTTTAGAGTATCTACAACAGCTTCAAGGGAACCAAGAGTGTCAGCTTTTACAATAATACCAACACTATCAGTTTCAACAAAAATTGCTTTAATCTCGGATTCGATTTCATTTTTTACTGAATCAATATTACCATCAGTAATGCCAATTATCGGTGAACCTCCAAGAACTCCATCTAGATCAGAAGTAGAAATTTTTACACCAGAAGCGGCCACTACTTGATCAACAGGAGTGAATTTATCGCGTGGATCTCGCATTTCATCTAACGGTTTTGGCATAAATATCGCTTTAATTTTTGTAGTAACGGCTCCGTCTTTTTTTGCTACTGCGATTTCGTCGTGTTTATTTAATACTCCATCAGTGAGAATAATATTAGCAGTATCTCCTAAACCAGGTTCTTCAGTAACTTCGAGAACTATTCCTCGAGTATCATCACTAACAGTAAGTTTTTGTTTTAAGTAACTTTGAGTTAGGCCAATCAATAATGAGATTAATTCGGGTATTCCTTCTCCTGTTTTCGCACTAACAGGAACTATTGCAACTTGTTTTTGTGGATCTTGTAATCTATAAAATGCTTCAGATTGTATTCCATATCTCGATAGTTCGCCAACTACGTTGTATATTCTTCCATCAAGATTATTTTGAGTAGTTTCGTCTAATTGTTTTAAGGATGAAGTTAAACTTGAAGAAGGTCTCCATCCAGGTACGGTATCAAGTTTGTTAAGTGCTATGAGAAAAGGAACCTTACGTTTCCTGAGTATGTCAAGACTTTCACGCGTTTGTACTTCAATACCTTTCATAGCGTCAATTACAAGAATAGAGATGTCTGAAGCAGAACCTCCACGATTTCTAAGATTAGTAAACACAGCGTGTCCAGGTGTGTCGATAACAAGTATGCCAGGAATATCAATTTTTCCACCTACTTTTTGGAGAAGATTACCGCAAAGTTGTTCTAGAGTTTCAATAGGAAAGAAACTTGCGCCAATATGTTGAGTAATACCTCCTGCTTCACGAGATTGAACAGCTGTTCCACGAATTTTATCTAAAAGTGAAGTTTTACCAGAATCAATGTGACCCAATACTACAACAATTGGTTGTCTAAATTTAGAATTCATTATCAATCATCTACAATTAGTAATGTAAAAGGTCTTTATTTAGAATTATTAAATATTTGATAAAATATTAAATTCTCTTTCGAAACTATCTACAGAGTCAGATGCATGTATTACATTTTCAGTATGACTTAAGCCAAAATCACCTCGAATTGTACCAGATGCTGCTTTAAGAGAGTTTGTTGCTCCAACCATCTGTCTGACAACCTCAATAGCAGAATTACCTTCTAAAACAACCTGAACTATTGGACCTGAAGTTATGTAATCGATGAGTTCAGAAAAGAATGGTTTCTCTTTATGGATTGAATAAAAATCAGAAGCTTGGTCAGAGTTCATTGTTAACATGCGAACATGTAAGATGTTAAAACCACGTTCTTCAAAACGACTTATTATATCACCAATGTGTCTTTTTTTTACACCGTCCGGTTTGATTAGAATAAGAGTTTTGTCAGTCAAACTACCGACTTTCCTTTTCTAGCCCATTTATATTTTCTATAATCACGTTTAAGATCCAAAGTATTTTTTCTACATTTAGAAGAACAAAACCAACTAATATCTCCATTATTTTTAATATACATAGTACCGTTACCGAATGCTATTTCTTTTCCACAAAAAGTACATTTTTTTAATGATAACAAGTATAGCCATCTACCTTATCTTACGGGCTTCTCTTTCAATTTCACGAAGTATAATTATATCATTCATACGAACAGGTCCTTTAACATTTCTTGTGAGAATACGCCCTTTATCTTTTCCATCTAAGATTTTTACTCTAACTTGTGTAATTTCACCAGCAACGCCAGTGCGTCCAACGATTTGTATTACTTCACAAGGAGTTTTATCTTCTTGAATTTCCTTAGAGCTCATAGATTATGATCTAACCTTTTAAATTATTTAGTGAATCAATAATTTTATCCAGAGTTGCTTTTGCATCGCCAGGTTCGACAATACAAGCTACTGCTGTACCTATATCAATACTAATTGCTTGACCAAGTAATTCTTTTTGTGGTACAAATACAAATGGAATGTTCATTTCGTTACATAAAATAGGAAGATGTGCAACAACTTCAGGTGGATCTACATCTTCAGAAATAACAACTAATTTAGCAATTCCACGTTCAATAGCCTTGGTAGCTTCATTAGTACCTTTTCTGATTTTGCCAGTCTGTTTTGCTTGTCGAAGAGCTTCATAACTTGCTTCAGCTATTTCTTTTGGAATTTCAACTTTGACGTAATAAGGCTTAGACATACTATCTATTTCTCGCAATTTACTGGAATATAACTTCTTGGTTTAGTATTCAACAAATCAGATTGCCAATGAGATATTTTTTAATATTTTATTAAATGGTCAAATCGTCTGTAATTTATTTAAATATATACAAATTATAATAAGTAATTGTGAGTAATATGGGCGATCGTTTTTGGCACGAATAAATTTAGCGTGAATTTTGAAGAAATCGACATAAAAATTTCACCATTTGAAACATTTGTCAGGTTATCGGAAAAGTTTGATGATATTTACATATTAGAGTCAATATTGGGGCCTGAAAAGTTATCAGAATTTTCTTATATTGGATTTAATCCTTCGTTAAAGATTACTTTAGACAACAATACTATCAGAATAAGTAAGGATGATAAAGAGAATACCACAGATGTTAGTAATTCTTATGATTTATTTAGTAATTTAAGAGAAATATTAAAAGAAAATCATGTAGACAATAATTTTAATAGATTAATTGGTGGATTGGTGGGTTTTATTTCCTACGATATAGTCAGATGTTGGGAAGATATATCGGATAATTATACTAAAAGAACTTATGCTGACTTTCAATTTGGATTATTTAATGAAGGAATAATATTTGACCATGAAAGAAATAAATCTTATTATTATTACTCAGGACAGAACAACTTAGAGGAAATATTAGAATCATTAACCTTACAAAGAGAGATCGGAACAATAGATTATACAGAACCCACTTCGAACATAAATAAAGAAAAGTTTGAGAAGAATGTTGACGTTGCAAAAGAATATGTTAGATCAGGTGATATATTCCAAGTTGTATTATCGAGGAAGTATGAATTCGAAATAACAGGAGATTTATTATCAATATATAAAGCGCTTAGAACAATAAATCCGTCTCCGTATATGTATTATTACAAGACTAAGAATGTAAATATAATTGGGTCTAGTCCAGAAATGCTTGTAAGGGTTACAGGGAATCAGATTGAAACATTTCCAATAGCAGGAACTAGACCAAGAGATAATGACGAAGAGAAAAATAAACAATTAACTGATGAATTATTATCAGATGAGAAAGAAAGAGCAGAACATGTGATGTTAGTAGATTTAGCAAGAAATGATGTAGGTCAAATTGCCAAATTCGGATCAGTAAAAGTACCAGAATTTATGCAAGTACATCAGTTCAGTCATGTACAACACATTGTATCAAAAGTGATTGGAGAGTTAAAGAAGGATAGAGACTGTTTTGATGCAATAAGAGCGATATTTCCTGCAGGAACAGTATCAGGCGCACCAAAGATTCGTGCAATGGAAATAATTCAGGAGTTAGAAGAAGAATCAAGAGGCCCTTATGCAGGAGCATTAGGTTATTTTTCTAAGAATATGTGTGCAGATTTTGCAATAACAATCAGAACACTTGTTGTAAAAGGAAATGATGCATACATTCAAGCTGGAGCAGGGATTGTTGCAGATTCCATTCCAGAAAGAGAGTGGTTTGAAACAGAACAAAAAGCAAGTGCATTAATTGCCGCATTAGAAATGGCTAAAAAAGGAGTTAGTATAAAATGAAATTATTAATAATAGACAATTATGATTCGTTTACATACAACCTTGTACAATACTTTGGAGAATTATCAATAGAACCAAAGGTATACAGGAATGATAAAATTAGTGTTGAAAAGTTTAATCAAATAGAACCAGACAGAGTAGTCATTTCACCAGGGCCCGGCAACCCATGTGATGAAAGATATTTTGGAATATGTTCGGAAATTATTAAATTGTCTGGAGAAAAATCAATACCGGTATTAGGTGTTTGTCTTGGACATCAAGGAATAGGTCATACTTTTGGAGGAAAGATTAGACGTGCAAAAACATTGAAACATGGAAAAACTAGTATGATTAAACATAATGGAACTGGTATCTTTAAGAATCTTCCAAATCCTTTTAGAGCAACTAGATATCATTCTTTAGTGGTGGATGAGGAAACATTGCCAGATGAATTAATTATTTCGGCAAGATCGGAAGATGACAACGAGATTATGGGGCTAAAGCATAAAGAATACAATATACAAGGAATTCAATGTCATCCAGAGTCTATTTTAACTGAATCAGGAAGAAAGTTATTAATGAATTTTATTGAAGGTAATAACGAATGATAGTAGACGCAATTAAAAAGAATGTAAATAGAGATGCACTTTCGAGTGATGAAGCATCTCAAGCAATGAAAGAGATTATGTCAGGTTCTGCTACGCCATCACAAATATCTGCATTTTTAATATCTTTGAGTATGAAGGGAGAATCAATTGAAGAGATTGTAGCATTAGCCCAGACTATGAAGGAATTTGCTAATAGAATAAAGCCAAATCATGATAATAGACTAGTAGATATAGTAGGAACTGGCGGAGACAGAATTAAAACAATCAATTTGAGCACAATTTCAGCATTTGTTTTAGCGACGTCAGGAATTATGATAGCGAAGCATGGAAATAGAGCAGCTACTGGAAAATGTGGAAGTGCAGATGTCCTTGATAGATTAGGGTATCGTCTTGATACAGAACCAGAAAAAGTAGAAGAATCCATTGAAAAAAATGGAATAGGATTTATGTTTGCTCCAATATTTCATCCTGCAATGAAAAATGTCATAGGAACTAGAAAAGAAATAGGAGTAAGGACAATCTTCAATATTTTAGGTCCATTAACAAACCCTGCAAGTGCAGATTCAATGATTGTTGGTGTGGCGAATACCGAATTAGTTGATAAATATGCAGCTATATTACCTAAACTTGGCTGTAAACGAGCTATAATCGTACATGGTTTGGATGGTTTAGATGAAATTGCTACATTTGGTGAAACAAAAATGAGATTTATTGGAGATTTAGAGAACGAAGGAGAAGAGATTATTGTAAAACCAGATGATTTTGGTTTGAAAAAGATTAATGCTCAAGACATAGCTGGAACTGGAATAGATTATAATGCCGAAATAATGTATAAAATTCTCGCGAATAGATTAGATATAGATAATCCAAATGTTGAAGCAGTAATAGCAAATAGTGCAGTAGGATTTATTGTTGCAGGAAAAGCATCGTCAATTTCAGAAGGAGTAGAAATAGCAAGAACAGTATTGAATTCAGGAAAATGTATTAATAAATTAAAAGAATTTATTCGATTTGTAGATGGAGACATGGAGAGAATTGAACAATTCGAATCGGTTTGATAATAAGTTTTTAACAGTAATTGCCGATGAGATTAGAGAATTAATCAATAAAGGATATTACAATGTATCCGAAAAGATTGAACGTAAAAATACGAGTCTGAAAGACGTATTATTATCAAAAAAAGAGAACTATCCAATTATTACAGAAATTAAATTTTCATCGCCTTCATTAGGCGAAATAAACAGTAATTCCAACAGTCAGAGAGAAATTCTTACTAAAATGGAAGTAAATGGCTCATCTGCAATATCAGTTTTGACTCAACCGTTGTATTTTGATGGATCTTTAGATAATCTGAAAATTATAAGACAGAATACAAATTTACCAATATTAATGAAAGATATTATTATTGATGAGAGACAGATTGATGCAGGTTATAATTTAGGGGCAGATGTAATATTATTAATAGAGACTTTATTTGTAGATAATCAAAATAAACTTGAACAATTGATTGCGTGTGCAAAAAAATTGGGATTAGAGATATTATTAGAAGTTAACAATAAACAAGAATTTGATAAAGCAGTTACAAGGGATGTAGACATACTGGGCATAAATAATAGAGATCTTAATACATTAAAATTAGATATGAAAACGACAAACAGAATTTTAGGAGAAGAGTTTAAGATGGATAAACCAATAATAAGTGAGAGTGGAATATTGACTAGTGAAGATATAAAAATCATTGGTAAATCAGGAGTTAATGGATTTCTAATAGGAACATCAATAATGAAGTCAGACAATATTGAAAAGAAGATAAAGGAGTTAACAAGTGTAAGAAAATGAATTTGAAATCACAGCCAACTGATGGAAAATTTGGTACATTTGGTGGAAAGTATGTTCCTGAGACATTAATGCCCGTAGTAGACGAATTAGAAGAGAAATATAATGAGATTAAAGAAAATAAGGAATTCAATGAAAAATTATCAAAATTATTAAAAGATTATGCAGGAAGATCTACGCCAATTTATTTTGCAGAGAATCTTTCAAAAAAATATGGTGGAAAAATATATTTTAAACGTGAAGATTTGCTACATGGTGGTGCACATAAAATCAACAACAGCATTGGTCAAGCATTGTTAGCGAAATCAATGGGGAAAAAACGTATTATTGCGGAAACTGGTGCAGGTCAACATGGCGTTGCTACTGCAATGGCATGTGCATTATTAGATTTGAAGTGTGAAATATACATGGGAAGTAATGATGTAGAAAGACAGAGTCCAAATGTATTTAGAATGAGATTATTAGGAGCAGAAGTACACAGTGTGAAGAGTGGTTCGCAGACGCTAAAAGACGCAATAAATGAGGCTATACGAGATTGGGTAACAAATGTAGAATCGACTTATTATCTTATTGGGTCAGTTGTAGGACCGCACCCTTATCCAATGATTGTCAGGGATTTTCAGAGTGTAATAGGAAAAGAGATTAAAGAACAATTTCCAAAGATTACTTCTCAAGAGATTCCAGACATACTAATTGCTTGCGTAGGAGGAGGAAGTAATGCAATTGGAACGTTTTATCCATTTTTAGATGATGAATGTAAACTAGTAGGAGTAGAAGCAGGAGGTCTAGGAATTGACAAAGGAAAGCATTCTTCGACGTTAGTTGCAGGAAGTGAAGGAGTACTTCATGGTGCACGTAGTTATTTATTACAAGATGAAGATGGGCAGATTCAAGAAACTCATAGTATATCGGCAGGATTAGATTATCCAGGAGTAGGGCCAGAACATTCATTTCTAAAATCTCAGGATAGAGTTGAATACGTCAGTATAAATGACGAAGAAGCAGTTAATGCGTTTGTTGAGATGTCAAGATTAGAAGGAATAATTCCTGCATTAGAAACATCTCATGCTATTGCAGAAGCAATAAAACGTGCACAAAAACTAGGAGACAAACAATCTATCTTAGTAACATTATCTGGAAGAGGTGATAAAGATACTCCAATAATTGCAAAACATCTAGGGAATAATTTATGAAAATTTCCGAGAAGTTCAAAGAAGGAAAAGAACAGAAGAGATCATTATTAATTGGTTTTATTACAGCAGGAGATCCATCAATTGAATTAACGCCTAAATTAGCAAAAGCATTAGTAGAAGGGGGAGTAGATATCATTGAATTAGGAATTCCATTTTCTGATCCGATTGCAGATGGGCCAACTATTCAATCATCGAGTATGAGATCATTATCAAATGGAACAACGACTAAAGATATTTTAGATATTAGTAAAAAAATTGTAGAAGAATTGGGCGTACCAGTAGTATTACTAACATATTACAATACTATAATGAAGATGGGAATTGAAGAATTTTTACAAGGTGCTGAGAAAGCAGGAATTTCTGGGATAGTATCTCCTGATTTACCACCAGAAGAAGCTGTAGAATATGTGAAATTAGCAAAATCAAAGTCAATTAATACTATATTTTTAGCTAGTCCAGCAACAAACGATATGAGATTAGACAGAATAATTGATTCAACTAGTGGTTTTCTTTATATGGTAAGTTTATTTGGAGTGACAGGAACGAGAGATTTATTTACAGAATATTCTTCACAAGCAACAAAAAGAATAGTAGAGAAAGTTAACGGAAGAGTACCTGTTGCAGTAGGATTTGGAATATCAAGGCCTGAACATGTTAGTAATTTTACAAAATTAGGAGTGGATGGAGTAATAGTCGGTAGTGCATTTATAAAAATTATAGAAGATAATCTAAGTAATACTGATTTGATGATAAATAAATTAAATAATTTAGCAAAAGAATTATCGCAAGCAACAAGTAATTAATCTAGATTTTTAGGGTTAACAACAAATAAAGGAACAAATAATTCATCATCAGTAAGTCCACCGTGGTAACCAGATAAAGAGGCTTTAAAATCTGATTTAAATCGGTGCATGAGTACATTGCCCTTACGTGAGAGTATAGTATAATCTCCTAAGGCTGAAGATATATCCCTATTCACAGTTTTTGAGCCAAAAAATCCTTCTTTAATAAATTGATTACTAGGAAATATATCAAATTGATTTTTGTATTTTTGAAAAATATTTTTAAGATTAGTATTGGAGTTATCTAGTTTTACAAAAGATGTGCGTGAGTCTCCAGAAGGTGGACGACTTAAATTATCAAGAAATTTTGGTATATTGTTGGTAAACATCCTTCCAGTTTTGTTAACTTGAACTAATCCATGATCTCCAGTAATAAATATACAAACTTTATTACGATATTGAGTTTTAATATTTTTTATGAATTCATTCAGTAATCCAAATAAGATATTTCTTAATTCACTTTGAACTTCTGGAGTAAATGGACCGTAAACATGTGAGGCAGAATCAAGGGCATCCCAATACACAAACGTAAATGGGGTTTTTTTATTAACTATTTTAGAAAGATTGAGAAACATATCGGAAGAATTGACATAAGGTAATACATCTGAACCTTTATGGAGCATGCGTGATAACGCACTTTTCTTATATATCCAACGGGTTAGGACTTTAGATTTGACATCAATATCAGAAAGTGATTGATAAAGTGTGTTATTTGTAAGAAAAGTTTCTGGGTCAAACCCGAATTTTGCAAGTCGGCTGCTATTTCGATCAGATTCAGGACTAAAATTAACCATATTAGCAATAGTTCCATATTTTCGGAGATACATAGTATGACCAATTATACCGTGTTGTTGAGGAGTCATACCAGTATTAACCGTACTAAGTGCAGTTGAGGTAGTTGATGGAAAAGTAGATGTTATTGGAATAACAATATTGTTGTAATAGAGTTTATCAAGTAATGGGTTATGAAGAGAATTTTTAATTAGATTAAAACCTAAACCATCAATAAGTATAAGAACAATTGATTGACAGCCATCAAGAGAAGTTTGTATAAGATTGTCATTAAGGATATTTTTTGATTTTTTACCAAAATGTGATAATATTGTAGGTGCAAGATTGGCTAAAGAATATTTCTTATAATGAGGTTTATGATATGATTTAAAATTAGATTTATTAATTTCATTCCAAACCTTATCTTGATAGTCTTGATGAATATATTTCAAGATGAATCACTTGTGTGATAATATTGCGGAGTCTGCTGAGATGACACGACAGAAACCAATACGATTGAATTGTAACATATCACCTTCACTAAGATTTTTACATTTACTTTCTGCAATGCCACTGTGAGTGGTAAGACTATCTGGTAAGAATTCAAAGGAGCCATCTGAAGAAACAGTATATTTTTCATTATCAGGAATTAAGAGATTGAAATTGATTCCATCGTGAGCGACCCAATGAATTTTTTTCAAAGAGGAAATAGGTTCGGTACTTGTATATTCTGTGGTCACAGTACTAGATTTATTGATTATTTTAATATTGAATAGATCCATCAGTCTTACTTCATCACCCTCGTTTAACGAATTAATATCATCTGGAGAGACAAAAAATTCATCAGATATGTCTATAGTTCTATCACCAAGATTTTCGGTTGGATGATGCTTAAGAGTAACAGATTTTATAGGAATATTATTTACTTTTAATTTAATAGGATTAGGCACAAAAAAGTATCTTTTATCTGATTTGTCTCTAGCTTTTCTGTTAAAAGATGCTAATAACTCAAAATCAGGTGAAGATTCGCTTTTACTCAATCCTAAAGAATCGACAAAATTACTAATTCCTTCAGGAATAAAACCACGTTTATGAAGTGCAGAAAGGGTAACAAGGCGTATATCATGCCAATTATCAATCTGGCCTTTATCGATAAGAGATTTGATATTGCTTTTTGAAGTAGGTGAACCTTTCATAGACAATCGAGAGAAACTAACTAAAGAAGGTCTAGATTTAACTTTTCCTTGATCAGATAAAATTTGAGTGATTTCATTGTACAATTCATCTCGTAATTCAAATTCTTTTGAACGTAATGCATGACTAACTCCTTCCAAACAATCAGTAATTGGAGCGGCAAGATCATATGTTGGCCAAATACTATATTTTTTTCCAGTGCGAGGATGTTCTTCGTCGACAGAACGTAACATTACTGGATCACGCATAGCAGTATTATTAGATTTCATATCTCCTTTAAAGCGAACAACGCCACTAATACGAGAAGAAAGGAAATCAGAAATTTGTTTGTCAGAGTTATCAGATAGATTATGTTCGCAAATTTGTTTTTTAAGACGATTGTTTTTAATCATGTCAGATTTACATTCGCAGATGTAAAGGTGATTATCGTGAAACATTTGTGTAGCAATTTTATATATTTCGTCAAGATAATCAGATGTATAAGTAATTTGATCAGGTTTAATTCCCATCCAATCTAGATTCTCTAGGATTTCGTTGTAGAACTCAGTTTTTATAGCAACAGGATTAGTGTCATCAAATCTTAGAAAGAATTTACCTGCATGTTTTTGTGTATAACGAAAATCTAAACGAAATGCTTTAACGTGTCCAATATGAAGATGGCCATTTGGATTAGGAGAAAAACGAGTAACAATAGTTTCATAAGAATTGAAATTTGGAAGAGAAGGTAAAGGAAATTTTTCAGTGTTTTTTGTTTCAGATTTCATATCTGGAAAATCTTTTTGAAGAAGTTTGATTTGTTCATCTAGACCCATAGAATTAATTTTTTCAATTATAGGCTTAATTTCGTTCATTAAATTTTTAATATCTGATTTTAATTCGGGTTTTTCTGCGATAATTTTGTTAATAACAGAACCAAGATTTGCTTTACCTTCATGTTGGGATGCATTAAATAAACTGTGTTTGAATACGAGTTCCTCGATTTCTGATTTAGTCAAGATTTACCAGTTCCTGGAAACCATGTATTTAGTAATATTATTCAATAATAAACGAGACCTAGTATCAGGCAAATCAGAAAAGATAGTATCGAATTCATTTAGTGCCTTATCTGAAAGTTCGTTACAAATGTTAGTTGCATAATCTATTGATTTATATTTAGAAATTAAATCTAGTAATTTTTTAGAATTACTTTCACGGAATTCACGGTTATTATTAAAAAAGGATTCAATAAATTCTCGATCAGAAGTATTACAAGATTCTAAAAGATGAATAAGAATCAAAGTGCGCTTACCTTCAATTAAATCTCCTGCATATTCTTTTCCATACTTACTATCTGCAGTAAGATTAAGAATATCGTCACGAATTTGAAAAGCAATTCCTAGATTAGTGCCAAATTCTACAAATTTATTTGTATTAATGTTCTTTTTTTCTGCAATCAGATTGCCGAGTCGAAATGGAGTGATACAAGTATACCATGAAGTTTTTTTAGTACACATAACTAGATAATCTTCTTGAGATATATTCAAGTCGTTATTTTGAGACCAGGATAATTCCATATGTTGTCCTTCAGTGGTTTCATTTAGCATATGAATGAATTCATTAATAATATCTAGCGTTAGCTCAGCACCTAATAATGAATGATTTTTTTGTAATAGAGACCACATTCTGCCGTGAAGTGAATCACCTGCATTTATTGCAAGTGGAATAGTATGTTTACGATGTAGAACTGGTTGTCCACGTCGTAATTCAGATTCATCTTCAATGTCATCATGAATTAAAATCCAATTTTGAAATAATTCTAGTGATGAAGCAGTAAAAAGAGCGTCGTCGATTGTGCCACCGAATGCTTGAGAAGTAAATAAACAGATTGATGAACGTATTCCTTTAGCAGGACGTAATGGATAATCGCGCATCATATTATACAACAAATCAATTTCTTGTATTCCATGATTTGATGGGAGAAAATTAATTATAATCTCGTCGATAAGTTTTTTGTTTGCTTGTATTTCAGGTTCAGATAGTATATCAGCAATATTGTGTGTCATTATTTACGAACCTTTGATATCCAACTAGTAAGTGGTTCAGTCGTAATGTACTCAATAGATTTAAGGTCATCAATATTTTTAGCGCCAACCAAAAACATAGTTGATTTAAGTTCTAATATTAATTGATTAATGAAATCTTTTAGGGAATTATATGATTTAGACGCAGGTGTAAGCATAGGACGAGCAAATCCTCCGACATCAGCGCCAAGCGTTATAGTTTTAGCAAGATCCAGTCCATTACGTAAACCTCCAGATGCGATAATAGGAGTTTTCACAGAATTACGAGTAAGGAATATAGTAGCAGCAGTAGGGATACCCCAATCCCAAAATAAAAGACCAAGGTTAGATTTCTGCTTATTATTAAATTTCTTTGCTCGTATTTGTTCTATACCTGCCCAACTAGTGCCTCCCATTCCCGCAACATTTATTGCGCCAATTTTAGTTGCAGATAATTTTTTAGCCACAGATGGAGATATTCCTGAACCAACTTCTTTAACAATTATAGGAACGTCCAAATCAGAAGAGAGTTCGTCAATTCTAGATAATACAGACAGATAATTAGATTCGCCTTCAGGTTGAACAAGTTCTTGTAGAGGATTAAGATGAATAGCTAACGCGTCAGCGTCAATCATTTGCAATAATTTTTTTATTGATTGATAATCAAGTCCTTGAGAAAGTTGCGCGCCTCCTATATTTGAGAAGATAAATGCATTAGGGGCATTTTTTCGTACAACTTTAAAGCTTTCGGCAAGTTTGTTAGACAATAAACCAGCTCTTTGGCTACCAACACCCATACCAATACCAAATTCTTCAGCAGCCTGTGCCAATCTAGTATTGATTTTTTGGGCAGCTGGAGTACCACCAGTCATTGAATCTATTAAAAAAGGAAATTTAAGATTATGGCCAAGGAATTTTGTAGATGTATTAATGTCATCGAAATTGATTTCAGGTAGAGCACAATGCAGCAATTCCACACATTCCAGAAGTGTTGTTTTAGTCATTGCACTAGTATTTTTTAATGCGAGTTCAATACCTTCTTTTTTACGATCCTCAATAATATTTTTAGGACTTTTTTTACTCAATGTTTATCACCGATAAATAATGTTCCGATATGCTCGCCCTTTAATGCTTTGATTAAATTTTTAGAGTTCAATCCATTAGTAATCTGAACTTCAATGCCAAGATTAGCAATTTTTAGACTTTGAGTTATTTTCGTTTTAATACCACCAGTAACATCATAATTGATTTTAGAAAATTTAAGATTATTCTTATTGTTCTTAATTATAGGAACTAAACTAGAATTATCATCGAGATTTTGGTATATGCCATCAATATTTGATGCAAAAATAACACGTTTTGGATTTAGTAACTTACAGAGATCATATACAATAAGATCGCCAGAATGAATATAGAATCCATTATTACCAAGTAATACATCCCCAAAGGTCATTGGAACTAAATCAAAAGAAATACTTTTTTGTAATGTATTTTTCCAGATATTCGGAATTTTTCTATTATGATACATGTAAATGGGTGAAAAAGAAAATGTGTCAACACCGTTTTGATGAAATATTTCGACAAGCTTACGATTTAATGATTGCATAGAATCTCGAATTTTTACAACATGTTTAGTAGATCTTGTAGGTTTACTAGAGATTCCGTAACGTTTAGCGTAATAATGTCCAAAGGAACCTGCTCCATGAACAATAATCAAAGGTTCGTTGAATTTTTTAATTACTTTAGATAGTTTTTCAACAGAATTACGATTAAATGTAAGCGCTTTGGATTTTTTAGTGATTACAGAGCCACCTAATTTAAGAATTGTTAATTTATTGACCATACCTTTACACCTTGTTGTGGAATTTTTACAGAAAATGTTTCAAAGTTCATATTATTTAATTCGTCAATAATTACGTTAATATATTTAGATGGTGAGATAGCAATAATGGAACCGCCTCCGCCTCCGCCAGTAATTTTCGCTCCATAAGATCCTAACTCGAGACATTTTTCTATCATATTATCAGTTACAGTAGAACTTAGACCGAAATAATTCAGAGTGGAATTAAAGAAATTAAAATAGGAACCAACAGAAAGATAGTCTTTTTGTGAGAGTGCCGATAATGTTTTTTTAGTCAATGTATTAGACGAGTTTACTAAACTATGAAAAGAATATGGTTTTTCATTTCGAAGATTGGTAAATTTATTTATCATATTTGATGTTTTTCGGCGTTTGCCGCTAATTGATACAATTAATTCAGGATTATACTTAAGATTAATACGTTTAGGATCATAGCCTTTACGAAATGATATGAGTCCTCCCATTATACTGGTGGCAACGTCGATTCCTGAGGGATTACCGTGAATTTTCTTTTCCCCATGCATAGCAAGATTAAATAGAGTTTTTCGGTCAAGTTTGGTATTAAAAAGTGATGCAACGGAAGCAGCAGTGGCCACACATAAGGCGCTAGAAGAACCTAAACCTGAACCACGAGGAATGTTTGATTCGATGTTGATAGAGAGTGTATTTTTTTTCCCCAAATATTCCAGAGTTTTATTACGAACAATATAAACAGGATCATTTTTTATATTGTAGTTCGCTAAAGAAATTTTTTGATTTTTATATTTAATAGTATTCTGTGATGAGAAACTACTGGAGATACGTATATTTTTATTTATTGCAGCTGCCAATGCTTGGGAGCCATGAACAACAAAATGTTCCCCTGTAAGAATAATTTTACCTGGAGCTTCTGCAATTGATATCAAATTACTATTTATAATACATTACAACAATAAAAATCAGCGGGTAATTATAATTAGAGAAAGATGGGAATTATTCGTCTTCTACTAATTTTGTCTCGAAATCTTCAATTGCATATGGTAATGATTCGTCTAAAGATAATTTACCTGATTGTTGGAGAACAGACCTTGATAACAACCACATAACTGCAGCGAGTGCTTTACGTCCTCTATTATTTGCAGGAATAACAAGATCAACATTTTCAGTAAGGTTATCAGTATCACATATAGCAATTACAGGAATACCAACTTGAGAAGCTTCAGTAACTGCTTGTAGATCCATTGAAGGATCTGTTACTATAACTGCTTCGGGATCCAAGTGTTTAGGATACAAGGGGTTAGTAAAAGTTCCCGGCATGAATCTTCCTGTTAAAGGAATTGTGCCAGTAAGTTCTGTGAATTTTGCGACAGGTGTTTTACCATATTCTCGGGATGAATAGGCAACAACACGGGATGAATCAAAATTAGAAATAAATTTAGAAGCTAATTCAATACGTTGTAAAGTTTGAGCAACATCAATGATATGTAGTCCATCAGGACGAGTTCTACTGATAAAACTAGACATAGATTTAGTTTTAACAAGAGTGCCTACACGAATACCTGTAGATAATAGAACTTGTTCAGATACATGTTTAGTGATAGAGCTATCGATATTATCGCCTGTGCTTACAACATCTTCGGTTTCGAAATTAACTGACATACTTTTTAACCCTCGCAATAGGCATCGACATGTTATTAGTTATAAAGTTAGTTTCCTCAATTCGAATTAATTCATTTAATTTTGAAATTCTTTCTCCGCCAACTACTCCGCTTTTCATCATAACAGAACCCGAACCTATTGCAATATGAGCCAGATGTCGGTCCACTGTATCTCCAGAACGGTGAGAGGAGATAATTGCATAGTTATGTTTATTACATAAATTCGCAAATTCCATTGCGTCACCTAGTGATCCAGCCTGATTTACTTTAAGAATAACAGAATTACCAGCTTTCTGGTCTATGCCTTTCTGAAGTATAGATGTATTAGTAACAAAGAGATCGTCTCCAACTATTAAGCAATTGTCACTTTTGGATGAGAGTTGAGTAAAATCGGAAAAAGCCTCTTCGTGTAAGGGATCTTCGATATAGATTAAATTATATTTTTCAATTAGTTCAAGAACATAAGCGATTTGTTCTTCAGTGTTACGAGTTTTATTTTCACGAGAGTATACGTATAGTTCCTTATCGGGATTCCAAAGAGAAGAAGATGCAACGTCTAACCCTAATCTAATTTCGAATCCAACTATGTCTGACACTGTATTAATTGCTTCTTGGGCAACTTCAAGTGCTTCAGTATTCGATAATTGTGGTGCCCATGCTCCCTCGTCGCCTTTTCCGCCAGAAAATTTCGAGTCTTTCTTATCAATAATTTTCTTGATTTCTTTATGAACCATCAAATTAGCTTGTATTCCAGAACGTATTGAATCAGCGCCAAGAGGGTAAGAAAGAAATTCTTGAATATCAGTAGAGCCATTTCCTGCATGCATACCACCGCCTAGAACGTTTCCTAAAGGCAGAGGCATTTCAGCTGGCTTTCCATTCAGAAGTATTTCATAAATTGGTTTATTAAGAATCTGAGAAGCTGCGTCAACAGATGCAAGTGATATTGCATATGCAGCTGAACCTCCTATATTGGAATAATTATCGGTCTTATCGGCTTCTTTTAAGATATTCTTAAGATTGTATATATCAGAAGTATCAGCGCCAATCAAATGAGATTTATATTTATCAAGATATTCGATGGTATCTTGACATTTTGAGTTTCTAAAAGAAACGGCCTCGAATTTACCAACGCTAGCGCCAGCGGGGGATGAAGCAGTACCTACAATGTCATCAGCATATACGTCAACTTCGATGGTTTCACTGCCACGGCTATTATAAATTAAACGGGATTTAATATCAGTAATTTTTGTCATGAATTAGTATTGCCTCAAGTATATACAATTAGGAAAAATCGAATTCCACTCTCTTATCATGGAGGCTCTCGTGATATTGAATTATTTGATCAATTACATTAGAATTAGATAATAACATTCTTCTACAACAATATCTTGTAACCCCAAGATCGTTAAGAATATCTGCAGGACTTTCTCCATTAGATGTTCGAGATTCTAAAGTTTCAAGTTTATCTGCAACAACTGTGCCACAACTAAAACAACGAACTGGAATAATCAAGGATAAATATCAACAACCTATCTGTACGATTTTTGTTTTCTTCTTCGTGCGCCTGGACCGCCAAATTTCTTTGATTCGCTTCGACGAGAATCTCCAGAAAGAAGATGTTTATCGAATTCAGAAATTCGAGTCTTAATATCTTTAGTTTTAAGATGGGATATTAACGCTCTTGATATCGCAATTGCACATGCTTCAGCTTGACCCATATATCCACCGCCAGAGACTCGAATATTAATATCGACTTTATCTCTTTGATCGCCAATCAATTCTAGAGGGGTTAACATTCTTTCTCTTGCCATTAATGGAGTAATAATTTCAACAGGAGTTTTGTTTATGAACACCTTACCAGTTCCTCGACTAATTACAGCAGTAGCTTTAGCAGTTTTTCTGGAAGCAGGTATTAATGTGGATTTCTTTTTCATTCTAATTTTCTCCATCCCATAGATGAACATAATTCACCAATCGTAGTATAATAAGATAATGACCTTGGCGCTAATGCAGTCTCAATGGTTTTATGTTCGGCTTTTTGGTATTTTTCTGGAATTGAGATATATACACGTAGGCGTTTTTTAGCTGCATTACCTTTAGGTTTTTTATAAGGAAGCATACCTCTAACCATTTTTTCTATATATGTATCAGGACGTCTAGGATGGAAAGGACCATGTTTTGGATGTACACGGCTAGTGATTTCTAGTCGCAATTCATTTTCCTTAAGAATATTCGCTCTACTGCCAGACATAAGAATTTTTTCAGCGTTAACTAATGCAACACGATTGCCATTTAACAACATTTTAGCAACTACAGAGCATAAACGTCCTGCAAGATGTTTATCCCCATTAACTACAATAGTGGATTCAGAATCAGCCAACAAAAATCTTTACACCTTTTCCATCAGGATTTGTTTCAACAAGTTTTTCAATCAACATAATTGTTCCACCGGCACTCTTAATTTTTTCTTTTGCACTTTCAGAGAAAGATACAGCGCCAATAGTGATTGAATGTTGAATTACACCAGCTCCAAGAACTTTACCTGGAACAGCGATAACGTCACCTGTTTTTGTAACCTTAGATAATTTTCCAACATTAATTTCATGTTTTTGTTCAAGTCTTTGTACAACATTAGTCCAGATTTTTGCGTGGTTTTTTCGCGCAATGCGTTTTATTGATTCAATACGATAATCATCAAATGTCATTTCATGCAGATTCCTTAATTGTTTCAGTCATATTCTTTAATTTCGTATTTAATATATTTGTAGCTTGTAATAATATTTCTTTTGCAGGTAAACTTCCATTTGATTCTATTGTAAGATGAAATTCAGATGCATTATCAGTATCGGTAAGTGTAGAAACAGTAGCAGGTTGCCATTTAGCATGATTACGTCCTTTACCTAGCTTTGCATAGGCTTCTAATTTTATTTTTTGAGTTGGTGCAAGTTTCACAATTGGAATATTATCAAGATGAGGTTTAACGCGAGTGTCTTCAGATACGAGATCTCCAGAGTAAATAGTTTTTACTTCGTCGGTAGCAACAGCATCAAGAACTAATAAAACCCGACATTTAGTACAACCCAAAGATGTCTTACAAGAACAATCTTCTGGTAGTATGTATCCTTCTAAATCAGTAGTTAGAGGAATTAGTCCTAAACGATGAGCAAGTATTTCGTCATATAAAACTGAAGAATTCTCATGAATTACTATTTCGTCTACGGCCATACATGGAACTTCACTAATAGCAAAGCGTCTCAATGCATTAGCATAAACTCTATCTATGCCTTTTAGCAGTAACTTTACGTGTGAATCAGATGATTCTAAGATTTTGATGGTTGCCATATTTACGTCTCCTTAATACCCTAGTAAACGCAGAATATTGTAATTAAAACCTTATCATTTTTCGATAAAGATTAATTAGAGGCATCATCTACATAATTATAAAATTGTCGACCGAATTCAAGTACATAGTAAGAATAATGGGAAGAGACGTGAGTGGCACAAAGAAAGTAGTCCAATCTCTCTCAAATGTTAAAGGAATAGGCAATAATCTAGCACATTACATGGTAAAATCACTAGGAATAGACAAAAATTTAAGAATGGGAATGTTGACTGATGAGCAGATTAATTCTATAGAAGAAAATATTAAAAATATGGGCGAGAAATATCCTGAATTTAATCTAAATCGTCGAAAAGATATGCAAACTGGTAAAAATTCACACAATATAGAAACAGATTTGATTGTAGCAAAGAAACAAGATATAGACTTAGAAAGAATTTTGCAAAGCTGGAGAGGAACAAGACATTCATTAAACTTGAAAGTAAGAGGTCAAAGAACAAGATGTACTGGAAGAGCTGGAAAAGTTGTGGGTGTACGTAAATCAACACTAAAACCAGGAAAGGCGAGTTAGTTAAATGGGAGATCCAAAATATTCACGAAAGAAATCTGCCAGACCTAGAAATCCATGGCAACGAAATCTATTAAAAGAAGAATTAGAACTAGTTGGTAATTTTGGTTTAAGAAATAAAAAAGAACTTCATGTAGCATCTACTGAATTATCAAGAATTAGAAAACAAGCTAGACAACTTTTAGCTGCAACGACCGAGATTAGAACGGCAAGAGAACCGGTTTTATTATCATCACTAACAAGGAAAGGTATTGTTACTGAAGATGCAACGTTAGATAATGTATTAGCTCTTAATGTTTCGAATTTTTTGGAGAGAAGATTACAGACAGTAGTATTAAAAAAAGGATTAGCTAGAACTCCACATCAATCACGACAATTAATTACACATGGTCATATAGCAATTGGAGAGAACAGAATAACAATACCAAGTTATACAGTAACACGTAATGAAGAACCGTTGATAAAAATGACAGATAATAGTACATTTGTACTTCAAGAGATAGCAGTAAAAGAATTAAAAAGTGATGCATATGGAAACCCAGATGAAAAAGAAGAAGTAAATGGT
The DNA here is from genome assembly GCA_013378385.1 of Nitrososphaerota archaeon. Taxonomy (GTDB): domain Archaea; phylum Thermoproteota; class Nitrososphaeria; order Nitrososphaerales; family UBA57; genus UBA57. Next base: position 7,442 of record JACAFS010000003.1, on the reverse strand, counting down.
AAAGTAGAAGAAAAGCCAGCTAAAGAAGCTAAGGCGGAAGAAAAGCCAGCTAAAGAAGCTAAGGCGGAAGAAAAGCCAGCTAAAGAAGCTAAGGCGGAAAAAGATATAAAACCTAAAGAGGAATTAACAAAGAAATGAGTATTTCGGATGTATCAAAGAAATGGGGAATAGTACATATTTTTAGTAGTTATAATAATACAATTGTTCATATAACAGACTTGAGTGGTTCAGAAACAATTGCAATAAGTTCTGGTGGAAGGCATGTTAAAGCTGATAGATTCCAAGCAACACCATATGCAGCAATGAAAGCTGCCCAAGCAGCGGCAGAAATTGCAAGATCAAAAGGAATAGAACATTTACACATCAGAGTACGTGCAGTTGGAGGAGTAGGTGGAAGAACTCCAGGACCTGGAGCGCAAGCAGTAATCAGAGCAATTGCAAGAGGAGGATTTAGAGTAGGAAAAATTGAAGATGTAACGCCAATTCCTCATGATACGACTAGAAAAGCTGGCGGCAGAAGAGGAAGAAGAGCATAGTTTTTTATCTGTTAATATAGCTTCAAGATTTTAATTATGTGTGGAATAACTGGATATATTGGACATAAAGATGCAGCTCCAATTTTATTAAAATCATTAAAAAGAATGGAATACAGGGGTTATGATTCAGCAGGAATTTCAACTATTCATAAAGATAAAATAATAATAAAGAAGGATATTGGAAGAATAGATTCAATAAATGAAAAAATTCAACTAGGGGAAGCAGAAGGTAAAATTGGGGTTGCCCATACAAGATGGGCCACGCATGGAGGAGTAACAAAAGAAAACGCTCATCCACATTTATCATGTAATAAAGAAGTAATACTAGTTCATAATGGAATTATAGAAAATTACAGAAAATTATTGAAAGGGTTATCAAATAATCATAATTTTCAGAGTCAAACAGATTCAGAAGTAATATCACATTTAATTGAAGAAGAATATAATAAATTAAAAGATCCAATAAAAACATTACAGAATATTAGTAAGAAATTAAACGGTAGTTTTGCACTAATAGTAATTTTTAGTGATAGGGCAAATGAAATATATGGAGTAAGAAAATATGCGCCATTAATTGTTGGAATTGGGGAAAATGAGAATTTTATTTCAAGCGATATTGTTTCTTTCATAGATTATACAGATAATGTAATATTTTTAGAAGACAAAGAAATAGTAAAAGTTACACAGAATTCAATTGAAATACTAAACTTTGATGGAGATAAAATAACGCGAGATAAAACACATGTAGCTTGGGAAGCAGCAGATATTTCAAAAGAGGAATTCTCACATCATACTATTAAGGAGATACATGAACAAAGCTCTACGGTAAAAACTGCATTAAATCAAGATAAGGAAGAATTTGAAAAATTTGTCAACGAATTATTGAGTGGAAAGAATATTTTTATCACAGGATCGGGTTCGAGTTTTCATATAGCGTTAATATTTAAGAAAATGCTTACAAAATTTGTAAAAAGTCAAGTACAGGCGTTTTTATCTAGTGAATCAGAAGAATATAGAGAATTAATGGATGAAAATTCAATATTAATACCTATATCTCAAAGTGGAGAAACTGCAGATTTACATGAAGTAATTCGTAATTTGAAAGACAAAGGAGTTACTATTTTATCAATATACAATACAATAGGTTCTTCATTGTCAAGAGTAAGTGACATTAGTTTGAATCTGAATTGTGGGCCAGAAATTGGAGTTGCTGCAACTAAAAGTTTTACATCTCAATTAGCAATAGTATACAAGATAATATTTGAATTAGGAAAGGTGAAGGATGGTAATGAAAAGATAGAGGAATTATCGGAGCAAATAAAGGAGATTATATCAAACGAAAAATCATTACATGAAATAATAGAATTACTGAATGAATCAAATGATGTATATTTCTTAGGTAGGTCAATACATCATCCAATTGCATTAGAAGGTGCATTAAAGCTAAAAGAGCTCGCATATATTCATGCTGAAGGAATGGCAGCAGGTGAAATTAAACATGGAACATTAGCTCTTGTTGAGGAAGGGACGCCTGCAATAATTATTAATCCGAAAGATGAATCGTATGAAGATACAATGAATAATGCAATAGAAATGAAAGCAAGAGGCGCAAAGATAATAGGAATATCAGTTGAAGATAATGAAGCGTATGATTATTGGATAAAGATTCCCAAAGTCGATAATATTTTGTATCCGTTAATCGAACTTATTCCATTACAGCTTTTAGCATACTATACGGCAATAAGAAGAAAGAATAATCCAGATTATCCAAGAAACTTAGCAAAATCAGTTACAGTAAAATAAAATTTAGACGTCAGTGATTTCTTTATCTTCTTGATATGTCCATTCGTCTGAAGAGAGGCGATTACCTTCTTTGTCATAACAACATAATTGATCACCTTCATCTTTTGTTTTACTATGTGAAGCATCACAAAATGGATAGGTTTTACTAACACCGCACATGCAGATTTTGACTTTATCACCAGAAGGTGTTATATGAATAAAGGGTTTGTCAGTAGAATGTTTAATTAATCTAGTCATGAGAAATTCATACTAATAATTGGTAATAAACTTTGCAAGTAGAACTAAATAATATTTAGTGGGCACGCCCGGATTTGAACCGGGGACCTTCGCCGTGTAAAGGCGACATCCTAACCATTCTAGGAGTTCAATCAACTCTGGCTAGACGACGCGCCCCCTATATAATTTTCATTAATGGTTATTTTAAGTCTTCATCCTTAAATTAGATTTTATAATTAGTTTAATAGAACATGGTAAACGATATTTTAGTAATTGATCCAAGTATCGCAGGTATATCAGGAGATATGCTATTAAGTTCAACAATAGATTTAGGGGCAGATGAAGAATTAGTAATCGACAACATAGAGAGTATTAAAGATTATTTCAAGAATTGTAATCGTCTAGAAATAAGTTTTATTGATGTAATAAAAAATGGGTTTCGTGCAAAAAAAGCAGATATTGTAATTCAAGAAGATAATACGACACACAATGTAAATGAATTAAATAATAACTTGGAGAATTGCGTCAAAAATATTTCTATATCTGAAGATGCCAGGTCGTTCATAAAGAGGTCGTTTGAGAATTTAATTTCTGCAGAAAAGAGATTACACGGAGTAACAAAAGAAGAGATGCATTTGCATGAAGCTGGTTCGATAGACACATTTGTTGATATTATTGGAACAGGAACAGCGTTAGACAACTTGGGATTATTTAAATTGAAACAAATTATAACTACGCCAGTTTCAATCGGAGGGGGAGATATAACATTCTCACATGGAAAAATGCAGAATCCTGCACCGGCAATATTAGAAATTGCTAGAAGAAATAACATAATAATTAAAGGAGGGCCAGGAATGTATGAAACTGCAACTCCGACAGGCATGTCGATGCTAGCGGCATTGGTAGAAGACAGTCAAGAATTTTTCCCTGGAATAAAACCAGACATAATAGGGGTAGGAGCGGGTTCGTCTGATTTTAAAGAGATACCAAATATTCTAAGAATTACACTAGGGCAGAGATCCAAATTAGTTACTGACGAAGTTGCAATAATTGAAACAAACATAGATGATAGAACGGGAGAAGAATTAGGTTATGCGATGCAGAAGATAATTGATCATGGTGCATTAGATGTATCGTTAATACCAACAATAGGAAAGAAGGGTCGTCCAAGTAATGTATTAAAAGTAATTACAAACTTAAGCAAAGCAGAATTTTTCTCTGATATTGTTATGCGAGAAACAGGAACACTGGGTGTGAGAGTATATCCAATATCAAGATTCATACAGATGAGGGAGAATGTGAAGATAAACGTTAGGATAAATGATGATGATGAAGAAATTGATGTAAAAGTAGTCAAATCAGAATCTGGAGAAATTATTCAATTTAAGCCAGAATTTGATCAGATTATTAAATTATCTGAGAAACATAAAATGAATTTAATCGTGTTAAAAGATGACATTTCAAAACAGATACAAAAAGAATTATTTAATTGATTTTTTTTGAACAATGATTGATGCAAGAACTCCTGCGGCAATACCGGAATCAATATTTACAGTTGCAATACCAAGTGCACAGGATTGTAACATACTCATCAATGCAGCAGTTCCTTTGTCACCATAGCCATAACCGATTGATGTTGGTACTCCAATAACAGGTATGTCAACCATACCAGCAATAATAGAAGGCATAGCTCCTTCACGACCTGCAACGGCCACTATTACATCTACATCGTCTTGAATAACAGATGAAAGTGAGGAAAATAACCTATGTATTCCTGCAATTCCAACGTCATAATATGTAGTGCTTTTACATCCTACTTCATCAACTATTACTTTAGCTTCTTCAGCAACAGGAATATCGGCAGTGCCTGCAGTAATAATTGCAACATGTCCATGAACTTTTTGCTTCTTTTTATTAGATATTACAACAGTATTTGCAAGAACGTTTTTACGAATGTATTTTTTAGTAAAAGATTTAGAAATTGCAGTGATATGAGATTTATCAGTACGGCTAATTATCACATGGCCTGAAGTTGAGAACATGTTTTTAGCAATTTTAACAACTTGATCTGGAGACTTTCCTTCTGCAAGAATGATCTCAGGAACTCCTTTTCGAAATGAACGTCCAGTATCAATCTTTGCGATATTCTGAACTTCGTGTATAGAATTTAATTGAATTTGTTTTTTTGCAGCACTAGGAGTAATTTCGCCAGTTGAAACTTTTCTCAATATTTCATCAATGGTCATTTTTATAAGATTATTTATTTAGATTACCTGATTTATAACCTGATAGTTCTAAGGTTATGTACTTGAAACCGATGTGTTTTAATTCTTTATCGATTCTATCCATAATTATTTCATCAAACAACAAGGAGCGTTCATGTTTTCCCACTTCGATTCTTGCCATATTATTATGATCTCGCACACGTAAAACTTCAATTCCTGTAAGTTCTTTAATGAATGCTTCAGCTTTTTCGATTTTTGTTAATGTTTTAAGAGTTATAGGCTGGCCATAAGAGACACGTGAAGAAAGACACGGTGCAGATGGGCGATCTGCAGTTGGTAATTGTAGATGTTTGGAAATATTTCGAATATCAAGTTTAGTAAATTTAAGATCTACAAAAGGATGATGGATTTGATTTTCATTTGCTGCTTGTAGACCAGGACGAAAATCAGATAAGTCGTCTATATTTGTGCCATCTACTATAATCTCAATATCTTTTTCCTTTAAAAGATTGGATAAAGTCGAAAATAATTCAGACTTGCAATAATAACATCGATTAGATGGGTTTTGAGTGTATTGTGGATTTTCCATTTCATTAGTATTTACTACAAGATGTTTAATTCCAATCATTTTAGCAAGAGATTTTGCGTTAGTCAGTTCACTTCTTGGGATACTAGGTGAATCAGCTGTAACTGCAATTGCTTTTTTACCTATGCTAGTAAATGCTGCTTTTGCTAACAAAGTACTATCTACTCCACCTGAGAATGCAATCAAAACTGAATCATAATTATTAAACCATGATTCTAAATCGTGTAATTTTGAACTAATAGTGCTTTGCAATTTCTATAACCATGTAAACATTACAATAGTTAAAATGTTTATAATTTATCTAACTTTGATTGTACGGTTTTCAGTAATAATTAGGTCCATAGGGACGTCATGTTCGATAATATCAATCTTATCAACAACCTGGAAATCAAATGCTAGTGCAATTTTATATCCTACAGGTTGAAAATTGAGGAATCTATCATAATATCCAGAACCAAAACCTAGCCTATTACCCGACTGATCAAAAGCAAGGCCAGGAACAATAATAACATCAATATTCGTACAAATTTCCCCATTGGTGGGTTCAAGAATACCAAGATCATTTGGTTTCATGGTCAATAGGTCTTCTATTGTAAGAAATATCATATCTTTAGATTCAGTATTAATCCTGGGCAGACAAACCGTTTTTCCAATATTTAGGGTTTTATCAATCATATTATGAGTATTAACTTCCGTATTCAGAGAATTATAAAAAGCAATACAGTCACTCCTCATGAAGATTTCATTAGAGAATAATTTATTCTGTATACTTTGAGATTTGAGATTAATATCATCTATAGATTGTGATGTGCGTGTATGTTTAATCTGGCTACGAATTAATTCACGAGAATCAGTCATATGCTTATTGACTATTATCTTTAATCCACGTAATTAATGCTTTTTCGTTTGAGTCACTGCTGTTATTAATAACTGGAACAACAATATTTTCTTGAGGAGAATTAATAGTAGATGTAAAAGTTGGCATTTCTGCATATTCAATGTCTACCCATATAATACCATTGTCAACAAATTGTTCAGTGAGTCGTTCATCTACGCCACCAAAAGTTAAATTAAGAATTCGATAAACAACACCATCAATCCATTTAACATATGGAGAAGTCATTGAATGTGACTGTATTGCAGTTCGGCGTGCTAAATTATCAGGAGAATCATGTTTAATCAAACTAGAAATAATATATTCTTTAACTGGTCTGGAGCTTATTTTCATCTTTCTTACTTTGAGTTTAAATTTCTAATACTTAAATGAATAGTGTCAATGCATCAGGTTCGCTGGCCCATGATAAGAATGCAGATGCTCCAACAATATCATCAACTTCAGGAATAAGATCTTCTTCTTTAACATCCATGAATCCCATAGTAGGTGAACAAGCATGGAGTTTGACGCCGCTGTCTTTAGCCATTTTAATCATGTCGTATACATTAGGCCAAAATTTTTCAATCTTACTCTTCATCATAGTAGAAGCCATCTTAGTCATACCAGGAATTACACCAACAATATTTGGCATAGGCATGCCAGGATTTCCTACTGGTGCGATCTTTACAGAATCAACACCATCTTTAGTTAGTACTTTAAGACCCCAAAAAGTGAAATACATATCACAAGTCATTCCCATAGCAGGTGCAGTTGTAGCGAGAACAAGAGCAGGATAAATCATATCAATGGTTCCTTTAGACACTACTAAGACGAGTCTCTTTTTTTGGATTCCATTATTTTCAGGTTGAATAGTAGTCAAATCTATCACTTTTTCTGGATATGAAATATAAAGGTCTTAGGAGAGGTATCTTCCACAGCACTATCAAGTAGAATATTGCCAGTTGTATGTGCCCAACCTTCAAAATCTATAGGTGCTCCGGGATCAGTAGCAACAACCTTAAGAATTTGACCAGACGAGAGTTTGGCTATTTCCTTGGCAGTATTAATGATTGGAAGTGGGCAAAGTAATCCTTTTTGATCCAATGTTTGAGAGATAGAGAAATCTTCAGTCATCACTTTGTTCAACTCCAATAAACTACTTTGTAGATGGATCGGCTATCAAACGAATATATGGCTTGACT
>JACAFS010000029.1 GCA_013378385.1 Nitrososphaerota archaeon | reverse complement strand
TCCCAGGTTTCTGAGCTTGGGATAGATGGAATATAGCTCATGGCTTGATATCGTTGAAGTAATATGGCCTGGGCCGAAATGCTCCTCGCAGATCTTCTTGACGAGAGGTCTGACGACGGTCTCTTCAGAATAGCCTAGAGAATGCAGGTATTCATGGGTAAGGATGGAGTAAACGAATGAATTGAATTCCTCCTTTGTTGTTGTAAGTTGTTTCATTGCATTGAGTATGGTTATATTCATGTAGATGTTATTGCCGCCTTCTACGAAATACGCGCCGATATGATTAGGAATTTCTGTTAGAACTAATGAAAGACCAGCACGTCTTCTAGAAATTGTTTTTTCAACTGTGCGTTTAACAAGATTAAAGATTTTGTCATAGTCAGAAGCTTCCTTCAATTGTGAAATAAGAGGATAATCGCTCATACAATCACTTTGGTTTTTTCACTTATATCTGTAATGAATAAAAAAAATAAGTTAACCCTAGCATGCACGGGGAGTGAATGTGTTAGGGCTAAGCTTACTGGTTGAACTAGTCAATTCGAATATTCTTTTCGTCTTCGGATTTTCGTAGAGGGATTTCTAACTCCAGTATTCCGTTCAAGTAATTTGCTTTGGATCTATCCGCGTCAAGTTTCCTTCCTGTCGGAATATTCTTGTTATACTTTCTATCTCCATTCTCTGCTGTGATGTTGACTATTCCCTGGTTTTCTGTAACTTTGATGCTCTCTTTGGTTACGCCAGGCAATTCAGCTATGATTTTTATCGAGTTGCCTTTCTTGCTGTCTAGAACATCTACTGCAGGGTCTCGGGACTCGGAGACATTTTGTGGTCTGGAACCTGCTGGTGAACCATTGAATTGATCAGCATTTCCGAATGTATTGACTACAGGTTGCCCATCTGGACCTACCTCCATGGTGTATCCATAGAAGTACGGCTTGCCAGACTCGACGTTTTTGGGGAATTCGATATTATTGAACATGCTATTGAGACTTTCCATCTCATTATACATGTTCTCGAATATTCTATCGATGAGATTATTTCGTTTGATTTTCATACATATACCTCGTTACTAACATTTAGTTAGTATCTAGAATATATAAATATTATCTTCCTAGGAGATTTATTTAGTTTATAAAAAGAATATCGAGATTGTCGTTAGCACCATACCAGTGTCGCTGCCATCAGGATGTTCTGCGAATACGAGAACTGTGTAAACTCCTTTGCCAGTTAGATTCATAAGGTTGGAAAAATCTTCCTCGATCGAGAAAGTGGTAAAGTCTTCTCCGTGAGTCATTTCCCATTTATGTGCAACAAGTAACGGTATATTCGATTCCTGGTTCAATATGCTCTCTAAAACTTCGGGCCCGAGTTCTTCGTCTTCGGTATTAGGAAGAACTATTGCAATTGGCAGTGAACCGTCTGAACATTGAAGATGCGAGCATACATGGCCAAAGCCGTAAATTCTTGGGCTTAGCATTAATTCTCGGTCGGAGAGAGGCATCGGTATTGGATCATAGAAAACATGTATCTCTTCAATGGTGGAATTGAAATTGATGCGTCCAGCGAGCATAAATTCGTGGTTAAGTGTTATGATCGGTGGTTGTGACCATTCAACATATTTATCTTCAAACTGGTGAACTATAGTTACGCAAAAATTACTCCAAGCAATTCCTATGTTTACATAGTTGTGATCTGGGTGGAGAATATTTGCGGAATGTCTAAATTCGTTAGCTTCGTCTCGCTCTACCATAGAATATTGATTCCAAGCTATTATTTGTTCTATGGATTCTTCTGTCCAGAATTTTTGTATTTCAGGCGTTCCTATCACTCGAACATTTTCATTTATTGCACCGTCTCCGCCTGAAGCTGAATATCTCATATAGGGTTTCATGCCGTTACTGCTCCAGTAACTTGTTCTACATGTGTTGAGAAGTTCTTCAGCGTGTTCTTGCGCGGTTGGTGATTCCCCCAATTCAAGTACAGGCGAGTTATATCGTTCGCGATCTTCATTGATTAACTCCATAGAGAGTGTAACTAGTTTGTCATGATCGATATCTGGAAGTTTAAGTACTGTATCCGTATCGAAATCTTCGCAATCATAATACAAATCAATGGATGTTTTTTCAAGTGGAGCCAGATAGCATATCTGCGGTGGTTCTTGGAAGTAACTTTCGCCAAATCCAAAAAAGAATATGCCAGCAGCTACAGCTAATACCAGTACAACAATTGAAATGACGATATATGCGGTTTTCAATATCAGTTAATACGCTAATGCGTTATTATCAATTTCGCCTTTTGCGAATTATTGAACCGAAGTATGCAGCCCAACCTAACAGAACGGCAATTATTCCAACTTCAGTTATTGGAAAACCACCAGATGAACCTGAAGAGTCATCGTCAGTTGGATTTGCTATAACTATATCAGCCCATAGTCTTTGTGACCTATCTTCAGCGCTTACTCCTACTGGAAACACGCTAATTACAGCATTGTCTGAACCGCTTTGATCAAAGAATAAGAATCTAGCTCCTATTGTCTTACCATAATCTCCTGCAATGTCGTTTGCGTCACCCGAATCGATTGGATGAGATATTTCAAAATGATTGAAGTTACCTATACGACTGACCATTCCGTCCACGTCAATTTGACTATCGTCTAGAATATCAAGACCTGGTCCGACAAAACCATCTCCGATTCTATTACGTGCACCAATGGAGATTGTATCTTCTCCGACATTGAATTCTTGTCCGTCGTGTCGACCGTCAAAATCGATAGTTAAGATGTCCAGTGCAACATTGACAACTTCGTCAAGGGTGTTGTCAGCAACTTTAGCGGCAATGTACAGATATCGTCTGTCATTCATAACATAAATTGTCACTTCGCCTTCAGGAATAGAGAATGTGGCGGTAGATGCATCGGCCCATTCATCGTCGTTAATTACGCCGTCTATTGTTGGAGCATTAGTTGTATAAGCTTCAAATGTTGTACCGTCATGTGCTTTAATTCCAGGAATAAGTAATAATGAAGAGAAAATTAAAATTGACAGGATTATTGGCTGTAAGTATTTCATAGATAGTCTTTAGCGTACTGATATTAATATATTAACAAAATTAAGAATTTTATTAACGTATTTTGATGTATTTGTATGCATCAGACAAAGTTTCAAATGCATAATGAACTTTAGTAAATTGGCTTCGAAATTCGATGATATCCTTTTTGACGTTTTCAGGAGTTTCTTTCTTGACTATAATTCTGTGGATAAAATTAGCAATTTCTTGCATTTCAGACTCTTTCATGCCTAGACGGGTTACCTCCGAACTGCCCAATCGTATACCTCCAGGGCGTTTGTAATCCCTGCCTGCCTTTATATCGCCAGGCAATAATTGCCTGTTTGCAATTAAATTGGCCTCTTCAAGTTCATGTTCGAATTTTCCTCCGTCTCCATATTTTGAAACGTCGACAGCAATTTGATGGGATGCGGTAAATCCGTTCTTTTCTCCCAGTACAACGATTCCTTTTGAGGAAAGTGCTTCAGCAAGGGCGCGTGCGTTTTTGACGGTTTGAACAGAATACTCTTCTCCAAATTCAATCATTTCTGCGAATGCAATTGCTTTTCCTGCAACGCTATGCAGATGATGGTTACTTGTATTACCAGGAAACACGGATTTTTTTATGTCCTCAGCGTATTTGTCGAAAGAGAGAACCATGCCGCCTTGTGGACCAGGAAGTGTCTTATGTGTACTGAGTGTCATAGTTTGTGCACCTTCACGTAAAGGATCTTGGAATTGTTTACCAGCAATTAATCCTGAAACGTGTGCAGAATCATAGCAAATAAAAATATCATGACTTTGAAGAAAATCTTTTAGCTCCTTCATAGGATGGGGGAAAAGAAACAGACTTCCTCCGAACATCGCAAAGGTTGGTTTATTATTATTTTCAATTAATTTTTCGATTCGTTGTTTTGATTGATCGACGTCAATGTTCATTTCTTCTCGATCAAATGCAAAATATTCTATGTTCAGTCCGTGTACTAAACCAGCTGTACCAGAGAATTTTTTCTGACCGTGAGATATATGTCCTCCAGAAGGTATGGGCAGAGCCATCATTGTATCGTTAGGATTTGTAAAAGCAGAGTAAACAGCTAGATTAGCGCATACTCCAGAGATCGGGCGGACGTCAGCGAATTCTGCATTAAATAATTTCTTAGCTAAATCTATTGTAATCAGTTCAACTTCGTCGATAAATTTACATCCAGCATAAACACGTTCACCAGGCCATCCCTCAGCATACCTGTTGCCAAAATCAGATGCATATGCCTCTCGTACAGCGGGACTTGGGATATTTTCCGATGCAATTAGAGGAATAGATTCAGAAAACCATTTATGATGTTTTTCCAGTAGATCAAAAACTTGATTATATTTTTCTCGTGACAATTGAACCTAATTTATTTGTAAATTTGAGTGAAAATAAAGTTTATTGAAGTTAAGATTAGGGGAGAAAACGTTAATAAGATAACTATTAACTCGCCTATGGTTCAGTTGAATATGCTCCCCTAGTGCTATTAATGGCATATTTCTATATAAGCTGTTTATAGATACTCAGTCAGCCTTTTCTGAAATAGAACATGATTAAGCAAATAGCTAGAGTTGAGCCATTGGTTCTTCGATATATTCAGTTGTGAAAATGCATGGTCAAGAGTGTCGGACAGATTATCAAAAGATTCGTAGTTTGTCTTCAGTTGGTGGCGAATACTTTCACGCACGTTCCAGACACCAACAGGTAATATATATCCCGGATGTATTTCTCGAAGTAATATAGCACCAGCTTGTTTGTTTTCTGATAACAATGATTCAGCTACGGCCAATCGTGTTGAATAATAGCAACCTCCGACTCTTGCATATTTTTTTCTGCCGTAATATGTTTCGTGATCACCAATAATATACGGTTCCTTTCCCCATAGATTCCAAGTTGTATTTGTGAACCATGCTTCAATCCATTCAAATTGCCATTGTGTTGGTAAAAGAATAGTAACGTAAAGATTGTCTAGATTTCTCAGTACGTATACACGAAAGTCATCGATGGTTGGACGGTCCTTAATTTTTTCAATTAGACTTTTAGAAATTGTATCGTCTACTGCAGTGATGCCCCAGCGAGTTGGTACAAACTTTCTATTGTTTCCGATTCCTAGATTACCTGCACTGAGTGTTTTCTGAATTCGGGAGACCAGAACTCCTTTATCGTACAGTTCAACTATTCCGTTAGCTGATTTTTGATCGCGATCATAATATGCTTTCTCAATTCTTTGGTCGACAGTTACATTACCTGTGCTAAAATGATCTAGAGGTGCAGATGGACCGAAAGGTTGAGAGTTCTCATTGAAAGATAACCGGTTTTGCGGTTTTTTTGTTAGTTTAAGCTCTAGTTCAACGGGTTGAGATGCCATTGCAAGTTCTTGGATATTTTCTACTAACCTGCCTCCAGTACTTGCTTGTTTAACGTCAACATTCGTACTTCCTCGAATCAATGAGTGACGATAATCTACAATTTCGTCTATAGATTTTCCGTACCATTGCTCAGGAGTATCCAAAATTTCCGTATCTCCATGAAAATTGGGTGTCATTGGGCCGATACTCACTTTTGGATAACCGTGTCTGCCAACAAATATTCCAGGGGGCGTTGAGCCTGCAATATTGTTCGAGTCAGAAGTTGGTGAAACGCGGGTCATAGATTCTGCTTTTAGGATGATTGGACATCTTGATTTGCCACACAGTAATTCTGTTCCTTTACAACTGAAACACATCTCTGGAGGAGGTTCGTCGATTACAATGTTCGATGTTGATTCATTGACATGAGATAATGACTTTTTTTCAATTACTTTGGCAAGACTGTGAATATCCTTGTTAGTCATCAATCTGTTATATCAGATTATGAATAAAAGGACTAAACATTAAGATTTTTCCATTGTGTCAATGCAATGAGAACGTTTTTTGACCAATAATTCAGTCTCAAATTCGTCTTCATTGAACCAGATATTACAGTTCAAGCAGTGATATTTTTTCATTATGTAGATATACGGTTACAAAATTATTAAAAGTTAGACTCGAACTTGTTATCGATTTTGAGGTTGTTTTTGATTAGAACAATCGTAAATATCGCTGATAGAATTATAACAATTAATCCGCTTGGCGGAATAATTGACGGATGACTTGACAGGTAATACGAAGAAGTTACACCAGACAATGAACATAATAATGATACTCCAATTGCGATAAAAATAGTATTTCGGAAATTATTCGTAAGTTGAAGCGCAATTAGAATTGGAAGCACAAGTAACGATGAAATTAAGAGTACGCCAACCATGCGAACTGATACAACAATCAAGATTGATGTGAGTACAATTAAGAGGTTGTCATAGAAATTTACATTAGTATTGTTTATGCGTGATAGATCTTGATCAATTGAAAGCATGAACCATTTCTTATATGAAAAAGTTGTAACTGCAATTATTGAAATGGCTACAATAAATTGATAGATGATATCCGCGTTAGTAATCCATAGGAGACTTCCGAAAAGTATCTCGTTAATATTGATAATCCGTTCCGAAAGACTGAGTAATACTGTTCCAACAGCCATACTTGACGAGAAAAAGACGGCCAGGACAGCGTCTGAGTTCAAAGTATTGCTTTGCATAAGTTTCAACAGCAATAATGAAGCAATTATAGAGAAAGTGATTGTTGTAAGTAATGGAAAGAAATCTAGAAATACACCGATTGCAATACCAGCAAATGCCAAGTGCGATAATGTATCGCCGACAAGCGATATTCTTCTGGAGACAACGAACATTCCCAATATTGGAGCAGTTACAGATAGTAACACACTTCCAATTAATGCTCTAACCATAAAATCATGGGAAAGAATTTCTAGCATTTCTCATTCATGTCCTTGATGTGAAAGAACGTCAACGCCGTATCCATAGGATTCTGCAAGATGTTTGTTACTCAGGAAATCTTTTGATGTGCCGTGATAATCAAGTTTCTTATTTATACAAGCGATACGATTAGCTGAATTTGTTATAGCGAAGGTATCATGTGACGAGAAAATAATCGGGATATTATTTTTGTTAACGTTGGAGAGGATCTGAAATATTTTGGATTGGCTTTTTGTGTCAATGCTGCTGCTTGGTTCGTCAAGAATAATAACATCAGGAGTGTCTACCAATGCTCTCACAAGAAAGACGAGTTGTACTTGTCCTCCAGAAAGTTGAGTTATTTTGAGATCTAGTAATTGATCTATCTCCATCTCTTTTGCGATTGAAATTATCTTTTCTTTATTGTTGGTAAATGGTTTAGAGTTAAAACCTGATGCAATGATTTCCATGACTGTTGCAGGAGAATTTGGAAGAGACGGAAGAGCTTGTGGAAGATAACCTATTTTTAGTTTCTGTTTGGAAGGAAAAGTTACTTTACCAGTATCGGGAATAATCAATCCAGACATAACTTTGAGAAGTGTTGTTTTTCCTGAACCGCTCGGTCCAATCAAACCCAAAAAATCTGTATCGTTTACTGTCAGAGATATATTGTCAAGAATGAGATTCTTGTTACGAATTACGTTTACTCTTTCAAGTTCAATGATTTTTTTCATTATAATCAGCTATTAACTTTTTCAAATGTTTTATTAATATTTAATAGTTATTAACTAATACATACGCATTATTAGTTATGCCAATCGTAAGTATTTCATTAACCAAGGATTTCCTTAAAGAAATGGATGAACTGCAATCTTCAGAGGGTTTCTCTGGGAGATCAGAATTAATACGTGCTGGAATACGTTCTTTGATTAATCAGAAAGCAGACAGAGAAAATCTCGTGGGAGCTATGCAATGCATATTACTTATCACACATGAGGAAGGAGAGGAACATTCTGTTACAGATATAAAACATGAATTCGATAAAATTACAAAATCACATTTACATTATAAATTAGGCGAAAGAAAATGTTTAGAGCTGCTAATTGTTGATGGTAAGGCGACTGAAATTCAGGAACTAATGCGCAGATTACAAGTTTCTGGTGAAGTAGACAACATCAAGCTAATTAGAACATAAAAGCAGAATTTATTTTCTGATCTGAAATGAAAACAAAAGAGATTGCGTTTATTTCGGTCTTCACTGCAATAATAGTAGCTTCAAACTATGCACTAATTGCATTTCCACAAATAAAATTAATGGATAGTATGGTTTTTCTATCTGGATATTTATTTGGTTTTCCGGTAGCGGCAAGCATAGCTGCATTGTCATGGTTAGTTTATGGTTCGATAAATCCACTAGGAGCTGCAGGATTTCCCTTAATTCTTGGATTAATGTCTGGAGAGATGATCTTTGGAATTTTTGGTGTTTTATGTAGGCGTATCTTTAACATAGAGAAACGTTTTTTGAAAAAACCGCTTGAGACGACACTGGTGCTAGGAGCGTTTGGAGTTACTGGATCTTTTATTTATGATATTTGGACAAATTCGATTGAAGGATTTTTAATTTATCAAACTGTTGATGGAATGATATTGCGAATAATTACAGGGATTCCATTTTCGATTATTCACCAGATATCTAATTTTGCAATGTTCTCCATCCTAGTGCCAATATTTATATATATGGTGACTAAAAATATATCGTCCAGATGACTAGAAATTATAAATCAATAACATTACTACTTGTGGCACTAGCGGTTCTATCATTTTCTTCTGCTCTGTATATGTATAATGATTACAGGATTCTTGATCAGAATTATCAAGCAATGCAAGGAAATATTGATGATTCTTCTATAAACATCGACTTGATAGTGGATTTTGGGAATGGAACTATATTATACTTTAACCAAACACGCATTCCAGTTGGTTTTAGCATGTATAATTCAACAGAATTCATAATTGGAGAAAATAATATGGATTCGACGTATTATAGTGAATTTAATGCATATTTCGTGAATTCGTTGTTGGGAACTGGAGATAATCCTGATTTCGCATGGTCTGCATGGCAATACCAAGAATGTTGTAATTGGGAATTATTAGAAATTAGTTCGAATTTGTATATTCCAAAGGACGGACAGGTAATAGCGTGGTATTATCAAGACGTCGATGAGTTTGGACGGAATAATCCAAATTAAACAGAATCAAAGAATTTCTTTTTTGTAAGAGTTTTTCCAGTGGTGGCATGAATGTATCTATTAACACTATCACTATGTTTTTCAATTTCATGAGCTTCGTCTGCTAATTTGGCAGCTTGTCGAATGAGTTCATGCGAAGCACTTACTGTAAGTAGACGACGTTCTCGGTTTTTTTCTATATATGCTCCTTCGGCAGATAATCTGGCAACTAAACGTGCTATTTCATAACTAGCTAAGGCTTTTGCTTTAGAATATGGATTGGTCAATCCAGAGCTGGACACAGCAGTGTGTTTTCCTATCACTAACCTTGGAAGAACTATCGACTGAGAGTTCTTAATTTGTTCAATAACTTTATCAATTTCGTTTATCAAAGCTCGAAAAGCTCCCGTAATCGAGAGAACTTTTAGAACATCGCTGTTAAAGTTCGACATCTCAATTGGATCTAAAAATTCTTTATGGATACCAATCAACGGATCTCCCTGTACAAAGACATAGCCAATTTTGTCTACAAGTTCATCTTTGATTTTTGAAGCTGGGCTGTCAGAGATCAATATTGTAGGTTTTATTTTTCCTAAATTCAATGCAAGATTTTTTGGTGCGTCCAATGATGCATTGGGACTGACAACGATATACAAATCTGTATCCAATGAAGAAGATAATTTTTCAACTTCTTGAGCGTCAGTGACTGACATTTTTGAACCAGATGTGATTGAACGTACAGAAATATCTTTGCGAGACGCGCGTTCGTCTAATAGCGCTTCAATTAGAGTAGTTACTCCAATGAATCCTGTCTTAACCACGGTTATGTTGACTGCCATTTGTTTTTTAATAAGAGATAGAACTATAAGAACATCATTATTAGAATCTATCATAGGACATGACAATTGTAGATGGTAAAAAGATTGCTTCAGAAATTCTAGAAAGCTGTAAGCGTAGAATTTCCATACTGCATGATAATGGAAAAACTCCTTATATCGAAATAATCCTGATAGGCGAAGATCAAGAGTCAGAGAGATATGTGGGTATGAAACTCAAGAAAATCAAAGAGGTAGGAGCTGACGGTGCAATACGAAAAATTGACGGAACAAGTTCTAGTGAAGATGTTATTAATATCGTTAAGGAATTGAATTCAGATGATAATGTCAACGGAATATTAATTCAGTTGCCTTTACCTGAAGATTTTGAAACTGAGAAGATTCTTTCGCAAATTGCATTGGAAAAAGATATTGATGCTTTGAATCCAGCTACATTGGAAAAGATTGACAACAACCAAGAATCGTATTTTCCTGCAGGGGTTATTGCAGTGCTGGAAATTTTTGAACGGCATGAAGTTCCTGTCGAAGGAAAAAATATCACAGTAGTTGGAATTTCTGATTTGTTAGGCAGGCCGTTAGCGTCAATTTTGAAACATCGAGGTGGAAATGTGAGGATGATAGATGAAGGGGATCATTTAACGTTTGAATACTTGGTTGCTACTGATATAATTGTAACAGATGTTGGAAAGCCACAATGGCTTAGAGCAGATATGGTAATGGATGGTTCAGTAATTATTGACGCTGCGAATAATTATGTTGACGGTAAAGTGATTGGCGATGTTGATTTAGAAGAGGTATCTGAAAAGGCATCAATAATTACTCCGGTTCCAGGAGGAGTCGGCCCAATACTAATTGCAGGTTTGGTAGAAAACTTGATTAAATCTTCAGAATAATTATATGTCAGATAGTTCTGAGCGTGTAGTGCGTAAAACAAAGCCAGCTATAAGAGCTCCGACAATGATTAATCCCAGAATAGGAAGTCTGGAAACCGGTTTCTCTTCAAATGCAACTTGGAACAGTGTTTGATCATCAGCAGTAATCGATTCGTCGGATGTAGATGTTGCAACAGCAGACAATCGTAGTATTTGTCTTCCATATGTTTCTTCTACGGTGGGCAATAGGATTTTGATTGATCCGTTTTCGCCACTAGGAATTATTACTGATTCAGATTCAGGGTTTTTCGAATTGATGCCTCCGAGAAATGGTGAGGTAGCAGTCATGGTCACTGACAAGTTATGAGTAGAATTATTCATGAAAAAAGCTTCAAATTCGATTACTTCTCCGCCTTCATAAATTGATTTGTCGGATTTGAGCCACGTGAATCTAAAATCTAATTCGTTGTCGTCGATTGCAGGTGAAAATCTCTCAACCTGAGCGAGAGTTAGAGGGATTGCAGTGAGTAGAAAGAACAATAATCCTATAACTAAAGCGAGTTGGTTCATTGATAATTTGTAATTTTTCATAGATTTAAATTAACCTATTTTTTAATGAATTTCTTTTTAAAATATTAATCACGATATAGAGTGCCGGGGTAGCGAAGTCAGAAACAGGCTATGTCAAACGCGATCGCCTCGAATTTAATGATGGTTAGCGATTGTCCTTCGGGACTCGTGGGTTCAAATCCCACCCCCGGCGCTTATAATATCAGTTTGTCATGGCTTGTTTTGCTGTTAATCGACCCGAATACATCGAGTCGTGTGTAGATGAAGATGCTATAATATCGCTATGAACTTTTCCACTTGGGTGTTTTTCTTTTTCCAAGATTTGTACCTAATATCCGTTCTTTTCAAGCTCCAAAGTACAGCTAAGACCAGATACACCAACAACTATTGCTGTCTTCGTGTTATCAAATAAGTAATTTGATTATACCTTTACAAAAGTCCGGCAGGTCTTGTGGAGTTCTAGATGTTACAAGATTGCCATCAACAACAACTGCTTCGTCTACATAATTTATTCCGGCGTTAATCATGTCGTCTTTAATCGCCATAAAACATGTAGCGGTCTTACCTTTCAGTACATCAGCAGATACAAGCAATGAGCCTGCGTGACAGATTGCAGCTACAGGTTTATTTTGTTCAAACATTTCTTTTGTAAAGTCTATAATTTTTTGGTGTCTGCGAAGGTTGTCAGGTGCCCATCCGCCAGGTATAATGAGTGCGTCAAAGTCTTTTGAATCTACTTCATTGATGCTTTTGTCTACTACAACAGGATAACTGCCTTTTTTACCGACATATTTGTTTGAAGTTCCGCTTCCGATAAGAACTACTGTAGCTCCTTCTTCAATCATTCTGTAATATGGGTACCAAAGTTCGAGTTCTTCATAACCGTTTTCAGCAAAAATTGCTATATTTTTTTCTTTAATGCTCATTGAGAAATATTTATTCCTGATAGATAATTAGTTTTCGTATTGGTCTTAAGATTAGGAATATTGGCTAGCGGAAGGGGAACGGATTTTCAAGCTATCTTGGATCATATCAGGATGAAAATCTTGGTCAATGTTGAGGTTAAACTAGTAATTTACAACAATAAAGATGCATATGTGCGTGAGAGAGCTGAAAAAGTGGGAATAAAGGCCAAATTTATACAGGGAACTGTAGGTCAGAAATTTGATTCTAAAGAATTAAGAGAAAAGGCCAGGGTTGAGTTCGATAAGAAGGTAGTAGAATCTTGCAAAAGCGAAGATGTGGAACTGATAGTATGTGCTGGGTTTAACCAGATTCTATCTGAATATCTTGTAGAACACTATACGAATAGAATATTGAACATACATCCAGCGTATGATGTTGTAAATTACGGAGGGTATGGAATGGTTGGAATGAAGGTACATAATGCCGTAATTAACGCTGGTGAAAAAGTCTCAGGATGCACTGTTCATTATATAGATTCTACTGTTGATCTGGGCCCCATATTGCTTCAAGCGCAAGTACCAATTTATGACGGAGACACTGCGGAAGCATTAGCTGAAAGGGTTTTGGTTATTGAGCACCGTACTTATCCTAAGGCAATTCAATTGCATGCAGACAACAGAGCAAAGATTGAGAACAACAAGTCGATTGTAGACAAGGCGTCAGACGGGTGGGAAAAGAAATGGAATGACAGGCAAATTGAATATTTCTTGTATCAACGTGACGAGTGGCGAAAAGAGAATAAGGAGATGTCAAGGATTTTAAATCCAAATACATAAAAAAGACAACTTTGGTATTCTGTAGTGTTGAGTAAGATGACTAATTTTATACATGACATGAAAACATTCGAGTTGCCAAAATTGAAGCGGGAAAGTATAAACGGGGCAAGATATTATTTTTCATAAGACGGAGGAAAATACCCTTCGGTAACTTAAGTTATTAATACATTTTCGTTTCATGCAGAAAAAAGAAAGGCATTGATACGAAATAG
>JACAFS010000028.1 GCA_013378385.1 Nitrososphaerota archaeon | reverse complement strand
CCTTTACTCTTGAATGTACCCATTGCGCCTAATGGATTACCCATTTCAGCTTGTGTACCACAAAGGAGTTCAGGTCCTAATTGCCATGCCATAGTTCCATCTTCAGCATTTAATGATTTCAACCAACATGGTGCGGAGCTCAAGATAAGCTCGTTACGGTCGGCGTAATAATTAATTGCATGAGTATGTCCATACTGTCCTTGCATGTAAGGAAATTCTGCAAGCCATGCGTCAAAGTCGGCAGCTTGAGTGATTACATCACTGTACCATACTTGTTCGCCTGTCTTTGCATCAACTGCGACAACATCTTGTTTGTTCTTTGCGACATAAACAACGCCGTCAACAATTATAGGGGGAGCAGAAGCACCTTCTTGCACAGAGTTAGGGAAAGTGGTTTCAACATCTGATTGGAATGGATAAATCCATTTCATTTCCAGATATGCAACTGTTTCCTTATTGATCTGTGTTTGAGGGCTGAAACTTCCGCCATCAGGTCCATAATTGATCCATTCCCAATTTCCTGGACCAACCGCTTCAACTGAAGGAACTACTGCTGTATCATTACTATTTGAAAGAGCAGCGTATCCCCAACTTGAAGTTACTAACAGCAAAGCTGCTAGTATAGATATAAGCCAATACCTATGATTCATGGAAATCTTAGTACAATCATACTATATAATGCATTTTAAAATATTTCACATAATTCGTTTTCATATATGTATTTTACTGCACCGGAAGCAGAATATACATAAATTTAACAAATATCTTACCGGAAAAATACATATATCATTCTAAGATGAAAAAAAGATTCATGGATATAATTAACTTCGATGATTTTTCTAAACTAAAAATTAGAGTTGGAAAAATAATCAATGCAGAAGCAGTAACTGGATCTAATAAATTAATTAAAATGAAAATAGACATCGGTGATGAAGAGAGGCAGATTGTTGCGGGAATTGCAAAGTATTATTCGTTAGAAGATTTAGTTGATAAAACAGTAATTGTTTTAATAAATTTAGAACCAAGAAAGATATTCGGAGTGGAATCACAAGGGATGCTACTAGCTTCAATTGATGGAGACAAAGTATCATTACTTCAGACTGATAATGAAATGAACGCAGGTTCAGAAATCGGATAATTATCCTTTAAAGTACTTTGACATTATTCTAAATGTGAAGAATGCAATCAATATAGATTCTATAATTATTGCAATAGTAAGAATTTGATCTTCCAACAACAATGTTTTAACATTAAATTGAATCAATCCAGAACTACTAATAGATAGATCTTGCTCGGATTTTATTTCGTCTTCCACAATATGAGTAATTTTATAATTTCCGTCGGGAAGCTTTAATCGAGGAATATCCAAAAGGTCGGCAGTGAATTCTTCATCTGCTTTTTGTATAATTATTTGACCGTCAATGAATGGTTGTTCAAATTCATCGAAAACAGAAATATCAATAGTATTGATGTCGAGCATGAGATCTACATTAATAGGAAATCCCAATTTATTGTTGTATGTTTTAGTTTTGTCAGTGCTATCAATAATATTAAAATCAGTCGTGATAAAATTAAAAATTTTCAGGCTAGATATTGAAAAAGTATCAGTGGCGCTATTGGCCAAGACATACATTTTTCCATCAAAAGAACTTGTAATGAAATCGGCGTCGAGAACAATTTCGTATAGATTAATTGGTCCAAGATTATCAGATACAGAGATAACAGCTACAGGAATGTTGATTTCCTGAGATTCAATAAACGTGGTTACGTCATTGGATTTACTAATTATGAAAAGTTCAGGGGCATTTGGCACATAATCAGCAAGATTAATACGTAAATCAGGTTCAGATGCCATAGAATATCCTACAAGATTATACTCCCCAGATGGAACAACATAAACTGGAAGATATGTGTCAAGAGTTCCGATTCCTACGAAATTAGAGTGGATATGGAAGAAATGTAGGCCATACTGTAATGGTGAATCGCCGTTTTCAGATTCGCCTATCTCAGGGATGTTTATCTGAAAATACCCAGTTTGAGCATTAGGGAGATTAAGTGTAGTGGAAGCAATTGTTCCATTTTTCTCAATACTAGTAGTAAGATCTGCAGTATGAGAATCGATTCTCAACTTTCTTGTAGTTTCAAGAACAAATTCAATACTTTCGCCAGATGGATCAAAATCTTCAACGGTATTATTGTATCTAATTATATATTCAGATCCAGGAGAAATAACACTAGGATATTCAATAGCGCCATATGAGCCACTTATAATATGAAAGCCATCAGTCGGTTCAAGGATTGCTAATTCGAGGGTTTCAGATTTTTCCATGAATAGATTACTGCCAGTCAATTGATAATTGGGGATAAATCCAGAAGGACTGCCTTCCCCTACAACTAATATATGTGATCGTTGAAATGATTCTTCAGATAGGTCTGTTGGTCTTGCTTCAGGTCTTTCCTGTTCATCTCTAGGAACGCGTTCACACTGAAGAATTTCAAATTGTGCATCAAGTGTGGGGAGAAGTTCTCTATCTCGGTCATTGTCATTCTGCATTCTTATTATTAGTCTTTGGATAGTTTGATTTTGAAAATTGCCTGGTTGATTACGTAAATCAACAATATCTGAATTTCTCTCTCCAATATTTTTACGGAGTCCTTCAATACGATTTTGTAAACTTAAACAATTAGCAACCTGATCGACATCATCTCTAGCATTAATACCTGCAAATATAGGATTATCAGCTGGAAAACCAGCATTTGCAAGTTCGTCTGCGGTGACTTCCAACATTGTTAATTCAACCAACATAGTTTCTCCAACGCCAACTACGGGCAACTCCAATTGATTAATTCGACGACCTGGAACAATTCCACGGAACATTAAATCTTCGCCAGGTTCTCCCAATGTAATAATTATTTGTTTTTCAGCAAGAATAAATAATTCTTCACCAGGACCTACTACGATAGTACTTCCAGAAGCTGGAATAGACATACTTTCTTCGTTAAAACCAAGATTAGCGAAATCAGGCATCATATTCGTCAATTGAGAGGGGTCAAAAGGTTCTTCACAAGCGGCAGATGCAGGACATACACGATCGTCAACCTGAGAAAATGATACAGGTAACAATACAATAGTCGAAACAAATAACAAGAGAATAATAATTGATGAACGCAATTTAGTCCCTCTCCACGAAATATAATACAAGTAGAATGAATCCCATTACAAGAACAGGAGGAATTATTGTTACAAGATATGGAGCGAAATTCACTATCGCGATAGAAATTAAGTAAACTGGAAGTAATAATATGGCACTGCCTAAAGTAAGAAGTGCTACAGATGATCGCAAGGAGCTTACCATTTTTGATTCTGCCCCAGGATTATCACGAACTTCTGACAATCTCACTTGTGCTGCTAATGCAGAGAAAGTAATACCCGGGATGGCAAATGCCATTCCTAGCCTTACATATTCAATAAGAGGAAGTTCGATAGGATGTCCTTCATAACCAAGATAAGTTGCTATTCCTGCAATTTGATCGAATGCTAATAATAAGGAGAATGTTTCGCCAGTAATAGCTCCTGCAACGCAACCTGCATAAACCATCAATGCCATCATGTATGCAAAAAAGAAGTAGAGAACTTTACCAAATGCCCCGACACCAGCTCCAACAACAACACGAGAAAGAGAAACAACAGTTCCTATTACCAAATAAGCAAGAAATGCAGCGATGAAATCTGCAGGATTTTGAGTAGTTAGAACGGTAAACATAGGGATGATAATCGGAAGTACCAAAAGTAAACTTTCAAAGAAAACTTGTTGATTTGCACCTAATGATTTGATGAAACCTATTTGTTTAAGCATAAGGTATACAGCGATTAATCCGAATGCGCTGAAGAAGGCAATAGATGACAAATAAGATACAAATGCATTCAGTACGACAGGATTAGCAATCATTACAGCGATTGGAGCAATGGAAAGTGCAGAAATATATGTTCTAAGTTCTCTTAACGGTAGCATATGACCACTCCTCCATTTTTTTCATTGTGTCTAGTACAGAACTATGATTTGTAAGAATCATTTGAACACCATTTTCTTCGACTGTTTTTTGTATTTGTTGTGCCCTCTCATAATTATCTTCGTTATAGATCAGTATGATAATTAGATCACGGCTAGATTTCAGCTTTGACAGATATGATTCAATCAATCTATCATCAGTACGAGTAAGAATTAGAATGAAACTATTTCCGAATTCAGAAGCAGAGAGTTCTAGATAAGAATTTGTAAAACTTGTAATAAGGAACTTATCTTGAGAAGGTTGTACTTTTGCAAGATTACGCAATAATGAATCGACATGAGTTTCGCCACGTGCCGGTTTTAAGACAGCTCGAGTACGAGTATCAAACAATACCAAGCCAGTTCGAGTTCCACGTTTAATGAAATTATAAGATAAAGATGCTGCAAGATCTGCAGATATATCAAGCGAAATTTGGTCTCCGTTAGGAAGTTCGCTGTCTTTGCCTATATCAGTAACAATTGTAATTGCCTGTCCCTCTTCTCCAGCAGTAATCTTCGACTTGGGTTTATGATCAGGAGATTTAGCCATAGCTTTCCATGAAATAATTTTAAAATCATCTCCAGGTTGGTAATCACGAATGCCCCAAACTTCACTACTTCTACCTTGTTTAACTGCTGATGAAACTCCCAATAATCCGGCGGCAGATGTTTGAGGAGATGTTTCGAATGGATAAATGTGAGGAAGTACAAGAATTTCTGCTTCGTCGTTAGATGTAATAGTAATTCCAGATAATAACAGCCAGTCTTTAACAACAACTTTAGTGGCTGAGATTTTATGAACGCCACGGCGATCTGCGACAAAAGTTTTTGAGATGTCGTATTTTTGACCAGGTTGGAAAACAACAGTACCGGTGTTAATATTTAGACCTAAACTTTGACAATCAAATTCAACAGATGCGTTTGCAGGGAATCTACCATTATATTTCATTTCCAATGAAGCATTAATATCAGCAGGAGGCATTACTTGGTATTTATCAAAAACACGTGTAACCTCGAAATTGTTTGATGGTTTTAGGTATTTGAACAAAACAAGATTAATGCACAAAGCAAGCATAACAGAAAGCATAGCAAGAGTAGCATTAGGCAATAAAGCCAGACTACACATAGTCATCAATCCAAAGAAACCAATAAGAAGTCGAATATGTTTCTTCATATTAAATCAAACTGGAACAATTACTTCGTCTATACAGCCCTTGATTAATTTTCTCAGATATTCGGTAGCAGAATTACTATCACCGTCATCTAGATCAAGAAGTGCATTCTGTTGTAAGATTAATCGATGATTAAGTACATCAAATGCGACAGCTTTGACATCGTCAGGAATTACATATGAACGACCTTCAGTAACAGCTGCATAGCCTTTAGATGCGTACAATAAAGCGACAGATGCACGTGGACTTGCGCCAAGAGTGACTTTAGGAATATTTGAAGTGTTTTGAACTATTGAAGAAATATACTCGAGAACGTTTTTCTCTGCATTAATACCTGTATGAATCATATCTTTTCCTTCAAGAATTGCTTGTTTTGAAACTATAGGATGTAGTTCAACAGATGGACCAATCTTACGTCTGATTATTTCTGCCTCACTTGCTGCATCAGGATAATCAATAATTAATCTGAATAAGAATCTATCTAATTGTGCTTCTGGAAGAGGATAAGTGCCTTCTAGTTCGATAGAATTTTTAGTTGCAAGAACAATAAATGGTTCGTCCATTTTTCTAGTCATGCCTTCAACACTAACTTGTCTTTCTTGCATACATTCCAATAAAGCGGATTGTGACTTAGGAGGAGCACGATTAATTTCGTCGACAATAACAAAATTAGAGAATATAGGACCGGAACGGAATTCAAATTCTCGTTCTTTAGGATTGTAAATACGAGTACCGGTTATATCAGATGGCATTAGGTCAGAAGTAGATTGAATTCTATTCGAAGTAGATTCTATAGATTTACTGAATAAATTAGCCATTAAGGTCTTACCTGTGCCAGGAAATCCCTCGATAAGAACATGGCCTCCAACAAGTATTGAGATTATTAATGAATCAACAATATTATCAAGTCCTACAACATGTTTTCCAATCTCCGTCTTGAGTGAATCTCTAAGATTTTTAATGTCGTCAGTAGATTTCAAAGAGTTAATCATAATTAGGTGCCTCCAGATTGAATGATATCAGTAATAATTTTTTCTGCAGTATTACTTGATTCGGCATCAGTGCCTGAATCGGCAATATCAGATTGTTTTATCAATAAACGATGGTTAAGAACATCGTATGCAACGGCCTTTACATCTTCGGTAGTAACCTTGTCACTTCCTCGAATTATTGCTGCATGACCTCTTGATGCATTGAGGAGGGATACAGCAGCAGTAGGGCTTGCTCCAATAATTATACCTTCTTGTGTTCTTGTAGATTGAACGATGCTGGAAATATATTCAGAAATTCCATCGTCAACTGACATATTATCAATAAGGAATTTTCGAGCCTGGAGAATTTGATCTTTAGAGATTATCCGACTAGAAGAATCTAAAGATTTAGTTTTATTACGAAGAATTTCGATCTCTTCGTCCAGAGTTGGGTAATTAAGATTAATACGGAACATAAAACGATCCAATTGTGTTGGAGATAATGGAAAAGTTCCTTCGTATTCAAGGGGATTTTTAGTTGCAAGAACCATAAATGGTTGGTCTAATATTGATGTTTCTCCATCAACAGTAACTTGCCCTTCTTGCATTGCTTCAAGAAAAGCAGCTTGTGTTCGAGGAGGAGCACGATTAATTTCGTCGACAATAACCATATTAGCAAATATAGGTCCTGCGTGAAAATCGAATTCAAGAGTTTTAGGGTTGTAAATTCTAGTGCCCGTTACATCACCAGGCATCATATCAGGAGTGGATTGAATACGATTGTTCTCAAGGGACAATGTATTTGAAAAGGATACGGCCAAAAATGTTTTCGCAGTACCAGGTAATCCCTCAAGTAAGACATGTCCACCTGTCAATAGAGACAAGGTAAGAGTATCAATATGATTAGTGAGACCGACAATTGACTTATTGACCTCAGAACGGATATCTTCAGACATTTTTGTAATATCAGAAAGTGAATTAATATTATCGGTCATCATAAATCACTGTATAGACTCCATACTGGATTGTAGTAGATCATTAATTTTAGTTATTCCATAATCTTTAGTATCCTGACCTTCTTCAAGATCACGAATTACTAAACGATGGTTAAGAACATCGAATGCAACGGCCTTTACATCTTCGGTAGTAACCTTGTCACTTCCTCGAATTATTGCTGCATAACCTCTTGATGCATTGAGGAGAGAAACCGAAGCAGTAGGGCTTGCTCCAAGTATGATACGAGAATTATCTCTAGTTGTGTTACACAAATTTGAAATAAAACTTAAAACGTTGTCATCTAAACTAACTTGATCTTGAATTAACTTTCGTGCAGAAATTACAGAGGATGCGTCAAGAACCTGTTCGACTTCTACAGATTCGCCGCGTTGATTTTTCTTTTCAAGTATGTCAATCCATGCATCCTTAGAAGGATAGTTCATGATTAAACGTGCCATGAATCGATCTAACTGTGCAGGAGGTAAAGGAAATGTACCTGCAAATTCAATTGGATTCTTGGTAGCTATTATCATAAATGGTTGTTCAAGTTGAGTGGTGTTACCGTCAATTGTTACTTGTCCTTCTTGCATAACTTCAAGCAATGCAGATTGGGTCTTTGGCGGAGCACGATTAATTTCATCCATAAGAACGATGTTAGAGAAAATAGGTCCTGCGTGAAAATCGAATTCAAGAGTCTTTACATTAAAAATATGTGAACCGGTAATATCAGATGGCATCAAATCAGGAGTAGATTGAATTCTACGAAAAGATAGATTTATAGTATCAGAGAAGATTTTAGCAAGATATGTTTTTGCAGTTCCAGGAACTCCTTCGATAAGTATATGGCCACCAGTAAATACGCCAATAGCTAGAAACTTGATAACATTAGGCCATCCAACAACATATTGTGAAATTTCAGCTTCAAGTGCATTTGCTGCTTTTTGAATATCAGATATATCTTTAATTTCAGTTATCATATTCTCGCCCTCGCTAAACTAGAAGTTTTTTGATTAGACATCCATTTAGAAATAAGATTATAGCCAGATTTATCTATTTCCTGATTACCGTAAGCGTATTTCTCCATTGAAGAAAGAATAGAATGAAGAATGTCGGCATCTGCAGGATTTTTACCAATGAGAAATTCGGTTAGTTCTCTTATAGTATAAGAATCTCTTTGATCCAGACCAGATGTAAAAGCAGATACTTTCAGTGTTTTATATAATTTAAGAAACTTTTCATCGTATTTTTTAGTAAATTGAATCTTTTGTTTAACAATTTTTTCTCTGACAATATTATTACGGAATAGAAGGAATTCAGAAAGCAAAAGAATAGACAGACCTGCAGCCAATACAGTGTTATATGGTCTTAGTAAGATAATCAGTTCAGTAAAAGGATCACTCATCGACACCAGTCTCCGTATAAGAAACATTTAGAACAACCTCTGGATTGAGTTTAGCTACTGACCAAGGAATAGTTATTCCTGCAGGAATTCGAAAACTGTCAGACCAGTCAGAATATGGAAACAATAATGCATCTAATTCACAATTATTACCCGATGCATATAGATCGTCAGGTCCGCCAACAGGAACTGCAGCTTCTGCATCGTCAGTAAGTTCACAGGCAACATTATTCAATTCAAGGCCGGACATCTTTATTGAATCTAAATTAACTTCAAAATCAAAAGTACTAGTATAAGATACAAAAATTATATCATCAGATGTAACTTGCCAACTTGCAGATAATGCTTCTATTTCAATTGAATTAGGGCGTATTTCCAGGTCATAGTGGTCGGATCTAATTGTAATATTCTCAAAAATGTCTAAGGTTTCAGTAGTCCATTCTCCAATTTTTAAATCATAAGTTCCTTCTTCAACAAGAACGGTAACTTGGCCAGTTCCATTAGTAGATCCAGTTACTGCAATTGAATCAGTTGCACCGATATCATTCCAGAAATAGAACACAACATTAATTCCAGAAGTAGGAGTAGTCACATATCTCTCTCCAATATTTTTATCATGAGTCCAGGTTTCAATAGTGATAGCATGCATAGGCAATAACTCTGGATCTGGAGGTTTTGGTTCAGGATAATTCAATACAACAAAAGAACTTGTCAAAATAGCTACAGATATAAGAACAACCTGAAGTAAAATAGAATTTACAGACGCACTCAACACTTCTCCCCTTTGAATAGATAATCCAAACTAGGTATTAAGTCAGACCCAGCAAATAGATTCTAGTGACCGGAATAATAAAAATAAAAAAAAGGTGAATTAGACGGAATATAAACAATTAAGAAGATTTATTTACTCTGATTTATTAACATAAAGTATCCAATTTTTTTGGAGATTATTCTATTGTATAAAGAAAACGAAATAAAGAATCAAGTTCATGGCACAACCACCGTAGGTCTAGTATGCAGTGATGGAATTGTATTGACGACCGATACGCGTGCTTCAATGGGATATTATATTGCAAGTAGAACAGTAAACAAGATTGCAGTAATTGATGATCATTGTGCATTAACAATTGCGGGCGGTGTTGCGGATGCTCAATATGTAGTTGATCAATTAAAGTATCAGTCTAATATTTTTAAATTGGAAAAATTTCAGAAATTACCAATATCATCGGCAGCAAGATTAACATCAAATTTATTTTTCTCAGCAAATCATCAAGTATCGCCATATTATGCAGACATCTTAGTAGGCGGAGTAGATATGGATGGGCCTCAATTATACAACATAGACATGTTTGGAACACTAACAAAAGAAGAATATTATTCAACTGGAAGTGGATCTCCCGTTGCATATGGAATACTTGAGAGTGAATTTAAACAAGCATTAAGTGTAGATGAAGCTTTACCGATTGCTATAAGAGCGGTTTATGGGGCTATTTTAAGAAATTCAGGAACAGGAGATGGCCTAAATATCGTTACAATAAAAAAAGACATTCTAAAAGAATATTCACTTGAAGAGAAACAAGAAATACTCAAAGATCTTTCTGGTAGAAAATAAAATGGCAGTGATGAGTAAATCACAGGAATTAATGACGACAATATTAAAATCATTACCTGCAGAAGCAGAAATCACACGTATAGAATATGAAGGGCCAAGAATATCAATCTATACAAAAAATTACGAATTTTTAGCTAGTAATAATTACATAATTTCAGACATTGTAAACACTGTAAAAAGAAGATTAGTAATTAGAACGGATAAATCAATTAGAAAAAAAGAAAATGATGCAACAGAAATATTAAAAAATTCAATAGCAGAAGATGTAGGATTAGGAAATATATATTATGACGATGCGCTTGGCGAAGTAATTATAGAAGCTTTAGAGCCACAAAAATTAACAAATAATCCAGAAGTTAATTTACATAAACTATCTGCAGATATTGGTTGGAAAGTCATAGTGAAAAAAGGGTCGGATTTGCCATCAACAAGTATAAAGACGATATATTATGTTAAACAAGCTGAATCAGAAGCTAGAAGTGAGTTCTACAGACAAGTAGGAGAAGAAATATTCAGGCCAAAATTATCTCAAGCGTCGAATGTTACTCTGAAGAGTTTGGGAGGATTCAACCAAGTGGGAAGATCTTGTATGTTGCTTACAACTCCAGAAAGTAAGATTCTTTTAGACTGTGGAATACTGCCCAATGCTAGAAATACATGGGATTCATACCCAAGATTAGATTGGGCTGATTTCGACATGGATGACTTAGACGCAGTAGTAATATCACATGCGCACTTAGATCATTCAGGATATCTACCAGTATTATTCAAATATGGATACAGAGGGCCAGTATACTGTACAGATCCAACATTATCATTGATGGCATTACTACACAATGATTATGTAAAGATCAATTCTCATGAGGGTTCACAAGTATTGTATGAAGGAAGAGATGTAAGAAAAATGATTCAACATACAATTACATTGCCATATGGATTGGTTACAGACATATCTCCCGATATCAAATTAGTTCTTAACAATGCAGGGCACATATTAGGCTCTGCAACTTCACATCTGCACATTGGAGAAGGTCTGCACAATATTCTCTACACAGGAGATTTTAAATTCGCAAAAACAAAACTTTTTGATGAGACTATTTGGAACTATCCAAGGGTAGAAACTCTAATCATGGAAAGTACGTATGGTGGAAAAGCAGATATGATGCCTACAAGAGACCAAATGGAGTCAAATTTAGTAAATTCAATAAATTCAACATTAGAAAAGGGAGGCAAAGTATTGATTCCAAGTCCTGCAGTTGGAAGGGCACAGGAAATAATGTTAGTATTAGATCAGCAGATGCGTGAAAAGAAATTAATCGAATGTCCTATTTATCTTGAGGGAATGATTTCAGAAGCAACTGCAATACATGTAGCGTCAACAGAATTTTTAAGTCGTGATTTAAAGAATAGTATTGCAAGAGGTCAAGGTAATCCATTCCAAAGTGAATATTTCACAGTAATAGATCATCATAGTAAAAGAGCGGAGGTGCTAAGAGATGAACCGTCAATAATTATGGCAACTTCGGGAATGTTAGAAGGAGGGCCAGTAATGAGATACTTTGAAGAATTAGCCCCAATTGAGAAGAATAAATTAATTTTTGTATCGTATCAGATCGCAGGAACATTAGGAAGAAGAATAATGGATGGAGCGAATCAAGCAAGTATAGTTGATCAAGATGGAAAGATTAAGATTGTAGATATAAAATGTCCAAAAGAAAAGATCGATGGTTTTAGTGGACATTCAGATTATAATCAACTAATTAGATTTGTTGGAAAACTCAGGCCTAAATTAAGAAATGTAATAATCAATCATGGAGAGCATACAAAGGTTGAGAATTTAGCGAATTCAATATCAAGAATTTACAGAATAAGAACGCATAGACCCGAAGTTCAAGAAGCAATCAAGCTAGTTTAAGATAGGCCTCTCCAGATTTTTACACCAGGAGGAGTAAGTACAACTCTTTCATCTCCAAGTCTTACAATATCTCCGCCAATGGAAGACACATATCCATATAGTTCTTCAATGGCTTTTTTAAGTTCTTGGACATTTTTTTGTGCTATAGGAGTAATTCTCAATATTACAATCATGTTTTGAGAGACTTCATCTTTAATTGTTGCTATTTGATCGAGATTTTTCAATGGTATTGCTTTAAGATACATTTGTTGATCTTTGCCGATTGATTTTTTGTCGATTTTTAATGAAGACAATGAAAATAATATGGACCCATCACTTATTAATTTAAAAAAAATAGTTAGTCATTAAGAGAAAGATTAAGTTCCTTACAGGAATTCCAGACATAGTCGCCTACAAAATGAAGATTTTGAATGACCATCCCCTTATCAAGAACAAGTAATTCTTCAGAAGAATTTAGAGTTTTACCTATAGCGAGATTTTGGTTATGAACTTCCTCGGAAATAACTACAAGGTCGCCTTTTGAGAAATTATCAGGAAGTTCTTTTATTCCAGGCCTCATAATATTTGCGCCTTTGCAAACAAATGGAATTGCTCCTTTATCTACAACAATTTTAGGAAGTGAGGATATTGTATCAGAATCTTGCAGGAATGGAAATAATTCATCTTGATTCCTAACAAGAATAAAATTACTTGACGAGAGAATCTCAATTTCATCGTTTAATTCAAAAGATTTGATTTGTTTAATTTTCGGAGTATCGGAAATTAGAGAAATAGCAATTAATTTCTCGACTAGAGAATTTATTTCACGCTTTGATAAAAATTTAATTTTCATCTTCATTACCTTGGCGATTCATATAATCAAAATATTCAGTTAATGATGTAATTTGCTGAGATTCTATGGATTTTCTAAACCCGGCAATACCAGGACGTTTTTTTCGTACTTCCTTGACAGAACTTTCAACAGACATTCCCGAGGTAATAAGTAGTGCTCCAAGAACAGTTCCGGTTCTACCAATACCAGCTCTGCAATGAACTACAACAGGTTTGTTATTTGACATGCATTCATTTATGAATGTAACAGAGTCTACAAGATTATTGATAGAAGGCAATGAATGATCTACAATAGGTATATGTTTGTATGTAACAGAATCATCGGAAATGACTTCATCGCTCAAAGAACTAGTTGTCAGTGTAAGAATTGCAGAGATGCCCTGTTTAATTAAATAATCCAATTCTGTTTTAGAATTAATAAATCCAGAACCGGCCACCTT
>JACAFS010000027.1 GCA_013378385.1 Nitrososphaerota archaeon | reverse complement strand
TTTCCTTACTCATTATATTTCTTTCCTCTTTGCGAATGACTTCTCAAATATCGCGACTGCTTGTTCTATATTTCTCTCAGTCAAATTTAAACTTGGTCTTAGTCTAATTGAATTAGAGCCAGTCTTGTTGCAAATCAGCCCATTGTCATATAGTTCACCTATCATTATATCTCTAAACTCGCTATTTTTCAAATCAAATCCGAAGATTAATCCACAATTTCTCAAGTTTAGTATTTCTGGCATTTCTGATAGTTTTGACGACAGTAGATTAGACATTGTATTTACATTGCTTAATATGTCGTATTCATTATAAGCTTTGATCACATATTTGCATCTTATCATGTCGGAAATGTCGCCGTCCCAAGTTACCTCAAGCCTTACGCTGCTTTCTCGTGAGAATATCTGTGAAAATTCATCCTTTACCATGATGCCAGAAAGTTGAGTTTTCTTTCCAAAAATGACAATATCTGGCGTCACATCGATATGTTGAAAGAACCATAGCTTTCCTGTTCCTCCAAATCCAATCTGTATCTCATCAAACACAAGAGGTACATCGTATTTATCGCACAACCTTCTCAATTCCTTAAAAAACATCTTATCATAATGAATGTCGCCAGCACTGCACTGTATCGGTTCGACTAAGAGGCACGTAATGTCATTATTCCTTAAACTCTCTTCAACCTTTTGTAAATCTGGAGCTATCTTCATAGAGAAATTCTCGGGAAATCCGTTTAATCTCTTGTCTACACCTGGAAACCTTGAGGTTATAAATCCTCCGTAACTGTTAATTCCATGGAAACTATTATGGAAAGATAGTATTTTCGGTTCGTGAAAGCCCTTGTATTGAATGCATGTTTTTATAGCCGCCTCTACTGCGAGGGCTCCAGTGCAACTATAATGAATGTTTTTAAAAATACCGACGCCCGCATATTCAGTAAACATTCTATCAAATTCAAGAGTTTCATCTGATACAAATTCACAGTTATTTATTTTTAAAGAAGATGCTCTCAAATACTCATCAACGAATTCAGGGGTTTTGAATATCGGATGATTATAACCCAACGGCAACGAAGCATACATTCCGAAGAAGTCAAGAAGTTCCCTATGGGCATTCTTATCATATAAATACAGTCCATGACTCTTTTCAAAATCCACATTGATTCCAAATTTAGTGCTTCTTGCTAAAGACATTTATCCTCCATATAGTCCACCAAGTCTCTCTTAAGTTTATCAATTGATATATCTGTGTTACTATCGCTAACTTTAGTTATTCTTAAATCTTTTATACCATACGGCAAGATGCAGACAATATCACTATCTGTATTCTTTTTATCTTTCATTAACAGATTGTAATAATCCTCAATTCTGTCATTATCTATGTAGTATGGCGTCAAGTTATTCTTTAAGTGCTTATGAAAATAGAGATAGGTTTCTTCATCAATGATGTTGTTTTTTAAGGCAACATAGTTGGCAATGTCCATTCCTATAGTGACAGCCAGTCCGTGGCTTACCTCGTAGTTACTCAAAGCCTCGATAGCGTGTCCAAACGTATGCCCATAATTAAAAACCCTTCGTTCTCCTTTGTCAAACTCATCTCGCTGTATCATCTCTCTTTTTATAGACAAACTCTCTTCGATGTATCGCCCCATCAGTTCGCACGGATTTTCTACAAGTTTATTATATTCTCTCGTCATGTCCTCTAGAAGACTGCTGTCGGCATAAATATAATAATGCAGCATCTCGCCGATTCCAGATTTAATATCATTGCGAGGAAGTGTTTTTAAGAACTCGGTGCAACATATAATTTGCTCTGGTGGGTGGAAAGATCCTAATAGATTCTTAGTGTTTGAGAAATTGATTGATGTTTTGCTGCCGATACAACTGTCTGCTTGCGCTAACAAGGTGGTTGGAAAGAACTTCCACCCAATGCCTCGGAAAAGAACAGACGCCGTAAAAGACGTTATGTCTTGCGTAATTCCTCCCCCAACTGCTACAAGTTTGTGATTTCGCTTGAATCCGCTGGATATCAAAATAGATATAAGCTCTTGACATGTTTGCAAAGTCTTAGTCTCTTCTCCCGCCCTAAGAATGTAAATCCTTTCGGAATCAATTAGGCGGTGGAAAATGGGATACTTATCATATACGCATTTGTCTATTACTAAAAAATCAGTATCCTGAATACAACTCTTGACAGCTTCTTCCAAAGGCGTGCCGAACACGACGTGGTATTTTCCCTTGTGCGAATCGACGCTAAACATTTACGAAGCCTCCGTCAACAATTATATTTTGTCCAGTAAGATACGTGTTGTGTTCGCTGGATAGAAATAAAACTACTTTTGATATCTCATCTGGCATCGCCATTCTCTTCATTGGAACTTGTTTGCACATCTCAGCAATTCCCTCTGTTCCTAAAACCCTTGTTGTCAGTTCAGTTGCGGTGAATCCAGGTGACACAGAATTGACGAGGACGTTATAAGGAGCCATTTCGACTGCGAGAGTCTTTGTCATCCCGACGAGTGCAAATTTAGAAGTTGTATAACAAGATCTTTTTTCTTTAGTACAATGTCCAAATATGGATGCTATATTGACTATTCTACCGTATTCTCTCGCCTTCATTGCCTTAGACACTGCCTGAGATATCATGAATGGCGCTTTGGCGTTGATGTGCATTATTTTGTCGTAATCCTCTTCGAGAACATCTTCTACATAATTAATTTTATTTATACCTGCGTTGTTTATACAAATATCTACCTGAAGAGTCTCTATATGTTCTATAAAATCATGCAGTTCTTTTCTGTCTGTGAGATCATAAATCGAACTTGGAAAAGATATGACATCTGCTCCCAATGCCTTGAAATCATCAGAAATGCATTTTCCGATACCTCTGGTGGCTCCAGTGACTAAAACTGTCTTATTTTTGAAATCAAGATTCAAGCATAACTCCCCAACAAATCCTCAAGATTCACATAATCCAAATAATCGTTTATAATAGAATCAGGCGTGCAAGATAATATTTGATAAGAAACATCTGGTTGCATCTCAGATAGTTTTTTCCACGGCAGTATTCCATTGGATTTATCTGGACTTCCTTGAGTCTCGCCTTCTGGGAATGTTTCTGGATCAAAATATTGAGGATGAAAATGTTCCAAGTCAATGCCCGCTTTTACTGAACAATCACGACCAGAATAAAAAGCATCGATTCCCAAAAGAACCACTCTTTTAAAGCCTAAATGGGCACAAAGAGTTGTCGCAAAGGCTCCCCCGTTACCACAAAAATCGAGAGTCGAGGCTGAGAAATTTTCTAGAGTCGAACACATCTTCGGATTTGAAATTAGTTTTTCAATATTATAATCTGATATTCGCACATCGCAGCCCGCTCTTTCAGGCATTATCAAAACATCTTCGTGAGAATACCAGAGTGGACCGTCATCACCTTGAATAAATTCTTCTGTGATGTCGAAGGACTTATTTGATTTGTTTCTTGAATAAGACATCGCTAACATATCGCGAGGCACATCAGCGGCGTCTAAAGGTGGTTGGAGTACAAAATACTTCTCTATTGTACATTTTGGATTTTCTATTAGGAGCGGACACAAGTCCTTCATGAATATTGCTTTTACAAGTTTTCTATCTATAATGGTGTAATATGTTGGAAAAAATCCCCACTCTTCATAAGCAATATACTGTCTATTCAGTGACATTGTATTTACATCTTTCAACAAGGACATGTCTATTTTATTTAAAGAAGGTCCAGAACCTATTAAAAATATTGTATCTTCCATAGATATTTCATTAATTTCAGATTTATTCATTTTATTTTACTCGGGATACACATGTTCTACATCTTCTCGGCTAACCGCCAGCCTTATGGCAGGCTTGTCTCCGACAGCGGTAATGTGATGTACTCTATTTTTTGGTATAAAAACTATATCATCTTTTTTAACTATTATTTTTTCGCCCTCGATGTTCCATTCCCATTGTCCGTCAATGATGTACCACCACTCATTCCATTCTGGATGATAGTGCGCTCGATTGCCTTCTCCTGGCATCTGATGTATCAATGTGGCGCTGTTATTCTCAGTATTAACTACTCTCTTGCTCCAAGAAACTGAGTCGTCAAAACTGCTTATAATCTCTTTCACACTTACTGGGGTTTCACTATTCGCTGAATGTAAATCATTAGTGTTTACTCCATCCTTGGCTAATATACTCGGCACGTCAACTTCTACATGCAGTCCGTCTCCGTAATACCTTGGTTCATAATTCTGTCTGGACGCCAAGTGTCTTGCGACTAATTCTGCCAACTGGAAGTCTTCTTCCTCGTCAACGTCAATAGTAGAGTGCCCAGTTAGGGTATAATATCCCACTTTACCGTCGCCTCCGTGATATCCGCAGCCATACTTCTCCATATTGTCTTTGTAATTCTCGCTTCTCCAAGCCATCAAACCACAGGCATATGCTCCGACTGGCGTTACGTGCTGTGACGGTGGCGAAGGCTTCTTCTTATCAAAATTGATAGGATTGCCGTCGTAGACGCATTCAATCTGTTGCTTGTTCAGAGAAACTAAAGTGTCGTAATCTCCGTCAATAGCCATCTTTGCAAAAGATTTGATATCTTTTACAGATAGAAAAGGAGAAGTGGCTAGAACCTGTACCATGACGTCGCACTCAACATTCTTTATAAAGTCTAAAGAAAAATCATCGTTTGTTGCGGAGTCTGTTGATAAGTGAGACGGTCTTTTGTAAAACTTGACACCCTCGGACAAGGCTATCTCTCCGATTATATCTGACTCTGTGTTTACATATATCTCATCAAAACATTGGCTTTCTTTTACGGCACGAATAATGTAAGAAATAAGAGGAATGCCATTGAGCAGTCTTATGTTTTTCTTGGGTATTCTTTTGCTGCCCAGTCGAGCAGGTATCATTGCTACAAGTTTCATTTATTTTTAACCTTCTGTATAGTGGAGTCAAAGTTTTTAGTAAGATATTCATCTAAAGTCAACTTCTTTCCATAGTGGAAATACACCATCTTGTGGAAATAATTAATCTGTGGCTGTTGCTGGTGTATGTCGATTCTCAAATCAGCAAAGTTAGGAACTTTTCCAGAATCTTC
Organism: Nitrososphaerota archaeon; assembly: GCA_013378385.1. Lineage (GTDB taxonomy): Archaea > Thermoproteota > Nitrososphaeria > Nitrososphaerales > UBA57 > UBA57. The sequence continues at coordinate 8,748 of JACAFS010000027.1, read as the reverse complement.
TCTAAAATTATTATTAGCGACTGCTTCATTATGGTATTTGCCATAATATATTTGCCCAAACTTGTTCATATTGAAGAAAGTCATTCCAGTTAGATATAGCTCTTTTATGTCATAGTTCAGAAGCGTCATAACGCCAGTCAGTCCAGTATTACAAGTTGTTCCCACTTCTTTGAATATCTTAAATAGATATCCATCGCTTACATTATGCCAAGGTACGCCGATTTTATCAAGAAAGTCATCTACTCTCTGTATATCCCACATAGAAACCATAGGACAAACAATAAACTTCATGTCTCTTGCGAAATCCATATCTTTTTCAAGTGCTGCAATTTTATTACAATTCAGGCAATTCATTAAAATATCTGTTCTTTTTCCATAATCTTCCCAATCCTCTTCTTGCATATGGAAAGCTTGGTTAACACGAACTACTAAATCAAACGAATCAATGTATTCGCCCATTTTCATCCCTCTCAAGTGAGGAGACGGACACACATAGGCTATTCTCTTGCCGCTAACCAATTCTGAAAGATTATTATCTATTTGATAATCTTCAAACTTATTAACAAAATCTCCTCTTCTTCCAAGATCTGCCAATTGATTCTCTGGTAATGGGGTTGATGAAAGCCAAGGAGGAGAGTCTACCGATAAAGGAATGTCTATTATTTTTCTTTTTAAACCTTTGTACCACATAAGCATTACCAAATAAAATTGTTCTTGTAGTATTCAACGATTGATTTTATCTCTTCATCAAAAACCTTTTTAGGGCTCCAGCCGAGGGCTCTCAACTTTTCGTCATTTAGGGCGTAACGTACATCTTGCCCTTGTCTGGAATATGAGAAATCTACATATTGTTTCCAATCATCAGTGTTGTGATGAACGGACACTATCTTTTTGACTGTCTCTGCATTCGTTTGTTCGAATCCTCCTGCAACATTGTATATCTCATTAACATTGCCAGAATCGATGATTGTCATTACTGATTCTGCCGTATCATCGGCGTGAAGCCAGTTACGAATAGGCGTACCGCCATTGTGTAATCTAACCTTCCTTCCTCTAATCATGTTCTTTACCGAGAGAGGGATGAGTTTTTCTGGATATTGTCCAATGCCATAATTGTTTGTGGGGCGTAAAATAATGTACTCTACGTTATATGTTCTCGCCCATGCCAAAACGAGCATGTCTGCGGACGCTTTAGACGCAGAGTATGGATTGCTTGGGTGGAGCAAGTGTTCCTCAGTATGCTCTCCGTCCTCAATGTCGCCATAAACCTCATCGGTGCTGAAGTGGAATAGGATGGGGCGTCGGTTGCAGTTCTCTGGTCTGTTGCGAATCAAGTCCAGAAGATTTCTAACTCCCACAATATTACTACTGATGAATTCCCCGCTATCTATGATACTATTTCCAACATGAGACTCGGCAGCGGTGTTTATAACGTAGTCGCAGTCATAAAGATGCTTCAAGTCTTTGATATCTTCTTCTAAGAAGGTGAAGTTTGAGTATTCCGAAAACTCTTCTATGAGATTCCTGTTGGCGGCGTAGGTACATTTATCGATGCCATACACCATCCAACCACGTTCGAGACACTTCCTAGTAACGTATGAGCCTATGAATCCAAGACATCCCGTTACATATACCACTTTCATCACAGTTCTCCGAAAAAGGAGTCAGCAACGCTTTGTATGTAATCTAATTTTTCTTCAGTCAGTCCTATGAAAGTTCCTAAAAAGAATGAATTGAACGTGACTATCTTGGCAACTGGGAACATATCTCCCAAGTCACCATACGGCTCTGCTAAGTGATTGTAACCAGGGTGAGCTAAAATATTTCCAGCGAAATAAGAACGAGTTTGAATCTTGTTTTTCTCGAAATGAGAAACGATATTTCCTCTGTTAAACGGGGAACCTTCTTTAACCGTCATTAGGAAGGCGAACCAACATGGATCTGCCTTTTCGTTGGCTTCTGGTAGGTATAGATATTTCTCATATGGTTTGAATATCTCGTACAGCCTTGAGAAGTTTTTTCGTCGTGCGGCGTCGAAATCTGGCAATTTATCTAATTGCTTCAACCCCATGGCTGCTTGTAAATCTAGTGGCTTTAGGTTGTACCCTATCTCGTCAAAAACATATCGATGATCGTAAACGGCTTCTGGCATTCCAGTCAACCAATTCTTGAACCTGTTTCCACAAGCTGTCCCGCCAGTTACATTACCAGGTTTAGCAGTGTTACAATAGCAAGCCCTACCCCAGTCTCTAATGCTCGTAACTGCCTTGTTTAGTCGAACGTTATCTGTTGCTACAAATCCACCCTCGCCCATAGTCATGTGATGGGCTGGAAAGAACGAGCAAGTGGAAATATCTCCGAATGAGCCCAACTTTCTGCCATCATAAAATGAACCGAGAGCGTCACAAGCGTCTTCAACAAAGATGAGTTCGTGTTTTTTAATCAACCCCATCAATCTGTCCATGTCTGGAGGGTTTCCAAGAACATGAGCAAACATTATCCCCCTGATATCTGGATCAGATTCAAGTATAGCCTCTACTTGATCTAAGTCTAAATTTAAATCAGGAAGAGTCACATCTACGAAAACTGGTTCAAATCCATTTTGAATGATTGGATTTATTGTCGTAGGAAAACACACAACTGGCGTAATTATCTTTGAACCTTCTGGGAGATTAAATCCATTCTTTGAGCGCAGAGCGCTTACGGCAAGAAGATTGGCGGAAGAGCCCGAATTGGTTAGGCACCCCTGTGCTTTGCCTAAGTGCGGCGAAAATGTCTTTTCAAATTCTCTAGACTTCTCTCCAAAGATTAACCAGCCGCTCAGTAGGACTTCAATTGCTGCCCTGTACTCTTTATCATCAAATTGAGGTCCAGAATAACTAACCCAATCTTCGCCAGCTTTCCATCCATCATCCTTTTCACTAACATACTCAGATACTAAGTCTAGTATTTGCTCCAACTTTTCAGACACTTTTCAACTCCAATGTCAATGCCCATCAGGGCTATATTTAGGCTATCTAATTCTGTAGAATCGCCCGTATAAGACAAACTTCCAATTTGGTTATTATATATTATAACATCGCAATTGGATTCCGTCAAGTTTTTTATTTTATAAACTAAGTCGCTTAGTCTGTATTTCTCATTATAACACAGATTTATGTCCTTGGGAATATCTTTCTCAATATTATTTACAATATACTCTATGACTCTTCCGATATCCTGTGCATAAAAGTAGTCCATCCACTTATCATTGTGAACATTAGGGCTTTCGCCTTTGACTATCTTGTCGTATGTTGCTCTTAGTAGTCTCTGAGGTTCTTCATATTCTCCGAAGCATCCAAATAGCCTTAGATTATAGATATTGGAATCTAAGTGATTTATTTTACGAGTTATAAGATTTTTAGCCAATCCATAGTAGTCCGACGGAAGACGACTTTCTATTTCACTTTCTATTGATAGTTTTATTTCCATTCTTCTGTCAAATTCTGCACCAGAGCCAAAATTGAACATAGCCTTATAGTGATTTGAAAAATTACTAAGGTTTTCAAACATAAGCAAATTTTCGTACAAGTCTTCGATACTTTCCTGATGCCCTCTTTTCCCGCCCTTCACTGCGGCGTGGATGACAACATCTATTTTGTTATTGTCGAAGAAGCTTTTTACACTTTCGCGTTTAGTTGGATCAAGAGTTGTCCTATCTGTGGAGATTACATTATGCTCTTCGCTAAAGTATCTTGACAATTCTTTGCCTATAAATCCTTTTGATCCTGTAATGAGAATATTCACAGTTTTCCAATCTCTTGCAATACTTGGTTCAACCTAACGGACGAATCGTGTTCCCTAATAAATCTTCTGTATCCCCTCTCAGCTATATTTTTACTGACATTGGGATTGTCCATTAGGAACTTTGCCTTTTTGCAAAACTCATCAGCATCTTTAAAAGTAACTATCTCGCTGTCAATTTTATAATAGTCTTCGATTCCCTCGTGATATTGAGTCAATAGCATCCCTCCGCCAGCGGGAACTTCGAACATTCTCTGCTTCATTTGAGTCTTGCCTTGAGTGTCATTGTCGTTGTGGGACAAGTTTATGCCTATTTTAGTCGTAGTATGGGCAGCAAAAAGTTCTTCTTGAGTTATTCCGCTTAGGAAAGTGATTGGCAAGTCAACTCTGTTGAAAAACGATTTCCTCGTTGCAGTCAGATAGCCTATAAAAGAAATGTCCGTGTTCTTATCTTCATATGCTTTTGCTTCATAAAACTTTGAGTTGGCGTGCCAATTAGCAACAATTATATTATCGTATCCATCTTTCTTATAATCTGCAACTCTTGGGTTTTCAGGAGTGGAGCAGACATTAAAATAATGACACGCATTTTTGGAGAAATTATCATATCTCCAAGTGTCATCACAGAACCAGTTGAATGTTTTTGTTCTGCCAGTCTTAGTCTCATTCAAGATGTCCTGCCACGGCTCCAATGGAGCTATTCCTACATCACCAGTCATGATGCAGAATATCAAATCTGGTTTGAACGTCTCTATTATTTCTGAATATGTTTTATCATCCCCTGAAACAGTGTCATAAAAATATACCTCATGTCCCATGTCCATTAGCGGTAAATAAAAATACCACCAACCACCGTCTATTGAGCCACGATATGTTTTATTGGATGTAAATAATATTCTCATCGTTTCAAATTCATATACAGAGGAGTTTCCTTATCGATAACAAAATCAAAATTCTTATTCATTGACTCTACACTCTCTGGATGGATAGTCTTAATATTCTTAAACACCTTTGTAACTTCCTTGTCTTCTTCTGCCCAATGGGAAAATCCTAAGTATCCATAGTCCCTATCCCTACCTCCTCCAATCAGTTTAACTGGTAGCTTCTCGTGATCCACGTAATTTCTTATAGTCTCGAAAGGTCTGTAAAGTAAAAAGGGAGTAATGGAATAGACAACTGGTATCTTTCCATCCATCGCCAAGCCAGACGCCATTCCCAGCATCAATTGTTCCGAAGAGCCTACATTATAGAAACGATTCGGATAATCTATTCTAATTTTGTCCCAGAGTCCGTATCCCAAATCGCCAGTCAATAGATATATGTCCTTATTTATTCCCATCTCTTTGTGCAATCTTTCACTAAATTCTTTTCTCATTTAGAACCTCCTTCGCCAATTTGTAATCTTCCTCTTTCATTATGTGATAATGGGCGTTCAATCCTCTTAGGAAAGGAAAGGCATTGACATCTGTATGTATAATATTAATGCTTGGCAAGAAAGCTTTGAGTCTTTTTATTAGATAGGAAGTGTCAACTGCGTCATACGCAGCGTATCCGTTTACATTTACATAAATCTTTATATTCTTTATATTGTGTTCGTAGATGAACTTCAGGCTTTCCCAGACGCTACCTTCGGCACATTCTCCATCGCTGATAAGACAATGAACTACCCTATCTGGTTTAGCTATTGCTCTTCCGACAGCGGCGGTGATACCCATCCCCAAGCTGCCAGTGGAGCAATATAGTCCGTCATTTTCACAGCGGTGAGGGTGTCCTCCGTGGGTGGCAAATAAATACTCAGCATCAATGCCTCTGTATTTTTCTACAACAGCGTAGAGAGCCAAAGCGCAGTGTCCTGAAGATAGAATGAATATATCCTCTTTGTTCATCTTGCTATAAACATCGTCGATAATATCAACGCTGGAAAAATAGCTTCCAAGATGAGACAAACGGTTCTTGTAAGCAATGTCTATTATTCTATGCAGTAAATTTACATCTGCCATCTTTTCTTCCAATGTTCCTGTATTTCTCTGTCGTAGTTTCTTTCTTCTTTGTGGACATTCCAAGTTGCTTGTTCTGGGTGCCATCGATAATAAAAACCAAGCCACTTGGGAACAGGGTAAATAAAAATACCATTATCTATTAGACTACAGTATAAATCATAGTCTGCTGCGCCGCCATACTTTTCTGGCTTTGTATTTAATAACCCATTGTGATAGAGTTCGGCATTATAGATAACAGAAGGTGTATTGACTGGACACTTCGTTAAACACAGTTCCTTAAACTGCTCTCGTGAACTATATGAATGTTGAATTGTTCCAGTAGAACTGAACTTGTCTCCATATTGTCGGACGCCCTGTATCGGCGTCTGGAGTGCCTTTATTTTATCTGGAGCGGATAGTATAATTTCCATACAGTTATCGACATACTCCAAGTCGATATAATCATCAGAGCCTATCGTCATAACGTAGTCTCCTGTCATTAGGCGAAAGCCCTCTTCTCTCGCTTCATCCCAGCAGTTTGGATATATATTTTCAGCACTGGACAGTATTAGTTCTGGATACTCTTTCTTTATGTCATTTAGTATCTTGACAGTATTGTCCTTACTCTCGTTGTCTACCGCTATTACTTCCACGTTCTCATAAGTTTGCTTTAGGCAACTGGTGGCGCATTGCTCTATCCACTTTTCAGAGTTATAACATGGAATTATTATTGTTATCTTTGGTTTCATAGTTTTAGAAACTGCTCCACTCTCTTAATATAGGTGTGATTTTCTGCTATGTTTTTCTTGTTATCTTCTTTTATACCACGTATTTCTTCATTTGTCAAGGATAATATTCCCTTGACACTTTCTACCAATTCATTAGAGTTTAGAGAGGTGGGTACGCTTGGAAATAGATTATTTAATTGTGCTATAGTGTCGGACACTAATATACCATTCAACCCAAGAGATTTGAATGTTCTTTCATTAGTGTCATAGCCGAGTGTTCTCTGATATGCATCATGTATATTTAATGCCGTCTTGCTATTATATAAAAGATCGCACTCTTGTTCATGTGTCAATCCCTTGTTGATAAAGAATCCACACTTTAGCCCTGAGTCCATAAACTTTGAGAATATCTCAATCATAATTTTTCTTTTCTCATCGAATCCGTTATTGGCCCAACCTCCAACAAAACACACATCGTATTGAGAATACTTTTCATCCTTCTTCGGGACATATCCTATCGAATCAAATGCCAGTGGAACAGTGTGTACTGTTTTCCATTTTTTGTGATATCGAGTGTCGTCAGAGAAAGTCCACAACAGAGCATTGTCAGTTTGATTTATTAAATCAATAGCCTGATCGCTCGCATTGGAAATAAAATTAGGGTGATTTCCCCAAGGAAAGGGAAAAGAATTTGGCTGTGCGAAGATAAAACTTTTGACAGAATTGGAGATTGATGAATAAGAACTGTCATTTTTTACATCATAGTCTGTAGCCATAATGTAATACTCGTCCTTATTATTTATGTCGTCCAATTTATTGAAATATTCAACATCGTATCCAAGAGCAAGCCACGCTCTTTTATAACCTTCATAAATCCATTTACCAGCGTGAGTTGGATGATTTTTTATATAAACCTTCATTTAAAACATTCCACTACCATGTCTGGTATTTCTATTCTTTTATTCCTAATAACTTCTACCAAGTCTTCTCCTTTTAAAGAGAACCACTCTTCCCCCGTAGCCCCAACTAAATTATTAGTAACAACTGACAGCCCCATCATTCTCGCCTCTACAACTATTCTCGATAATGTCTCTGGGGTTTTTGGCAAAAATACAAACTTCTCACTTTCTCCGAGTCTTAATAAAAATTCCATATAGCCGCAAGTAGGTATAATGTCGTACTCCCACTGCTTTGCCTCGCACAGCCTAATGGCGTCACTTGTATTCTTATGCCAATTAGATGAATTCATTATAGCACATGTTGGATTTTTGTCAACCTTGGACATGCTCAACATTGTTTCTAAAGAATCTTCCGACCATAAATTACCTCCGAGGCTTATTATGTTATCTAATTTCAGATTTGATTTTACAATATCGGCGTGAAATCGACTTTGACATAACACTGCTTTCGCATTCTTGTAAAAGTTAAAATTTATTATCTCTGATTTAGGAGCTATGAAATTATTATAGTCGGCTGGGTTTCTACTTCTCACATACTTGTGATCATGTTCATAAATAATATATTCCCTATCGTTTTCAAGAATCGTCTTATTTTCTTCTGAAAGCATGGCAAAATTGGCTACTATAAATTTTACTTCTTTAGAACATTCTGAGATGAATTCTGGCGTCAGTCTTCCACTCTTTACTTCTAAAACATGAGTATCCCGTTCTCTCAGTATTTCAATAAGCTCTTGGTTGTTTAGTTCTCCGCCGCCTGGTACTTCGTTGGCAAAAAAGTCTGCCACAAAGATTGCCTTATTCATGTGTCTCTATGTCCAATGTTGATAACCAATCCTCAACATCGAATGCCTCCTCTTTTTCACAAATTGCATCTGCGAACTTTGTAGTCATTTGCTCTTCCGTAAAGTTTTTCAAAATATGCTTTTTGATTTAGCGAGACATGCCAACATACTTGGAGTGGTTAGAATAAACGTCTCTCATGGCAGACTTAGCACCGTTCTCCGTTGGATAGCACCATGATGCATCTGCGTGTATAACTCCGTCCCAAATTGATTGAGATGGAACCTGTCCTATGGTGTAGTCAACTTTTGCAAATAGTGGGCGTATCTTCTCTTTCTTTTGCTTTCCACTTTTTGTAGGGGCATAGAGGAAGTCATTTTGTCCACTCCAAGACGGTGCGACTACGGGCAACCCGTGATATGCCGCTTCAAAGATTGGGAGCCCATACCCTTCGCCGTGAGTTAGAGTGACGAAGCCTTTCATTTTTGGATGAGTATAAAGTGAATTCATCTGTTCAAG
>JACAFS010000026.1 GCA_013378385.1 Nitrososphaerota archaeon | reverse complement strand
CCTAACGACGAAATTTGAAATGGCCCTTTCAATAATCTTTCTTTCTCATATTCATTATTAGATAGATCAATTGTCCAAATATTTCCACTGCAAAAATCAGAGAATATATATTTATTTTTTAGACTCTCGATTTTTCCATGATATACATATCCTCCAGTTACAGAACATCCTTCACTATGTGAATATTCGATAATTGGCATTATGAGATTATTTTTATTACAAATTTCACTGTTAAAACAATTATTGCCTTCCATTATATTCCATCCATAGTTTCCACCTTTCTCAATTATGTTTATTTCTTCAAAATTATCTTGTCCAACATCTCCTACAAATAATTTTCCAGTTTTCATGTCAAAACTCATTCGCCAAGGATTTCGTAGACCATATGCCCATATTTCATCTTTAAACTTATCATTATCGATAAATGGATTATCGTTAGGAATTTGATAACGATTATCTTCTGAAGATCTACTGACATCAATTCTTAATATTGAACCCAATAATGTATTTCCATTTTGTCCATTAAGAAATGGATCTCCTCCAGATCCTCCATCTCCAAATGCAATGTACAAGTATCCATCAGGTCCAATTAGAATACTACCTCCATTATGATTTGAATATGGCTGATCAACCTGCAATATCTTTAATTCAGTATTGAATATTGATTCAATATTTTTAGTATCTTTAAATCTAGAAATTACGGAATTACCCTCAAAATCTATATAGTATATATAGAAATACCCATTATCAATATAATTCTGATCAAAAGTAAATCCAAGAAGTCCTCTCTCTCCAGTTAATTCCTGATCAATTTTCTCTCTTATGTCTATGAATAGTGATATGCTGTTCGAATCTTCTTCAATGTAAAATATAATTCCTTCTCTTGTTGCAACAAATATCCTTCCTGACTCATCATTCGCCGTTGTTAAATAAATCAAATTACCTACTTCAATTTCTGGGAATGCAATATCTAATTTCACACCTGAATCATTAATCTCAGTTGAATCATTTTGCTGAGAATCTTCATCCTTTACAACATCAAAAAATTTACATGCAGTAGTAGAAGCTGAACAGGCAAGATAATCAATTGGAAAATTCAGAATGAAAAATACTGAAAATATTACCATGCTTGCAATAATTAATGTTTTTTTATTATTCAAGTTAATTCAAATACCTTCTTAATTTATTTGACTTCGATGCATAATCTATCCAATCTATTCTATCTTTTGATATTCTTTCATCATTAATTATCATTGTTATCTCATCAACAATATTACTGACATTCTTGTTTGATACATCTATCTCAAATGTTTTATCGTTTCCATATTTCATAACAGTATTATAATGTATAGTTCCGATCAATTCAGATACTAGGTTATCTTTAATTTTTAATTCATCATAATCTCTTTCTTTGTACCTGTCTATCAATATATCCGGTTCACATCTTAATACAATTACTTTTAGTAATGTCTCTTTTGGAATAACTTCAGGCAATAAATGCCCAATTACTATGAATTCTTTTCCTATAAATTCATTATCTATTCGTTCTCTAACATCTTTTAGATTATTCACAATTAATTGACCTTCTTCATATTCTGCAAGATTATTCTCTATAATGAATTTATTTATATCAAATACGTCGACGTTCATATTTTCTGATAGATCTCTGGCAATTGTCTTTTTACCAGTACCTGGACTCCCTGTTATTCCTATCATTATTATCTTAAAAATTAATTGATTCTAATTGTATTAAATATAATATGTGCTCCGGACGGGATTTGAACCCGTGTCGACGAATTGAGAATCCGCCATCCATGACCTTCATTATTTTTGGCCGAGCTAGACGACCGGAGCGCAATAAGTAATTACTACATATCGTCTATAATACTTCAAAAATGTCTATGATTAATTCTTTTTGTTAATTTCATCTACTGCTAATCTGATATCTGATGATTTTACTGTTTTTCTTCCCGCATGTTTTGCATATACTAGTGCTTGTTCTGCAATTTTAATACCGAATTCTTCTAATACTGTTCTTAATTCCTCTGCAGCGTCATCTCCCACTCTTTCAGCACCCGTTTTTTTAATTATTCTATAAACTGCAGCTAACCCGAATTCTAAATCGCTCATGGTAAATTAAACTGGTTATAATAGTTATATAACCTTTTTTTAGGACTAATGGACTGATATAGTACGTTTAAGATGAATATTGATGATTTTGACTTGTTTGATGCGCATATTCATTTATCTGCGACTGAATTTAATTCTTCTAGACTTGATATATTAAATTATTTGAAAGTATCTAGAACACTCGCATTTAATGTCTCAGAAACACTAAATGATTCTAAAATTACGGTGGAACTTTCTAATTCTAAAGATAATTTACTTTCATTTGTTGGAATACACCCAAAATATTCCCAATCTAATTTGGAAGAATTTGATGTATTCTTCAAAGATAATTTAGATCTTATTGACGGTGTTGGTGAAATTGGATTGGATAAAACCTACATAGAACGTGGAATTGACTTTGAAAACCAAATTATTACTTTCAAACACATGTTACAACTTGCTGAAAAGTCTAAATTACCCGTTTCTATTCATTCTAGAGATGCCACACAAGAAGTATTGGATATTTTAGAATCATATAATCTTCCTTGCATTATGCTGCATTGGTTTTCAGGTAATGAAGATCAATTAAAAAAAATATTAAATTCTGAAATATTAGTTTCATTTGGACCTGCTTTAGTATATTCAAAGTCTCTTCAAAAACTTGCAAAATTATCCCATCCTGAATCTACCATTGTAGAAACTGACGGACCTGTTCCATTTTCTGCATGTTATGAAGGTAAAATTGCCGAACCTTCATTCATTCCAAGCATAGTTAATAAATTAAGTAATTTGTGGTCTATCCCATTTGACGATATATTGGAACAAATATCTGATAATTTAAAAAAATATATAGTTGTAAGGAGTAACTAAGTATAATGAAACGAGTTTGGACATTATCTACGCAAGTAATGGAAAACAATCAATCCTTGTTTACTACTGATTATGAAGAAAATAAGAAAGCATTGGACGCAGTTTCTGAGATTACTTCAAAAAAACTACGTAATCAAATTGCAGGATGTATAACAAAAATTAAAAATAATGAACAAAAATCACTCCTTGTTAATGAAACTGCCACGGTTAGTTCAATAGATAGTGAAACATCTATTACCGATGAATCAGATTAAATTTTTTGGAAATATTTGTAAACATACTAATACAAATAACATTTCTACTGATCTTAGTAATCATTCAATAAACCAAATGTTGGATATACTTAATAATAAATATAATATTGATCAATCATTATTAGATTCAAATAATCTTTTGATCGCAATAAATAATGTAGAAATCTCAGTTCTTAATAATCATGATACAGTAATTAAAAATGGTGATGTCATATCAATAATATCAGTAAGTCATGGCGGATGAATATACATAAACTGTCTAAACAAGATTCTTGTTTAATTGTACAAATTAATTCTTCTACTAACAAATCTTCATTAATTGAACTTCGAGAAAATTATCCTAAACTTCTAACTCAGTTTATTAATCCAGGTTCAATTCTTAACCTACAACATTTGATATTTGCCATAAAACAGTCTTATTATGCAAAGAAGCACAATCTTTTAGCAGCTCGTGAATTTGAGGTTGATTTATTGATGCGTATCTCAATAACTGATCAAATTGAAGAAGCACTAACAATAGCAGGAATTTCACCAAAAAACAAATCCTATTTAATTGCATCTGTTGGTAAAATCAAAGAACTTACACAAATACAAAATTGGATTGTTGAAAATCTTGATTATTCTACTGATATAAATATAAATAATTATAAAAAAATAAATAAACTTCATAACATTGATTTAGATAAATTAAATCAATCAAATATTGAATTAGATTTATTAAGTTATTCTGCCGTAAAATTGGTTTCAAGATTCTCCGACTAAATAATTTAAAACATTAATACATCTAATACATTTGAGATACATATGAAAAACTACCGTACTCCTTCATTAGTAATTAATTTGAAGAATTATGCTGAAATATATTCTAATTATTCACTTGACATATCTAAAATTTCAGAGTCAGTTGCTAATGAAACATCAGTCGAAATTATTGTATGTCCGCCAAATCCAGTTCTTTCTAAGATAATCGATATTGTTAATATTCCTATCTATGCACAACATGTTGATGATTCTAAAATAGGTAGTTCTACTGGTTCAATAGTTCCTGAATTATTAAAATCAATAAATTGCCCAGGTTCATTAATTAATCATTCAGAAAAACGAATTCCATTAGATGAAATTGAAAGATTAATTATCAAATTTAAAGAAATTGAGTTAACATCTTTAGTTTGTGCACAATCAATTGAAGAGGTAGAAAAAATCGCTAAATTAAATCCTGATATAATTGCAATTGAACCTCCAGAATTAATTGGTTCTGGACGAGCTGTATCAAAAGTAAATCCAAAAATCATATCTGATTCAGTTGGCGTTGTTAATCAAATTAATAATGATATAGATGTATTATGCGGTGCCGGGATTATGACTGCAGAAGATGTATCCATTGCACTTGAATTAGGATCTAAAGGAATTTTAATTGCTAGTGGAATTATACAAGCAAAAGATTGGAAAAATAAAATTATTGAACTTGCTACACCTATGAAAAATTATTTGTAGTAATAATGATTAACTATATTTGACAAATAAGCGAAGCTATATCACATCATACCTGATAAAAAAACAATTACCGCTTATATTATCATGTCACATTTCGCATCAAAATGGAATAATGAAAAAACTCCAGGATTTAGTGACAAAGTTAAAGAAGTAATTCGCGCCGATAAGGAACCCGTAAAACCCAAACTCGAACAAGCCGTACGCCAAATCAAAACACAGATTGTAAAACTAGACCAAACTAGTGGAAAACTCAAAGCACGTGATGCCAACATCTTCAATAGTGTTGTTGCAGCATTACAGAAACACGATCAACCACATGCTACTGTGTATGCAAATGAATTAGCAGAAGTTCGAAAGATGAACAAAATGGTGACTCAATCAAAGCTCGCATTAGAACAAATTGCATTGAGACTCAATACAGTTTCAGAACTAGGCGATGTCGTCGTAACCTTAACTCCTGCAATGGGTGTCATTAGAGATATTCAATCAGGCGTTATGAACATCTTACCAGAAGCTGAACATGAAATTAGTGAAATTAATGGATTGTTGAGTGGCATCTTAGTTGATGCAGGTCAGATGGGAGGACACAACATTAACTTTGAAAACTCTAATGCCGAATCACGACAAATTATGGATGAAGCATCTGCCATCGCTGAAGAAAAGATGAAAGAACAATTCCCTGATTTGCCATCTGCTGCAGATTCATTATTGCCAAAGAAAAATAAAATAGAAGGCCTATTCGAGTGACAGAATAATCTGTCACTTATCCTTTTTTTGCGAAAGTGGGTGTTAATATGTTTGAAAGAATAAAATTAAATATAAAAAATATACGAGATAGAAATAAGATTAATCAATCATTAAGAATTCTACAAATACAACATAAAGACGTATCTACTCTTAAAATTAAATTAAATCAAAGGATTAATAAAATCAAATTATTATGTAATGAATCTTTATCGAATAATAATCATACATTTTACACCATTTATAAGAAAGAATACGACGATATAGAACAATTATTTGATAATATCAAGATTAGCGAAATATCAATTATTCGCGCAATTAGTCGAATGGAAACCTTGAGGGACGTTCATCAGGCAACAAATTCATTAGGTTTGGCTGTGGAAATGTGTAAAGATATGGATGTCACTCTTTCGAATATCATTCCTGATGTAAACGAACAAATAATGACTCTAAATAAGTCTCTTAATCAATCATTAGATCTACCTGAATTATCAAATAATGAATTATTTGAAATGAATAAGTCAATTGAGGCAAATATTTTACAGCCAATAGCAAAGAGAATTGAAAATGAGGGTGATAAATTTGAGTCAATTGTGAAAAATAATCAAATCACGTCTATAGGTAATAAAAAATTGATAAATAATTCAGGTAATCCGGAAATGAACTTTAAGAAATACACTCCGAAAGAATCAAAAAAGAACAAAATTGAAGATAAAATCAGTAAGTATATTGACCGAAATCAGGGACGTTTTGATGTTGTTGATGCAGCAAACGAATTGGGTTTATCTGTTGAGATTGTTGAAACTAAAACTATAGAATTAATGAGTAGAGGAAAAATTAAAATTCAAAGGTGATTGATTTGAGTTCCGCTCCTGAAGTATTACAGAACACTGCACAAACTTATGCACGCGAGGCAATAAAATTTGATTCGCAAGGTTCTAGAGGAACTGCAATCCAAATGTATCAAAAATCTATCGAAGCATTAATTAAATTAACAAAACTTTATCCAAATGAATCACATACTCAACTTTATATTAAACATGCAAAAAGATATCAAGAGCGTATAGATCAGTTACAAAATACTTCTGATTCTCCTCAAGATAAACGTTCAGATTCACAATCTGGAGTTGTTGAAATTGTAAAATCAACATATGATGACGTAATTCTTCAAGAAAAACCCAATGTAAGTTGGGGCGAAATAGTTGGCAATGAAGATGCAAAAAAAGCATTAAGAGAATCTATTACCTTTCCTTCAATGCGACCTGATTTATTTCCCTTGGGATGGCCACGTGGAATATTATTATATGGGCCACCTGGAACAGGAAAAACACTATTAGCTGCCGCAGTTGCATCAGATATTGATGGACATTTTATGAATGTTGATGCATCTACAATTATGTCAAAATGGTTGGGAGAAGCAGAACAAAACGTCGCTAAATTATTCAAATCTGCAAAACATATGTTGGATGAAGAGGGTGTTGTATCGGTTGTGATATTTATTGACGAAGTTGATTCTTTGTTCGGAAGAGGCGGTAATAGTTCTGATACTGGCGGTGAATCACGAGTACGTAATCAATTTTTGAAAGAAATGGACAGTATGTCTGATAAGGGAAAGAATCTTGCGCTATATGTTATCGGAGCTACTAATAAACCATGGTCATTAGATTGGCCATTCTTACGAAGATTCCAGAAACGTATCTGTGTAAATCTTCCTAGTTTGGACGCTCGTGTAGAAATGATGGAGATGTATACATCATCGCTCAAAATTGATGAATCTATTAGATTATCTGACATTGCTAACTCTCTTGAAGGTTATTCCGGCAGTGATATACGAGATATTTGCCAATCAGTTCAATTACAAGTAGTATCGAAATTATTTGAAAGAGGTTCTCCTACAGAAGACGTTCAACCAGAATGCATTACTTCAGAACATTTCTTTGAAATAATGGAAAAGAGAAAACCTAGTGTTTCATCAGAAATGCTACACGCATATTCTACTTGGTCTGATAACTATAGAGCACTATAATCTATGGATCTAGCCTGTCTTGATCCCTTGGATATAGTACTGCCTCTCTGATATTCTTTCTATTTGCTAGAACCATGATTAATCTATCAAATCCCAATCCTAATCCTGAATGTGGTGGCATTCCCCATTTGAATGTTTGTAAATGAGATTCAAAATTCTTTATATCTAAACCTGATCTCTCAATATTACTCTTTAATTTATTCACATCATGAATTCGAACTCCTCCTGATGATAATTCAATATTTGAAAATTGTAAATCAAAAGACATGCTTAATTCTGAATCTTCATAACTTGAAATGTAAAATGGCTTTATATTGCTTGGCCAATCCGTAATAAAATAAAATGATTTATGCTTTGCCGATAAAATCACTAAATCATGTTCTGTTATATCATCCCCGTAATTTTTCTTATTATCTAGACTATTCAAGTCATTTATTACGTCTTCATAAGTTATTCTGTCAAAAGCATCAAGATGATGGTTCAAATCTGAATTAAGTAGTCCTAATTCCTTTGAATTATTCTTAATTAAATTATTTATTAAATATTTAACTAAATCTTCACACAAATCCATTGTTTCACTATTATTTTTACAAGACCATTCAAAATCTATGCTAACAAATTCATTCAGATGTCTTGTTGTATTAGATTTTTCAGCTCTAAAATAATGAGATATCTCATATACTCTTTCGAAGGCCAGCATTAATTGTTCCTTGTATAATTGAGGACTCTGCGCTAAAAATCCTGGTTTATCAAAATACTGTGTTTTGAATAATGTAGCGCCTCCTTCGGCACCCTGAGATAATATTTTTGGCGTATTTACTTCGATGAAATTATTTTTGATGAAGAATTCTCTAATATACATCAAAGAATTATGTCTTAATTTGAATATTGATTGAATTTCGGGCTTTCTTAATGATAGTGGTCTTGCATCCAATATTACATCCAGTCCCGAATCTACTCTTCCAGTTGGATCTAATGGAAGTGGATGTTCTGCAGAATTTAATATAGTTAGTTGCTTAATGATCAATTCAACAATATTATTTTTCTCATTGTATGCTAATGTTCCATTTGTGTCTACTACACTTTGTCTAGTTAGATGCACTACCTGATTCCATAATTCTTCTGGCACTAAATTTTTCTTAATAATTAATTGAAGTTTACCTGTTGTGTTTCTTAATGTTAGAAACATCAAAGAACCAATTGATCGTGAATCTTCAATCCATCCGGATACATTGACAGTTTTTCCATAGAAAGATTCGTCAATCTCATCCAAATTCTCCAAGTAAATATTGACCATAATCTGTTATCACCATGCACAAACTTGAAATTAAGGTTATATGTGTATTTCGAGTAAGATTTGTTACAATGGCAGGAAGTCCAATTCCAGATCCTATAGGACGAATTGCACATGTCTTACTAGTCATCGGTGGCCTCAATTGGGGTCTTGTTGGTCTACTAGATACCAATCTAGTATCAATAATTGCCGATGCTACAGCTGGTGTTGTAGGCACATTAGTTTACACATTAGTTGGTTTAAGCGCTATCATTAGCTTGATAGACGTTGCAATGGCTTCTAAATAATAAGAATCTACAATGAGCTGTTTTTAACAGCTCATTTTATTTATTGTATGCTGTTGAATTTCTTTAGATAACTGCCCAATTCACTTAATAATTCTGTATTCATGAATTGAAATCCCCATTTTTCATAAACTAGTTCACCAGTTTTTCCCATAAAATAAGTTCCCATTATGGCTGCATTCAATGGCTTTTGCCCTACAGATAATTGTGAAGCAATTACTCCTGCCAATATATCTCCGGTTCCTCCTTTTGTCATGCAAGAATTTCCTGATTTATTAATAAATAATTCATTTCCATCTGTTATGTAATCTGTTTCTCCTTTAACAACAATTATTAAATTGCGATTTTTTGCATAATCTAATAATTCATTTTTAATTTCATTTTCATTATTCAATTCTTTATTAATTAATTTTTTAAATTCTCCTAAATGTGCTGTAACAACAACATTATTCCCATCTATATTATCAATTAATTCCTGATTTATTGCACCTGCATCTAGTATTATGTTTATATTCTTCTTTTCTAACCCTGAAACTAATTTTATTAGGCCATTCATTTTTTGATTAACCATTCCTGGCCCTATTACAAACGTAGTTATATTACTTCTAAAATTTAGTATCTTATTAGCGACTCCCATAGTAATTTTTGAATCAGGTAATGGATAGACTATTAGATCAGGTGATATTGAACGAATTGGAGTAGCTATAACTTCTGGCACAAATAAGTATGCTAAATCTGAACCTGATCTTAGAGCTCCCATTGCAGACAATACTGGAGCCCCATGATACAACCTACTGCCTCCAACAATACCTATTGTACCATTTTCACCTTTATGCGAAGAAGATCTTCTAGGTATTATCAACTTTTTAACATATTGTTCGTCAATTATCATCTTAATTTGAATTATGGAGAGGGTGAGATAAAAGTTTAAATCTTGGTGCTTATTGATTGACTTGGGATGACTGGCAGCAATATTGAAAATGACTTAAGAGTAGGATATACTTTTGACGATGTTCTATTAATTCCGCAAAGATCTACAATTTCTTCGCGAAAAGACACTAATTTACAATCTAATCTATCTAAGAATATACGTCTAAATATTCCAATTATTAGTGCAAATATGGACACTGTTACTGAATCAAATATGGCAATTAAAATAGCAAGTTTAGGCGGTATTGGAATAATTCATCGATTTATGACAATTGAAGAACAAATTAATGAAGTTTTGAGTGTTAAACGTTCAGAAGGAATAATGATTGATCAACCAGTAACAATTGGCCAAGATGGAAATGTTGGTCAAGTAAAAGAATTAATGTCTTTACATAAAATTGGAGGCATTCTTGTAAAAGATGATTTAAATAAATTACTGGGAATAATTACTAAACGAGATTTATTCTTCGAGTACGATGATAAAAAATCGGTAAAAGAAGTAATGACAAAAGACTTGATAACAGCTCCTGAAGGAACAAGTCTTGACGATGCTAAAACAATTTTCATAAACAATAAGATTGAAAAATTACCCATAGTTGATTCATCAGACGAACTTGTTGGATTAATTACTAGTAAAGATATTTACAAAAGGGATAAATTTCCAATTTCATCAAAAGACGGTAAAGGAAGATTGAGAGTAGGAGCTGCAATTGGCGTTAGGGAAGAAGATGTAGATCGAGCGATAAAATTAACTGAAGCTGGCGCAGATACTATTGTAATAGATATTGCACACGGTCATTCAAACCATACAATAAATATGATATCAAAAATTAAAGACAAAATTGGAAAGGCCGACATTATTGTTGGAAACGTTGCTACTGCAGAAGGCACTAAGGATTTAATTGAATCTGGAGCAGATGCGGTTAAAGTAGGCGTGGGTTCTGGATCAATCTGTATCACAAGAATTGTTACAGGCGCTGGAGTTCCTCAATTGACTGCAATCTCAGATTGTGTTTCAGTTGCAAAAGAACATAACATTCCAATCATTGCGGATGGTGGAATTAGGACTTCTGGAGATATAACTAAAGCATTAGCTGCCGGCGCATCAACCGTCATGATTGGTAGTATGCTTGCAGGTACTGATGAAAGCCCTGGCGTAATAGTATCAAGACCTAATGGACGATATAAAATGACTCGTGGAATGGCTTCATTAGGTGCTGCAGTAGATAGAAGAATAAAAGAAACTAATTCAATAGACGAACAAGAGATGCTTGAATACGTTCCTGAAGGTGTAGAGGCATTAGTACAATATCGAGGACAAGCAAGTGAAGTTATTGGTAAATTAGTCGGCGGATTAAGATCTGGTTTAAGTTATTGTAATGCAAAAGATATTATTGAATTACAAAATAATAGTAAATTCATTAGAATAACAGGTGCTGGTAAAGCAGAAAGTGGCGCTCACGATGTTCATATAGTTGAGTAGACTTGATAGATAAATTAGAAAAAATTCAAGATATTGACATAAACAAAATTGATACATTTGCTGCTATGCTTGACGCAATGGGCGAATCAGGAGGATTTAATGCAAGTTTAACAAACGATGGATTTAAAATAATTAAGAACATGATTCAAGATTCTCAATGTCTTAGATTTCTGTCATTTCCTGCAGCTCTTGTTGCAACTGGAACTAGAGGTTTATTAAAAGAATTAATTAAAAGAAAATATTTTGACGTTGTAATTACTACCTGCGGGACATTAGATCATGATTTAGCAAGAACCTACAAGGATTATTATAAAGGAAATTTTGATTCAGACGATACAATTCTTGATAAACATGATATACATAGATTAGGAAATATATTCATTCCCAAGTCATCATACGGAGAAATCATTGAGGAGAAAATGACTAATTTACTTGAAAATCTATATTCATCAGGTATAAAAAATCCTGCACCCTCCGATATAATTAAAGAAATGGGTAAAATGATAGATAACGAGGATTCAATATTATATTGGGCCAATAAAAATAATATTCCTATAATTATTCCGGGAATAATGGACGGTTCAGTTGGCAGTCAAATTTGGTCGTTCAGCGAACAGCACAAAGATTTTTCTCTAGATATATTAAAAGATCAACATTTACTTTCTGACTATGTATTCAAATCACAAAAGAGCGGCGCATTAGTTATCGGTGGCGGAATCTCTAAACACCATACTATTTGGTGGAATCAATTTAATGGCGGCCTGGATTATGCAGTATATATAACTACAGCGAATGAATACGATGGCAGTCTTAGTGGCGCAAGAACTAAAGAAGCAATATCTTGGGGTAAAATATCGAATCTAGCTCAACATGTTACAATCAATGCTGAAGCTAGTGTTGTTCTTCCACTTTTAGTCAAGTCTTTGATTCATGAGTAGACTTTAAATAAAACTCAATTGAAATTAATTTAGGTTAGAAACATAAATGGCAGACCCTTTGACATTAATTGATTATATTGCGCCTTTAGTAGGATTCTTATCAATTGCTTTTGCAGGATTCATTGCATTCCAAATTAACAAACATCCAATCGGCACTGAAAAAATGACTGAAATTTACAATGCGATTAGGACTGGTTCTAAAGCATATTTGTACAGACAATACAAAACTATTTCCATAATTGCCATTGTTATAGCTATTGTTTTATTCATAGCATTTGATAATCCGCGTGATGGAATTCCAAAAATCAGTTTCTCCTTCTTAGTTGGAGCTGCTTTTTCTTTACTTGCAGGATATGTTGGAATGGACGTAGCTACGAGGGCAAATGCTCGTACTGCTACTGCTGGAAAACATGGAACTCAATTACCGCTGGATATTGCGTATCGAGGAGGTCTAGTAATGGGTTTATTCAATGTCGGATTAAGTCTTATAGCTGTTTCCGCTCTTTTCTATCTTTACGGTCAGGAAATTTCATTAATCGTTGGATTAGCATTTGGATCTAGTTTAGCTGCATTATTTGCTCAATTAGGCGGAGGAATTTTTACCAAAGCTGCAGACGTAGGAGCCGATTTAGTTGGAAAAGTCGAAGCTGGAATTCCAGAAGATGACCCACGTAACCCTGCAGTAATTGCAGATAATGTAGGGGATAATGTCGGAGATGTCGCTGGACGAGGAGCTGATTTATTTGAATCAATTACTGCTGAAAATATTGCTGCTATGATTGTAGGAGTGGTAGTTGCTAATATTTTAGATAACCCTGCATTTGTAATATTGCCTTTATTGGCTTGTGCCTTGGGATTAATAGCTACAGTTATTGGATTACCATTTGTTCGATCTAAAAACTTTACCGATCCAATGATTCCAATGAGAAATGGTATGATAGTTACTACTATTTTGGTTATTATTGGTTTATATTTCCTCATAACTCAGACTGTACAAAGTATAAATTTGTTTTATGCTTCATTAGTTGGAGTTTTCTCTAGTTTAATGATATTTGTAATAACTTTGTATTATACTGCTAGTAAATACCGTCCTGTAAATACAATCTCTGAGGCATCAGAAAGTGGACCGGGCGTTAATATTATTACTGGATTTTCAGTTGCTTTAGAAAGTACGGTTCTTCCAATATTGGTAATTATATTTGCATTAGGAGGGGGATTTTACTTTGGCGAACTATTTGCATTAGAACATGCAGGTAAAATATCTCCACAGTTAGGAGGAATTTATGGTACTGCCGTAGCAACAATGGGAATGCTTTCTGTTGCAGGTGTAATATTGAGTATGGATGGTTTTGGACCAATTGTAGATAATGCAGGAGGAATGGCCGAAATGTCTGGAGCAGATAAATCACTACGTGATAGAATTGATTTATTTGACGCAGCAGGAAAT
This sequence comes from Nitrososphaerota archaeon, assembly GCA_013378385.1. GTDB lineage: Archaea > Thermoproteota > Nitrososphaeria > Nitrososphaerales > UBA57 > UBA57. The sequence continues at coordinate 810 of JACAFS010000026.1, read as the reverse complement.
ACGACAAAGGCCTTAACTAAAGGTTATGCTTTGAGTTCTGCAGGTTTAGCAGCTCTTATTCTATTCCAAGCATATTTAATTGATTTAACTCATCTTTCAAATGAAATAGTTACTGTCGAAAGTATAATAATCAATCTCATTGATTATAAAATCATTATAGCCCTATTTATTGGAGGATTACTCCCATATGCATTTGCTTCTTTTGCTATTCGCGCTGTTGGAAAGACTGCGTTTGAAGTAGTTGCTGAAGTAAGACGTCAATTTAAAGAGAAACCAGGAATTCTTAAAGGAACAGAATCACCCGATTATGGTAAAGCCATAGATATTAGTACAATTGCAGCTCAGAAAGAAATGATTATTCCAGGATTATTACCTGTGGTCGTTCCATTAATTGTTGGTGTAGTTCTTGGCCCATTTGCGGTAGGAGCATTTTTACTTAGCGCTACTGTCAGCGGTACTTTACTTGCCTTCATGATGAATACTGGTGGCGCTGCATGGGACAATGCAAAAAAGAATATCGAAACAGGTAAATTTGGCGGAAAAGGATCTGACGCACACAAAGCTGCAATAGTAGGAGATACACTCGGAGATCCATTCAAAGATACTGCAGGACCTGCATTACACGTATTGGTTAAATTAATCAATACAATATCGTTAACCTTCATTCCATTGTTCTTGTTGTTTGCTTAGAACAGATAATTTCTAAATATCATAATTTATACAAAAGTCATTACGTTGAGTTGGCGGAGAAATACAATTCTGCAACGGTTTACGCGTGCGCCTGCAAAGCGTATATACATGGGTTCAAAT
>JACAFS010000025.1 GCA_013378385.1 Nitrososphaerota archaeon | reverse complement strand
TTACTTATTTTGCTACGAAAATATTGATTTCTTTATTAATTAATTCAAAAAGGGTAGTTCTAGATTATCATAAAGAAGGAAAGAAGTTTGTTGCGCACCCCGGTGGACCTGCATTAATTATAGGTCTTATATCGTCACTCGTATTGGCATTTGTAATAACAAACGATATAAGAATATTAGCAATACTCGGAGTAGTAGTAATTTCCTCGGCAATTGGGTTAGTTGATGATTTTAGATCATTAGGTGGAAGGAAAAAGCCTTTGATTTTAGTATTAGCGTCGGTACCAATAATTTTATTGGGAACGTATGAACCAAGTTTGGATTTCTTATTTTTTGGTTCTGTACAATTATCAATAATATATCCATTACTTGTATTGATATCAATACCAGTCACAGCAAATACAATCAATACAATAGATGTATTAAATGGTGTATCAACAGGATTTGTAATAATTACTTCTATTCCATTATTAATTACGCTCTTATTGATAGGAGATAGCAACATGGTATTAGTGACATTAATTTTGATATCTGTTTGTTTGGCATTTTTTGTTTTCCATAGATATCCCTCAAAAATATTTCCGGGTGATTCAGGAACACTCGCAATAGGAGCAATGTATGGAGCGATTGCCATTGTGGGAGGAATAGAACTAATTGGAGTATTTGCAATATTACCAGCAATATTGAACTCATTTTTCTATTTAACAAGTATGAAAGACTTTGTAGAACATAAAAATATCAAAGTGAGGCCAACAAGAGTGTTATCAGACGGTACTATTGAAGCAGAAAGTAATGAGAATGCGCCAATAACTCTTGTAAGATTAATAGTAGCAGGAAATCCCTCAAAAGAATTACCCATAGTAAATACGATTTTTGTATTGAGTCTAGTATCTGCAGTGCTTGCAACAGTAATGGGAATATTAACCTGGATGATATAAATGAAAAACATATTAGATTTGGTTTTTATTGTAGTTTCTGCATTTTTATTAGTGTTTGTAATAGCGGCGATAATTTTTACTATAATAGTACCATTAGAGAATCCATTTACATTCGAGTTCGGAGAAATATTAATTGTAATTATTAAATTAATAACAAGTTTTATTTTGTTTTTGATTTGGGTTGTTATTATACAGAAGATGATTACTAGATATTTAAAAAAGAAATTAAAAAAAATAAATTAGTTCATTGAAGATATTTTAGAATCAATTTCAGTGTAATCAGGTTCTTGGCCAGGATCATCAGCAATCCATTTGTATTGAATAATTCCTGCTTTATCCACAATAAACACGGATCTTTTTGCGACAGTATATCCTTCTAAATTGAAAAAATCTGAGAATTCTATATCAAATTGTTTAATTACTGTTTTATTATAATCGCATAGAAGTAAGAAATTAATATTGTTTGTTGTAGAAAATTCTTTTACACTAAATGGATAATCAACACTTATACCAATAACTTCGGCGTCCATATTAGAAAATTTAGACAAATCGTCACGAAAGTGGCAAAGTTCAGTTTTACAAACTCCGGTAAATGCCGCCGGATAGAATACCAGAACGATGTTTTTACCTTTAAATTCAGATATATTTACAAACTTGCCATCTGCGTCAGGTAATTCAAAACTTGGGATATTAGAACCTACATTAGTCATAATAATTAGAGATTAGAACTAATATTTAGAACTTACTTCCCAATCTTTCATTTTTTCATCGTATTTAGCTCTAGTATAAACAATTTTTGCGGGAGAACCAACAACTACAGTATCTGGAGGAACATCCTTCGTAACTATAGAACCCATTGCCACAACACTATTCTTTCCTATTGTAACACCAGCTTTTATCACAGCCCTAGCGCCAATCACTGCATTGTCTTCTATGCATACGCCTACAAGTTTAGTACTTGGAGGGTATGGGTCATTGGTCAGTGTTGCAGAAGGTCCAATAAACACGTTTTTGCCAATAATACATTTAGGAGCAATGTATACGAGTCCTTCAATTTTTGTATTAGAACCAATTTTTACATCATAATCAACATGTGCAAGTGAACCGATAATTACATTATCGCCAATTTCTGTATTAGTGCCGATATAAGCCATGTTCCAGATTTTGACATTACTACCTAACTTTACTTGTTTGCCGACAAATGCAGAGGTAGAAATATTAGATTCGTTGTTACTCATGACAATTCACTATGGATTTGATTAATATTAAATGGCATGCTATTAGATTTTATTTTTTCAGGTATTTTATTAGTCCATTTAGATAGGAAATTATATTCATAAATAAGATTCCTTTGATTATCAGGAACCATTATAGGTATACCGTTGATTATTGGATAATATCGAATACATTTAGTGCAATAAAGAATACCGGAGTTGACGTTAGAATTATTGGTTTCAAATTCAATTAAATCAAGATCGGCATATTTATCAAAAGGGCATATTAGAATATTCATAAGTTGTTTCTTCATTGTTGATCACAAGTCTAAATAAATTGGAGAACCACGTTTAGCAGATGTTATTGCAGCTTCTGCGATTTTAATAGTATTCAATCCGTCCAAACCAGTAACTACAGGCGAGGTATTAGACTCAACTGCATGAATAAAGCTAGTCAATTCATTTACCAATGGTTCTTCATATTTTCGAGTAGGAATAGTAACAGAAGTACCGTCGTCTTGTCTAATTTCTTGTGACATATAATCTCCTGATAGATTACCATCAGTACAAGTAACAGATATCCGTCGAACTTTATATGGAGTAATCCAATTTGCAATTATTATGGCAGTTTTTCCATTTTTAAACCCAAGAATTATAGTAGCAAAATCCTCATAATCAGTACCAACAAATCCAGTAGCTTTAGGATTTAAGACATTACCAGTTCGTGCAAATACTACATTGGGTTCTTCATTAAACAGCCATCTAGCTCCATCAATGTCATGAACAGAAGAATCCAGAATAACGCCTATATCTTTTGTAACACCGGCCCATCGATTTTCGCGTTGGAATTCAATCAATAAAGGATCTCCAAAAGTTTGTTTTTGAAGGTTTTTCTTAATATCAATGATAATAGGATTAAATCTCTCTACAAAACCAACAGTAAGAGCAGCTTTGTTATCACGAGCAAGATTAACTAATTCTTCGCCTTGAGAGGATGAATAGGTAAGTGGTTTTTCTACTAATGTAGATATCCCATTAGATAACGTAGTTTTAGCAATTTCAAAGTGAGTAATTGTTGGAGTACAGATATTCACAATATCAACGTCGTGATCGTTAACAAGCTCGTTAATATTAGAAAACCCTTTTATTGAATATTTTTTTTCATAAAATATCCTACGTTCATTATCCATTTCAACAAACGAATCAAGATGACCTAAATCATTTAGTACACGAAGATGATGTTTTCCCCAAGATCCTGTACCTACAACAGCTGCTTTCAATATAGATATTTCCTCTTAATAATTACCTAGTACATAAAGTATTAGCGTGAATTAAAAACATATTGTCATCTAGATTTCTTTTGAAGGTTTTTAATATTTTTTCGTCATTTTTTGAGCACAATATCAATAATTGTTTTTTATCGCTAGTGGGTAAATAATAACTGGCTTGACCATTTTTGGTTGTTGCATAATCATTGATATCGTTAATGTTTCCAACAACATCATAAATTTTATCGATGATATGTTCATGCATAATAGCTTTATCGCCGCGAATTTCAGATTTATCTATTGACCAGCATAAATAAATTTCTGTTTTACTTGCTTTAAGGGAATTCTTTTTCATAAAAGATTTAAGTTCGTCGATAAAAAAGCGAGTAAACGAATCAATACTTCTCAATATACCAGACATCATGTATAGAGATGGATCGCCTGAATCCAGAGATGAAGTATAACAACGTATGTCAGAGAGGTGGTTTGTAAGATCTTCAATATAGTAAATTTCATTTTTTAATACTTTACGTTTATCATAATCTTTAATTTTTTTTAATGATTCAGATTTAGCAATAATTGGAGAATATAGAGAAGAGATTTTTTCCAGATGTAGTATTTCCGATATTTCCAAGTCGTATGTTTGTGTGAATTTAATATTGGCACTCTTTGCAAGATTCTGTACAATTTTTTTGTTATCAAGATTATGTGTACCAAAGGTAATAGATTTGTTAGTTTTTGGTTCAAGAGGGATATATGAATAGATGAAATCGGTTTCAGAATTAAGACCGCTACTTCTTTCTATAATCTCAATCATTTCAGAGTTTTGCCCATAGCCTAATGGAACACAATTAAAAAACACAGCGCCTTTAGAGAGTTCAGTAGAAAGTTCCGAAACCATTGAGAAGATTTTTTTCTTATAATCGTCAGTTTCACGGAGTTTAGGAGTAAAGAAGATTATAGGATTCTCGCTAATTGCGTTTTTTTCAGGTTGAATGCTGAAAAGAGCTTCTTCCTCAATTATAGATCGTGCAGTGGGATATTCAGACAAGATTTGAGGAGTTATTTCAGTAGCTACGTGTAATTTTTCATCAAGAATGGTAGTACGAATAGAATTTGAAACAAGTGAATTAGATAGAATATAACCTTCTGTGCTAAGGCCATAAACTAAAACAGAATCATCATTCTCCAAGGTCATATTATACAAGCAATTTTTATATTAATAAATTATCAGAATGACGGTCAGATCATTATAATTGGTTAAAAAAAGTTATATCGGGGAATTATGATGATATACTACATTAAGACATGAGAGTTTGGATTGACATATTAACACCGAAACAAGCGTTGTTTTTCGAGCCTTTGATTGACGCGCTTAAGGAGAGAGGAGACGAAGTAGTGGTAACTTCACGCAGGTATAGAGAAGCAGAGCTAATTTGTCGGAAAAGACAGATAGATGCAGTATTTATTGGAAGTCATGGAGGCAAAGAATTAAAAAATAAATTAAGTGCAAGTTTAGAGAGAAGTAAACTTTTGTTAGAATATTTTGAAGAGGACAAGCCAGATGCTCTTGTATCTTTTAGTTCGCCAGAAGCAGGAAGAGTAGCGTTTGGATTAGGAATAATAAACATATGTGTGAGTGACTCACCGCATGCAGAAGCTGTATCAAAATTAACCATTCCTTTAGCTGATTGTTTGTTAACTCCATGGATAGTTCCTGAAAAATCATGGACAGTGTATGGAATTGAAAGAAGTAAAATAGAATCATACAAAGCTTTAGATCCATTTGTTTGGTTATCACGAAAAGATTTATCAGAAAAATTTCATTTAGGATTGAATATTGATAAATCAAAGACTACAATATCATTAAGATTAGAAGAGAGTTTCGCAGCATACATTAAAAATGACACATACACACATGAATTTGCATTAATTCAAAGACTAATTGAGGAATTTAGGAATCAAAATATTGTAATTCTTTGTAGATATTCTGAACAGGTAGATGCAGTATTGAAAAAATTCAAAGGAAGAGTTATCGTTCCTAATGACATAGTAGATGGAGTTGCGCTGCTTCAACAATCTGATTTATTTATCGGACTTGGAGGAACAATGACTGCAGAAGCTGCACTAATGGGTACGCCTGCAATATCATTCTTTAGTGGAAGTTATTTTGTAGAAAGATATTTAGTTTCAAAAGGTCTTCTAACTAAACCAAGAGATATAGATGGAGTAATTCGTGTATCAAAAAATTTCTTAAGAGATCCTAAAATGAAAAAGCAGATAAAAATGCGAGCAGGAAGAATTAGAGCAGGAATGGAAGACCCAATTCGAGTTATAGTAGATAGATTAGATGTTTTAATGAGGGCAAAACTTAATCAAGAACTATCACGAAAATGATACTATGCCCGGTTTAGCCCGGTGGAGGATGTAAGTCCATCGAGTGTAGCGGTCAAGCATATCGCCCTTTGGAAGATGAAGAAAGGCGGTGACGGCAGTTCGAATCTGCCCCGGGCTATCATTATAAAATTTCACCAACAAGGTAGGTAGATTTTGCTTCAACAATTTTTACATCATAATGATTGCCCAAAACAACGTCAGAATTTTTTAAAACAATAGGCCTGTACGCGAAATTTCTACCAATCATTGTGCCGTCAATTTTACCGTTTTCATTTACAAGGCAATTTCCAGTCCAATCAAGCCATTTTTTATTACGTTCCAAGGAAATTTCTTTTATGATTGATGTCAACGATTTTGATCTTGCATTAATTGTAGAATTAGGAACTTGTTCCATCTCTATTGCTTTGGTTCCAGGGCGTGCGCCGTATTTAGAGAGATTAACAACATCAGGTTGCGTAGATTTGATTAGCTCAACTGTATCACGAAATTCTTCGTCAGATTCAGTAGGATAACCAACAATTATATCAGTTGCAATAGATGATAATGGAAACTTTTCACGAAAACTTGAACACATAAGGATATAATCTTCTCTAGAATGACCTCTGAGCATAGATTTTAGAACACGATTATTGCCTGATTGAACAGGAATGTGTAGGAATTTATAGATTTTATCATGTGAAAAGATATTGAATAATTTATGAAATTTCTTTTTTGTGTGCATCGGATTCATCATTCCAACGCGAACAAGGAAATTATTTTGAATATCGACAACGGATGTCAATAAATCAGCAAGATCCATTGACATATCCATTCCATAACATCCATTATCAGTAGAAGTTAACCATATTTCTCTACAGCCCGAATCAGTAGACTTTTGAATTTGTTCCACTATAGCGTGAGGAGGATAACTAATCAATGTACCTTTTGCAATTTTGACCTGACAAAAAGTACAAGAACTTAAACAACCAGTTCCAATTTCGACAATATCAATTACAGGATTAATTCTAATTTTTGGAAGTAATACCTTAGGTTTAGTAGATTTACCTAATTGAATAAGAGGAGTGCCATTAAGAGTAGAATTGACTATATCAGTAATCTGATCTATAGAATCAGGACCCATTAAGCTAGCGTTTGGATTAAGTTTTTTAATTTCTTTTGCTTGTGTTTTGGGCATACATCCAGCAACAACCAAAGCAGAATTATTTTCAGAGAGTTTTTTAATTCTATGAGACATACGATTTGCAGTTGCAGTTTTAACAGTACAAGTAACAATAACATTTATGTCAGAATCTTTAGGATTATCTACAATTGAATATCCTGCTTGAGATAATTGACCAGCGCAAATTTCTGAATCAGAAAAACTTGCACTGCATCCATAAGTTTCGATATATACTTTTGATCCAGTTGACATAGTGTAATCTAACTATGTTTAGCAATTATAGGAATAATCTTAATAATTTTTCGTGGTTCGGTAGGATTTTTTCGAGGAAATTTGGGTATTCCTAGATATTTTTGAGACATTTTATCTATATGAGTTTCAGCGTCAACGTTGGAAAGTTCTATGACTTCTCCAATAATAGAAGCCCACGTGAATGGATCTTTGTAATCAGTAATACTCAAAGAAACACGTTTGTCATTTTGCACATTTTTATACTTAAGACGAGAGGAAACGGTATTAATTAGAATGATATCTCCATCTCTATCAATCCAGACAGGCGCAACGTGAGGACTGCCGTCTTTTTTTAGAGTGGCAAAATGCGCCAAGTTTTTATCATCAATTAATTTACATATTTTTTCCGGTAATTTAAGGCTCATTCAGATTTTCACTACTAGAAGAACTACAAATTTATTTTATAAAGTTTCCGATGAAATTTTCAATAGAATAATAGATAAGGAATAAGAGATAGAAAAACAGGAATTGGCAAACCTGGAAATATTTCAAAACGTTTTAGACAATACAAAGTTAGGATTATACCAATGTGAATAAGAAACAAACTTAAAAAAGCAAATGGTAAACCAATTAACAAAAATACTGACGAAGGAATCATAGAATAAAAAATTAGATCGCCTGTTCCAATATTAAAACGACCAAGACTAACGAACAATGGACGAAGATCGAGTGAATCGTCAGATGAATTAACAATGGATTTTAGAGGGCCTCGAAATACAGCATAAATATCATAAAGTGCGAACGCAATTGGAATAACGATTATAGTAGGTGGTTTAAGAAATACTGCAAACATAGTTCCATATAAGGAACTTAGAATAAAGGAAGAGAGTAATTGAAATTTATTTGATTTAATAATAGTTAATGCTAGAACAGGAACAGAGCAAAGTAATATAGAAAAAATAAAGATGAAGATGCTTGAAAATACAGAATCAAATGCGATAGTAAGAATAATATAACTTACTGAAAAGGTACCTGCACTGATTGCTAAGATAAGTAAAGATTTCAGGAGTAGAAAGAGTTTACGTCGTATAAGCAATAAAATTACTGATGTAATAATAAATGTCGGTAAGATAAGAATAATTGAATTTAAAATTGAACCGGTGGTATTGTTGCCTGCAGGTTGGTATGACGGAAGAATTTGATATAAATTAAGAAAATTATTTGTAAGAAATAAAGAAGTAATTTGAACAGTAAGGATAAAGAGAATTATTGGGAATATGTCTTTAATGGAGAATGAATCATCATTCATGATAGAGAATTAACGTACAATTAATTGTCCGCGATGAGTAGAGTGGCCTTCGCCACAGAATATATTACAAAAGATTTCAAATACGCCCTGATCTTTGGCTATAAATGAAATATCTACAGTTTGACCTGGAGGGACGAATGTATAGATATTGTATTCGTCAATAGCAAAACCATGAGGGACGTCAGTGCTGACAAGTCTAATAACTACCGTTTGGCCCTGTTGAACGATGATTTGATTAGGTTCAAATTCCCACTGTTTAGTTGTCATTTCAAATACAACTTCGTCAGAATCTTGTTGGTATTCTGGAAGAAACTGTATTAAAACAAAGAATCCAAGAATAACTAAAGACAATAATAATTCTTTTTGATATGAGAATTTCATTTATATTGAATGGAGAAGTCCGGCCATATAAATTAACACAAATCCGGATAAAATAAAAAGAATGTCGTATATTTTTCTAGTCGCAATTAGATTATCATTTTTAATAAAATCTACTATAAAGAAAAAGAGTGCGCCAGAACTCATTGCAAAGAAAATAGAGCTCAGAATACCAGGTAAGCCATATAACCCAAAGATTGATCCTAAAATGATTGGGAAACTACTGATCAACGTAAATATAACTATAGAACTTAATGAAAGACTATAAAATAATGGAATGATAAAACCTTCCGCCAATTTATGAATAACAAAGGATGTTGTTTGTATGCCTCGAGGAAGAGAAAGAGATATGCCAAGATTATTAATATCATATCCAATGATTATTCCCTCTGCAAAACTGTGAAATGAAAAGCTGACAGCCAGTAATAACACACTTACGTGTGAAAATTTGAAATTAAGAGATGATAAAAAGAATATAAATACAAAGCCAAAGATGAAACAAAGTAAAAGAGTAATAGAATATATATTTAGACCTAGATTAATGCCCAACTGTGATGAATTAACAATAAAATCTATAAATAAAGCAAACATGATTCCAAGAGAGATATTATTTAGAGCAGATTTTGTAATGTCGTTGCGATTATTTAAAACGCGGAAAAATATTCCTATAAAAGTTGGAATAATGCCTAAAATAATTACTAAGCCAACTAGAGCTAATGGATCAGTCATCAAATAATGTTATAATTTGAATATTCTTAAGGATGTCTACGTTGAAGTTTACGTTTTAAAGGATTTCCGCAATTTTTACAGACATCATCTGTAGACTGATATACACTATTACAGCCAGAACAGTAATTAATCCATTGTCCAGAATATTTGATGCCATTATATATCAACGGTTTATATGATATTCCAAGTTTTTTAGCTACATTTTGGATGGCAAAATCATCCGTAAGAACTATCACTGAATAATCTTCAGAGATAAAATCTTTTGCCAAGGCAAGAATCGAGATGTCGGCGTCAGACAAAGATTTCTTATTCTCAATATTAAGAGAGTTTTTGAGGATAGATTGAAGAGAAATAGAACTAGGATCGATAATTTGAAGGCGATTAGAATTAAGAAGAGTTTCGATTCGATTATTAAAGAAAGGAATGCGCTGAAGTTCGTCGGCAATATGAGGAGTAGTATAATACTTATCTAGAGATCTAAAGGGAAGACCTGCATAAAATGCAGTAGAATCAATAATAATTTTAGAATCCAAGACTAGTTAACTGCCTTAAAGTAGAATCTGAGAATCTAATAAACATAGTATCAGGAATTTTTGTATTAATAATTATCTTTTCCAGCGCTGGAACGATGAATTCTATTTGTCCATCAATTATAACTTTTGTCTGACCATGTGCAATTAAGGAGAAATTAGAAACAGGTATTGCAATAGGAGGGATTCTGGAGATTGGTGCAATAGGTGTAATCAGAAGAGCAGAGAGGTCTTCACTAAGCATTGAAGAACCTAGAGATAGAGAATGTCCAGTAGAACCAGTAGGAGTTGAGACAATCAATCCATCCATACGATTTTTAATAACAGTAGAGGGAAGGTGTACTTCATAAGTGATGGCACGAAGTTTTTCAGATCTTTCAATGTATACTTCATTGAGGGAGTTAACAGGAGAATGAGACTTTGAAGAAACCGATATACGTTTTCTCTTATCAAGAACATAATTATTATTATTGATTTGTTCAATCAGCATTGGGATTTCATTATGTTTTAATTCGGTCAAGATTCCCTTACCTCCCTTGTGGATTCCAAGAATTGGAATTTGTTTTTTTAATTGTCGAGCAGTTTTAAGAATTGTTCCATCTCCGCCAACTGAGATAATACAATCTACATCCAAGTTATCATCAGTAAGAGAAATTACGGGATAAGAAGAAGAGACTAGTGGTGAAATAATTTTAATATTAAATCCGGCTTTTTGAAGAGTTTTTGCTATATTTAATGCGGCTTTCTTAGCATTGATATCAGAGTCTTTAGAGGCAATTCCAAAAGAGTTAATCTTTGTTGATTTCAAGTATATCATCTATATTTTAGTGAGAATTGTTATATATCTTGTCTATTATTGAGCATGTTAGATATGAGTAAACCTGCCTCTCTAAGCGACGTGAAAATTGGTTCGTATATCATCATCGATGGAGAACCTTGTAGAATAATAGAATATGATAAATCTAAACCAGGCAAACATGGTTCTGCAAAGGCACGAGTTGTAGCAACAGGGGTATTTGATGGATCTAAACACAGTCTAGTTTCTCCTGTTTCAGCAGGAATAGAAATACCTATGATTGAAAAACAAACAGGACAGGTAATTTCTATAAATAAAGAACAAGGAATAATTCAGCTTATGGATATGGAAACATTTGAGACATTTGATTCTCCACCTCCTGATGACGAGGAAATTAATAATAAATTAATTGAAGGTGGTGAAGTAGAATACTGGAAAGTACTAGGAAAAACAAAGATAGTTAGAATAAGATAAAAGTTAAAAGAATTTTCTTTTAGATATATCACTGCCAAATTCAGATGACAGTTCTTCTATTAATTTTCTTTCTTTGGAATTAATTTTTTTTGGAATTTTGACATTTATTCTTACTAACAAGTCGCCTGTTCCAAATCCATTAATTCTAGGAAATCCTTTTCCTTTTAATTTAAAAATTGTATTATTTTGTGTACCAGAAGGAATTTTTAGTTTAGCATTTTTATTAAGAGTAGGAACGAGGATATCGCCACCAAGTACAGCAATCGGATAATCAACGTCAGTTTCATAAATTAGATTCTCATTATCACGAACAAATGAGTCATGTGATTTCATATGGGTAACAACAAAGAGATCTCCAGGTTGTCCTGTTCCAGAAGTTATGTCTCCAGAACCACGTAAACGAATCCTAGAACCTTCATCTACTCCAGATGGAATATTTAATTCAATTGTTTGTTTTTTTTCCATTATTCCAAGACTGTTGCATTTTTTACAGGGTTTTTTAATGATTTGTCCGCGTCCTTGACAAGTAGAACAATTTTGAACACTTACAAAACGTGCAAAACCTGCAGAACGTGTAACTTGGACTTGACCCCTACCACCGCAATCAGAACAATTAATGGGAGAAGTTCCTTTTTCTGCACCTGAACCAATACAGTATTGACATTTTACATGACGAGGAATAGTGATATTCATTTTTTCTCCTTTGAAAGCTTGTTCTAGAGTTAATTCTATATCATATCGAAGGTCTTGACCTCTAGATGGGTCACGAGAGGTTGATGAACCAAAGAATGAATCAAAGATACTTCCAAATCCACCGGATCCCATTCCCCCGACACCACGAAGTATATCTGCAAAATCAGTAGAACGAAATATATCTTCTTGGTTAAATTGACCATCAATACCAGCATGTCCATATTGGTCGTAGATTTTACGTTTTTCAGGATTAGAAAGAACAGCATAAGCAGTAGAAATCTCTTTGAATTTATCTTCGGCGTCTTTAGACTTGTTACGATCAGGATGATATTTCAGAGCTAATTTTCTATATGCTTTTTTAAGGTCTTTTTCGTTAGTGGTTTTAGAGATACCTAAAATATCGTAATAATCATTAGTAGTGCTCATTTAGCATCATTTGAAGGATTATCATCGACTTCTTTATATTCCCCATCGACAACTTTTTCCTGTGTTTCAGAAGAATTAGTTTCCGCAGATGAATTTGGAGCAGAAGATGTCTGATCTGGATCGGGTTGTGCAGATTGCTGGTATACAGAGGAACCAATTTCTTGTAAAAGATTGCTTAATTTATCAGAATTATCACGAATTGAAGGTTGATCTTTAGATTCAAGGGAAGACTTCAATTGGGAAGATAAGTTATCAATTTGAGAGATTTGGTCTTCAGTAATTTTATCTTTAAGATCGGTCTTAGTTCTTTCTGCAGTGTATATCAAAGAATCTGCCTTGTTGGTTAATTCAGCTTCGTCTTTTCTGGTTTTGTCTTGTTCTGCAAATTGTTCAGCGTCTTTAATCATTCTTTCTTTATCGGTATCAGATAATTTACTAGAACCAGTAACAGTAATGTTTTGCTCTTTATTTGTAGCCTGATCTTTTGCAGATACATTAATTATACCATTTGCGTCAATATCAAAAGTAACTTCTATTTTGGGAATACCACGAGGTGCTGGAGGAATTCCATCAAGATTAAACTGTCCAAGTGACTTATTATCAGAAGCCATTTCTCTCTCTCCTTGAAGAATGTGTATGGTAACAGCAGGTTGATTGTCAATAGCTGTAGAATAAACTTGACTTTTCTTTGTAGGGATAGTAGTATTACGTTCAATCATACGATTGCAAATACCGCCTTGAACTTCTACACCAAGAGAAAGAGGTGTAACATCCAAAAGCAAGATATCAGAAGTCTCTCCTGCAAGTACTGCTCCCTGAATTGCAGCGCCCGCGGCAACACATTCCATAGGATCAACGCCGCGTTCTAATCCTTTACCAACAATTTTTTTAACAAATTCTTGAACAGAAGGCATACGAGTTGGACCGCCAACAAGAATTACCTTATCAATACCAGAAACTGAAAGTTTTGAATCTTCTATAGCTTGTTTAATAGGTGCTTCACATTTGTTGAGAACCACAGAAATAAGATCTTCAAGTTTAGCACGCGTTAATGAAGTTTCAAAATGAAGTGGGTTTTTTTCAGAATCCTGAGCAATAAATGGAAGGTTAATATCAGTAGTTAAAACAGTTGATAATTCAATTTTTGCCTTTTCTGCACCTTCTCTAAGTCTTTGCATTGCCTTAGAATCATTACGTAAATCAATTGATGTTCTTTGAACAAATGTGTCAACAAGATAATCCAGAATAACTTGGTCCATATCAGTACCGCCTAATTGAGTGTCTCCGCTTGTGCTTTTTACCTCGAATACACTATCGCCGAATTCCATAACAGTAACATCAAGAGTTCCTCCACCAAGATCAAAAACTAAGATTTTCTGATCAGAAGCATCTTTATCGAGACCGTATGCTAGAGCAGCAGCAGTGGGTTCGTTGATAATACGAACAACATCTAGACCGGCAATAGAACCAGCGTCTTTAGTTGCTTGTCTTTGATTATCATTAAAATACGCAGGAACGGTGACCACGGCTTTTTCTACTTTCTCGCCAAGAAATGCTTCGGCGTCAGTTTTAATTTTCTGGAGAATAAAGGCAGAAAGTTGTTCAGGAGTATAATCGTTACCATTAATATGAACTTTATATGATTCTCCCATTTTCCGTTTAATTTTTTGAACAGTTCCTTCAGGATTTGTTACAGCTTGTCTTCGAGCAGGTTCTCCAACTAGACGTTGGCCATCTTTTGTGAAAGCAATATAAGATGGAAAGGATTTACCGCCAACACTAGTGCCTTCAGCGCTAGGAATTAAGGATGGTTTGCCTCCAATCATTACAGCGGCAGCTGAATTACTTGTCCCTAAATCGATTCCAATAATTTTACTCATTTATATCAACTCCACTACTGACAGATTTGTTTTTACATACATTTACTTTAGAAGGTCTCAAAACTTGTCCATGGATTTTATACCCACTTTGAGTTTCTGAAATAATTACATTGTCGTCAATGTCAGGATTTTCGGTGTATGCAATAGCCTCATGAAGATTTGGATCGAAAGGATTGCCTACAGAATTAATAATTTCTACAGATTGTTCTTTGAACATAGATTCAATATTTTTAATAATTAAAGGTAATACCTTTGAAGAAGAATCATTGGAATCTGAATTATCAATTATGCGTTTCAAGTCTTCGTATATGTCGATTAAGTATTCAATAATTTTTCTATTACCAAATTTAGATAGATTTTCATGTTCTTTGTCCTTTTGTTTACGATAGTTGTCAAAATCAGCTAGAAGATATTGATATTTTGTAAGTAATATAGATTGTTCGTCAGTAGTTGGTTCTGGTTCAACAACAGGTTCTGGTTCAACAACAGGTTCTGGTTCAACAACAGGTTCTGGTTCAACAACAGGTTCTGGTTCAACAACAGGTTCTGGTTCAACAACAGGTTCTGGTTC
>JACAFS010000024.1 GCA_013378385.1 Nitrososphaerota archaeon | reverse complement strand
TGACGTGAAATGACTCACCTGGAAGTATTTTCATTGGCGTGTCGTGTTCGTCGTAGTTGGGTAGAACTCCGCTGAGAACATAGAGAGTATCTTCTTTCACTTCGTGATATTGTTTTGAGAGGCGATGTCCAGCATTGATAAAGAGAAGCTTCCCGACATATCCGTCTGTTTTTGCCCAATGAATCTCGTATCCCCAAGGTTTTTCTATTTTAGTCATTATCTTACCACCTAAATTTAGTAGAATAATCTTCTACAATATGTCCAATTTCATTATCAAAATTCATTTTCGGAATCCACCCTAATGCTTTAATTTTATCATCATTTAACGCATAACGAACGTCTTGTCCCTTTCTATTATGCCCTAAGTCAATATATTCTTCTATGTCCACCTCTTCACCGAAATAGGAGTGTATTATTTTCTTCACAGTATCTATATTTTTTTGCTCAAAGTCGCTCGATACATTGAAAATCTCGTTCGATGCTCCAGATTCTATTATAGCGACTACCGCAGTCGCAGTGTCGCTAGAGTGCAACCAGTTTCGAATTGGATGCCCTTCATCATGAAGTTTAATCCTCTTACCTCTCATCAGGTTTTTCACTGAAATTGGTATCAATTTTTCAGGATACTGTCCAATGCCATAATTGTTAGTAGGTCTAATAATATTATATTTTATTCCGTACGTTCTTGCCCATGCAAAAATAAGCATATCTGCCGCTGCCTTGGAAGCTGAATACGGATTACTTGGTTTTAGTAAATCTTCTTCAGTATGCTCTCCAGACGAGATGTCTCCATACACTTCATCTGTACTGAAGTGGAAAAAAATAGGTAAATCGCTAACATTGTTTTGTTTATTTCGGATTACTTCGAGAAGATTCTTAACACCTACAATATTTGTCTGAATGAAATCGGTAGAATTTACTATGCTGTTCCCGACATGCGATTCTGCTGCTATGTTTATAACGTAATCGCAATCAGGTATATACGACAGTTTTGATATGTCTTGTTTTCTAAATGTAAAATTTGAGTTCTCTTCGAACTTTGATATTAAATCAATGTTCGCAGCATAAGTACAATTATCAATTCCATAAACTTTCCATCCCTTTTCTAAACACAATTTAGTGACATGAGATCCTATAAGACCTAAGCAACCAGTGATAACAACCAATCTCATTTCATCTCCTTTAAAACGTTTGTAGTTGAGTAATTCCCTATTCTATCATAAAAGCACAGTTCTTGTGCGTATTCCTGTCCGACGACATCTTTCCCTCTCCAGTCGGAACCTATTACCATACAAGATGGGCGAGATTCTTTTATCAAATTGGACAGTTCGTCTCTGGAATCAAATATTATAACTTTATCGACATGTCGTATACTTTCGAGAGCAAATTTTCTATCATCCTCGGTATTATATGGTCTATCCAATCCTTTATCTTTTCGGACTTTCGCATCAGAATCAATACCTACAATTAGATATTCACCCAGAGATTTTGCATATTTAAGAAGTTCAAAATGCCCTCGATGGAGAACATCAAAGCAGCCATTAGTCCAAATTATCGACATTGATGACATTAACTCCCTTTTGTTGAACAACAATTGTCGCACACTTGTTGGCGAACTTAATTGATTGTTTTATATTTTTAGTATTTAAATAATTATGAACAAGTGCTGACAAGAATGTATCACCCGCTCCAGTTAAATCCTTTATTTCTACCTTATCAACAGTAAACTTTTCGTCGCAATATACACAACCTTCTGATCCTAGTGTCACTATCAGCTTCTCTTTTATCCACACTTTCTGCTCAAACAAGTGTTTCGTTCTTTCAAATTCTGGCTTATTTATTTTAATAAATGAGATGTCTCTTGCCCAGTCACCAATTAACTTTTTTGTATCTAAAAAAACAATGCTATGCTTTCTAGAGATATATTCTATGTCTTCTGATGTTACGAATCCCTTGTTGTAATCTGATATCACAATTGCATCATAACTTTCAAACGGAATGAGGTGCAAGTTGTTTATCCTCTCAAGGTTTTCTTCCCCTGAATCTATTCTCACAATCATATGATTTGTCCCTTCATCAACAAAACGTGTTTTAACTATCTCTTTCTTATTTGTGATGATGTCGCATTCAAATCCAAGATTAATCAAGTTTTCGAACACGTTCCCTGCCATACCCTTGTTACTTTTCCTTGTTCTTGAAACAAAAACGGGAACGGGAGCGGCGGGTGCAAGCCGTTCACAAAAGCCATAGTCAAATACATCCTTACAGCTATCGCCAATAACTAAAACTCTCACCTTAGCTTTCCTGTCAGCATATCTTTCAACATAACCCAGTCGCAAGCTTTAGCCCAAATTGGACGTGTCCATGCTGCTGGCGTGTTTTTCTCGAAATACAAGTGCCCAAGCCATGCGAAAGGGTATACTACAAAGGGCACCAGTGGCAATACGATCCACGTTTGAGTTGTTATGGCGCACCACAATGTTGCCAATGTAACGCATTGTCCCACAGCGTGCAACCATCTATTTATCTTATTTTGGTGTAATGTTAAATAATATTGATAGTATTCCGTGAATGTTTTTTTTTCATTCATTCCAACTAATCTCCCAATCTTCAAAATCAGCAGCGAGGCAATCAATTTTATAATCCTTTCTCCCTCCGCAGACTTCTTGAATTTTGTTCTTAGCCGTATTCCTAATTCCATTCAATCCATGCGTCAATTCAAGATTGCCATCTCCAGTTCCAGCGCGAACTTGTGATTCGTTGTGCCAGATGTGAAGATTCATCTGAGAAAGAACTACAACTGCGCGTATAAAATCTGCTGTCGCTTGTTCTGAATTTTCTTCCAAGATTCCCTGAATGTCATGACATATGTCTGATATTTCTTGAGCGTACTCTTCTTTGTGCTCAGAAATAAAAACTTCTTTCAATTGTGCAATAGATCATCTATCTACTAATTCAGAAAGCGTTGGTAGGTATCGTCTGTTCATTGTTCTCAATCTCCCTTTTGAAGTCTGTAAGAGTCGCTATCAAAATGTTCTGTTGAAAATTCAAATAATTCCGAATCTTCAAGTGCTAACATTCGGTGTCGTAGCCCTCGGAATACGTGAAAGTTATCTCCAGGATTCAGAATAACTTGTGCTGCTTCCTTTATATTATCCTCTATAGAATAGTATACCATCATTTTTCCAGATTGTAAATAGAAAACCTCATCTTTTAATTTATGATAGTGCCACGAACATTGTTTCCCTTCATTAAAAAATAGCAGTTTTCCACAATATTCTTCGCAATTTACTATCCACTTTTCATAGCCCCAACCCTTATCAACGTGTTTTATTGGTAAAGAAGTCTTCATCTTTTATTCCTTTGTCATCTATATAAAAATCTCCAGAAGGCTTCCCTAAAAATAAAGAGTGGTATTTTACTCCCCACATATCCAATTGATTTTTAGTGGCTACTTCAAACATTTCATATGACAGCATTACAGAATTTCCACTCCTGCCCATGCCTCTAGCGGTTTGAAAAATTATTGTGTGCCCTTCATCGTATAATTTATTTACCAAGCCTATACGAGCTTCTAGAGGCTTTGCGAGAGCATAGTCTCCATCTGTAGTGGTACATATCGTTCCATCAATGTCAAATACGTATGTCATATTAATAATTGGCGAACCATGGGCTCTCTATAATAGCGAACGCAGTAATTAACTGTCGAATACCATCATCTAAATCGTATTCACATTCGTATCCTTTGTTATAAATCTTGTCGCTACTTACGATGTAGTCGCGAGTGTCTGGATCACTATTGATTTCTGCACGAATAATCTCAAGCGGTAGATGTTCTTTAATTTTCTCAGCCAACTGAAGTTTGTTCATATTTAAATCATCATTTCCGAGATTGTACGTTTCGTTTTTACACTCTTCCCAATTGTCAAGAATAAACATAAATCCACGACATACATCGTGAAGATGGACATAGTTTCGCATGAATTCACATTCATAAAGAACTAAGACTCTATCTCGCAATGTCCTAAGAACAAAATTATTTACAAGAAGATCGGAACGCATACGTGAACCTGGACCGAACACTGTAGCTAATCTGAATGTTGCGTAGTTTTCAACATTCTTATATTCGTTCTCTGCGGCAACTTTTGTTCGTCCATAGAGAGACAGTGGATTAAGCGGAGACTCTTCTGTGCATACAGAGCCATCGATACTAACACCGTAGCCAGAATTCGTACAAGGATAAATAACCCTCTGTTCTGGACTTTTGTTCTGCGCAATCCACGTATTAACGTCATGATTAATCTCTTGAGCATCGCGAGGATAGTCGTCGCAAAGAGGGAAGCCAACTAGTGCAGCCAATGGGATTATAACGTCTACGTCAGACATTAGTTTTTCCATCAAAGGGATGTTTCTTACATCGCCCTTAACAAAAGAAAAATTAGGATTATTTGCATAGCGCAGTAGTGATGTCTTGTCATACATCAGGGAATCGATAACCACTACTTCATATCCATCGTCCAACAGATATTGAACCAATTCGCTGCCGATATAACCAGCGCCGCCTGTAACTAATACTTTCATTGTTCTCTCCTTATCTTAATATCATTATACACTATTTTTAAACCATCATCAAATGATGTTGTTATTTTCCAACCCAACTCCTTTTGAATACGGCTACAATCACATTGTTGTGATAATATTTTTGCCTTCTTAGTAGTATCAAACTCTATTATTACGCTTTTACCCGATATCTTGATTATTTTCTGAGCTATTTCTTCAATAGTTATCGTTTCGTCTGATCCAACGTTATAAGGTCCTACAACTTTCTTATTTTCTAATTTCTCCATCATCATCACAGTACATGTCACTGCATCATCAATGTAGCAATAGGAGCGAGTTTCTTTTCCATCCCCCCAAATAGTAAAGTCAACCTTTGGATATTGAATAGCGCGATTCGAAAATACTGGTATTACTGAACCTGTTTCTAAATCATAATCTTGATTTTTTCCATATATACCAATGTAGCGTGCGATGGCGGCTGAAAAACCCTCAACCTCGCTGGTGGCGCTCACTAGTTGTTTCTCGGAAATCAACTTTGCCCACCCATATGTTAATAGTGGATTTGCTGGGTACGCCTGTTCTTCCGCAATGCTTTGCTCTTGTTCTATACTGTCCTGCAACTCAATTGGGTATACATGAGCACTGCTGGCATAGAAGAAATTCTTAATATTATTATGAATTGTTGCCTTAATCACATTTGAATCAATTAAAATATTATCATTCATTATCGAAAATGGACTATCTGTATATACCTTTATGCCTCCCACTTTAGATGCCATGTGGACAACGATATCAGCATCTATAATATTTTCTACACATAAATTATAGTCGCGCAAATCAGCCACAATGATGGTAATAGCACTAGCTACGCTATCAAGAGACTTCCTACTGCCCCGTGAAAAATCATCTATGACGGTTACTTTTGCTCCTCTCCTTACCATATCACAAGACAGGGCGGAACCAATCATTCCTGCGCCTCCAGTAATAATAACCTTTTTATCTTTCCAATAATTCATGACAATTCCTTGGTGGGGAAAGAATAATAATTATTAACTTTAGAATCCACTTGTCGTTCCATCATCACGTTGCCAAAAGCTATGGCGAAAGAATTAACATCGACAGAACGCTGCGGAGAGCCTTCAGAGTGAATACTCACAAGACGACTATCTGGGGCAAAGTCTTTTTTGATTTTATCCTTAAGATGCAAGAAGTTTTTATTAATAAATATTCTATCGACATACATTCCGTAATCGTGACGCCAAGAATCTTCACAATTTTTTAAAAAATCAAAGTTATTTTCTTCTAGAAAAGATAAAACTTCGTCCTCTTTTGGAGTGTCATGATATTCGTCCCAAGTTGTACATTCTATCTCTAAAATCGCAATTTTATTTAAATATTTTTTCATACTTTTTAATACATTGATTTCGTTACCTTGCGTGTCGGTTTTAAAATATTCAATATAATCAAAATTAACACTTTTCCAGTCGATTTTATCTAAAATATAATTTAAGCTTACTTTTGTAACTTTCTCTTCGTGTTCGATTTTATGAGATCGTGGCAAATACAAACTTGAACATCCTATGTTTCCCTTCGTTACGTACATCAGCCCCTCTTCAGGTTCTTTAACATTGTCCACAGCGGCATGTATAAAATACGTATTTTTAAAATTAGCACTTTGACTCATAAGCTCTGTTGATGTTATAACATTCCTCAAAACAGGTTCGACTGCAATAACGAAACAGTCGTCAATATCTCTAATCCAGTTGGACGTATTGGGAGCAGTTGTAGACGTCCCAATATCCATTCTTAGTGAATTTATATTCTTAGGAATTTCTATTTTCATTATACCACCTTATTGTACTTTTCAAACCAGTCTCAATATCTGTACTGGGAACATATCCCACAGCATCTTTAAACTTAGACATATCGTAGAACCTTCTCGGTTGTCCATCTGGTTTTGATGTGTCCCACACTACTTCACCTTCAAATGCTGTCAATTCTTTTATTGTTTTCACCAATTCTTTAATAGAAGTCTCTGCCCCTGTTCCAAGATTAAATGGACCAGTCTCGTTTACAGATTCAGCTATGTCAATTATTGCGCGGGCTGTATCCACTGAATACAGAAACTCACGAGACGCCTTTCCAGTTCCCCATACCGTCACCTCGTTGTCGCCGCGCTCTTTTGCTTCAATAAATTTCCTTATAAGAGCAGGTACAACATGTGATGTTTCTAAATTAAAATTATCATGCGGGCCATAAAGATTTGCTGGAAGAAGCACTACGGAATTGAACCCAAACTGTTCACGATACGTCCAAGATTGAATAATTAAATTCTTTTTTGCCATTGAGTATCCTATTGAATTTTCATCTGGCAAATCTTTCCAAAAGTCGTCTTCTGTGTACGGAACTGGGAGTAGCTTTGGATATCCACATCCTGCTGCCAATGCTACTACCTTTTCTGCCCCATATTTATAAGCACAGTGCATTACTAGCGTTCCCATCATAATATTTTCATAAAAGAAATCAGCAGGCTTCGTCTTGTTTGCTAAAATTCCTCCAACTTTGCCAGCGAGATGCAAAACAATATCTGGTGTGTGTGTTTTGAAATAATCTTCAACCTGATCTTGTTTTGTTAAATCTAATTCTTGCCTTGTTGGTGATAAAATCTCAAAAAATTCCTTTTCTTGCATTTCTGACAAAACTTTCATTAGATTATTTCCAACAAATCCATGTGCTCCTGTAATTAATATTCTTTTGTCTTTCCAAAAGTTCATCTTTTCCTCACTTGTGTAATTATTCTCTTTAAAATTGGTTCAGTTGTATAATTGTCAACTGCTTTCTTATAGGCATTTTCAACAATATGTTGATAGTTCTCCCAATTATGCGTTGTTTCGTATATTAATTCTTCTAGCTCATCGTTGGAATCAAAATATATAAAATCCTCATTTGGATTATACCAATATTCTATTAGATTCCACGGATCACGTTTTACTAACATTAACATTTTAAACAGAGCAGCCTCAGTTACACGAGGCTTCAATTGTGGCGCTCGTTTTTCATTAAGATGACTCCATGCTCGATTCTTTTCCCAATTATCATATTTTTTAATATTCTGAATATGATTATCGTGCAAATACAATTGATTGTATATTGGAACAACTTTTGTCTGACTAAGAATTTTCCATTTCTCAAAAGTATGAATATTAACGTCTGTTATTAGATTTCCAATACCAGACACGTTAACTAATTTCTCGTTCGGGTGCCAATGATTGACGCCTAAAGTTAAAAACTTATGATTGAATTTACTAATAGCATTTATCGCCTCAACGTGATCTTGCCCACAGACACTGCCGTAAAAGATAGCATCATATTTTTTATCAAAATTAGAAATTAAGTTTGATTTATCGATAGGGAATAAAATAGGCTTAAACTTTTCTTCACCATTGTTATAAATTTCATTTGCCCAATCAGCAGTGCAAGGACAAATCGTATAAATATCCGTAAACTTGTTCTCTAAATCCGTACTAGCGTTTCCAATATTGATATCAGGATTGGTGTAGGCACAGGGCTGTTCTCCATTAAAAAACAATCTACTCTCATCTGCCTCCAATGTTTGAGATAAGAATTCTTCATTAAACTGTGAATTATATCCAATAAAAAGTCCAGATTTTGAATCTGGATGATTTTGAACATATTTCTCAAAATTAAAATATGTCACAATAACATCTGGATAGTTTCCTGTTAAATCTTTAAATAATTTCATTTCGCAAACACCATGCCGTAATTAACGCGCCTTTCTGGATTCACTAATCGCTGGACGTCTATATCTTTCCATGAACAGTATTCTTCTGGTTCTTGCAAATACGGATCTCCTTTGTCGGAATACGTGACATTATCAAAAACATCTCCTTCGTCAAAGTATCCAATAATGCCAAATTCATTATACCCTAAGTTTTGTAAATGTTCAATAATCTTCAATAAAGTATCGTATTCTTCCTCATGCCACTCAAAACAAATTTTATTTTGTTTCTGCGTAAGTCCTCTGAGAACTTCATATTCATACCCCTCTACATCTATTTTTATCAAATCAGGAATTCCGTAAGTCTTAACCATGTCGTCTATCGTGAGCGTTTTCACCTTAGTCTTCAAACTCCATCTTGCAGAGTTAGGATTTAAATTCTTAGAACCTTTTGTAAATCTAGAATTCTTCATAAACATAGTTGACGCAGTGGATATACCGCTCTGATTTGGTTCAATATAAAAATCTTCATATTGATTTTCTCCAGAAGACGCCAATGCGTGCAGCAGTACCATACTCTCCGTAGATTGATTATTATAAATGAGACTTAAATTTGCTTCGACTCCTACTACTTTACAATCAGGATATAATCGAAAACATTCTTGTGCAAATTCTCCCTTGTTATATCCAATGTCAAATATTAACTTCATACTAAAATCCATTTTTTTGGGTAAAATCCCTGCCTGTAGCCCATCGTAGGGCGGTCTGGGTGGTAATTACTTGGAGCAATTACGATTCCTTCACCTTGATTTAAATACGCCGCCCACCATCCAAAGCTACTAATATGGGAAACAATATTATGATCACATCGTGATATCATTGAAAAATCTATTATAACATCGTTTTCCTCAGAAAACAAATATTCTTCACCAACAAAATTTCTTCGACACCATTCCATATCAGTTTCATTTGAATTTCCATCACTTCTCGATCCTCCAGTAAAAATCAAGAACTTAACCTTCTTATTTTTAAAACGCTGCTTTGCATCAACTAAATATTTGCCGTAAAAACTGTTCATTTCTAAGTCTCCACTTTTTCCATACATCTCGTTTAATTCTTTACTTGGATTAGAGCCATCAGTATTATCACCTCTCCGCAAATGCAATGATACTATCTCGTAATCATTATTCGCATTCTTTATATCTTGAAACTTTTTATCAGCAGTGTCTAAAAACTGTTGTCTAGGCATTAGTTCTTTAATTATTTCTTCTTTAAAATCTTGAAAATAATGAATACTTTGAAAAAACCCATGCATATTTGTATTGTCTGGAAGACTAAATACTTTATTATCAAAGTTCATATAATCTTTTTCAATATATTGATACTTTATTTTTTTCATATCAGTATTGCTTAAATATTCACTGCGAATGTTTAAATTTCCTAACATGCAATTTTGCCCGTGCCAGCCTTTTAATTCTGGATTAGGAATTTTGGTTTCAAAACCAAGTCTAAGTCCTGCTGAACGAAGTGCTGCATATTGAAACATTTGATTTCCCAGCCTGCCAAGACTGCCTAATTCAGTAAATGTTAGCATCTATTATTCTTTAACCTTGTTCTTAAACAATTCAAACTCTCTCAAATCACGATAAGGAGGGTTTTCAGGCAAATCCTCATTGTGCTCTGGAAAGTTCTGCATTAGTGCCAGTCCATGCGCAGCCTCTTGTGGCGTCATATACATGTTCCAGCCGCATATTTCAATATTATCTTCATGATACTTTACTTTGCTGCGCCCTTCGTATCTTGCTCTTAAAAACCATTCTGCTGCTTCCTCATTGTCAGTCAATATCATACCACCTTTTCCCATCTTTAGGTGTTTTTTAATATGAAAAGAAAGCGTCATAAAGCTTCCAGGAATATACATTCCTGATGTAAGTCTCTTTGCTGAATCATAAATTGGATACGGCTCTAACTGGTATATTCCCTTCCAGTCTTTTTCAGAAAATAAAATATTGCCGCCAGCGTGGATAATAGATTGAGGAACCGATAGGTACGTCCTAGCTGGTATCGTCACAGTCTCAACTTGCAAATACTTGCAACACAAAAATAGTGCATTTGTGCTTGAATCTACCGACACGGCATATGGAGCGCCTGTGTAATCTGCAACAGTTTCTTCGAACATCTCAACAATTTTAAACGGATTGTGTCTCATTCTTTCTCCAACAAATAATACTTAAGCTTAAAACCACATTTTTCAAATAATTTTAAGCTTGCTTTGTTATCAATCTTTACTTTTGCGACGGCAGATGGACTATCCTTCATTACTTCATTTATCATAAACGATCCTATGCCCTTGCCTTGGTGATCAGGGTGAGTGGCAACTCGAATGTCGTCATCAATAATTCCGACATATCCAACTGGAATGTTTCCATCTAAACATATTCGAAAACATTGATTATATTTTAGCATATATTCTTTTTGTTTTATAGGAGAAATATTATTTTGTTTAATAAAACCTTGGGCGATACCGTCGGTGGTTCTGAGGATTCTAATAAATTCCCAGTATTTTTCTTCGTTTGGCGTCAATCTATAGTTTGCCATACATCAACCTGTGTCCCAAAATTACTATTCTTTCCTAACCAATAGTGAGTAAGATATCCTCTAGTATATTTCCAACCCTCTAATTTCAAAAGAGGATTCAAACAACTTCCAATGTCCAGAAATGTATTATTTTGATTATTCTTAAAGCACTCGTATATAACATAATTACTCAATGAGGCAGCGGAGCATAGAAAAATGTGATTCTTAATATCATTTTCATTTATGTAGTCTTTAACCTTTTCTGCTGTCTCATAATCATTAATCATGCAATTGGCTCCAATCTCAAACGTCTTTTTTATGTCAAAAGGCAATCTTGAAATATCTGCGTTTTCATTAACAATATATACTATTTCCCTATCCTGAAATAAAGGAATCATTTCCTCAACAAATCTTCTGTAATTTGCATTTATCAGCAGATTAGAAAAAGTTAAATTTGGGTGATCTCCTCCATGAAGATCTATCATATATTTAAAATTTTCAGTTCCAACGTGTGCGTCTGTCCCTGTGCAGATTCCCTTAAAGTAGTTGTCCCGATTGTGCTTATAACACTCTATGAGTTTTTCTCTATAAAATCCATCTCTTTCTGGTAAGAATTCTTTTTGTTCCTCTTTTGTATAAATGTTTGGACCTTTAATGTCGCCCGTAACATAATGATCCTTTGCTAAAATAACTGTCTTGTTTTGCATTATAAACAGTTCTCCATCTGAGAATCTTGTAAAAGCAAAATTCTCTTTTTTAGATATTTTGCCTAAAAGGTTATTAAATGCTGTATCAAATTTTTTCAAAACTTAAGCTCCTCAATCAAAATTTTAGCAATTCTTTCAGCGGATTTTCCATCACCGTAGGGACAATCGCCAGACGGAATATTGTCTTCGACTAAATCTCTAAAAATACCTTCCATCGTTTCTTCTGATGCCAAGAAGGAGAACACTTCCAGCCCTTCTCCTCGCTCCGTATGCTCGCGGCAGACAATGCACTTTTTCTTAAAAAACGATGATTCTTCCTGAATTCCTCCAGAATCAGTAATAACTAAATGAGAGCTTGCTAATTTTTTAATAAAACTCGCGTGCTCCATAGAATCGACAACTGTCAGATTTGTCAACAAGTGACGATGTTTTTGTACATTAGGGTTCGGATGGAGTGGAATGATGAATTCATATTCGTCATATTCTTTAGCCAAATTGTTTATTTTTTTAAACCATGTATCCATATTGCCATGATTTTCTCTTCGATGCATTGTAACAATAATATGTTTGTCGTATAAAGTTGGAATACCAACCAGATTATCCAGAACAGTGTTTCCTACGACATGTATTTTTCCATCCACTCTCTCATTCTCTAAATTTGAAGCAGAATTGACAGTAGGGCATAGGTGAATATCCGCCATACGAGAGACGGCGCATCTATTGAACTCCTCTGGATATGGATGATATTTGTTCCAAGTACGCAATCCAGCTTCTAAATGAACTATCTTGATCTTTCTATGGAATGCTGCCAAGGCAACTGCGAATACTGAAGTCGTATCTCCTTGTACTAAGACAGCCGATATATCTGTAAATATATCTTCGTTATTCATTACAGATTGAACAATGGAGTCAAGACGATTGTTTCCATTTTCAATTTCAAGCTCTTGGATGTCTCCGTCTATCTCTGACAGCAAGTCGACATGTTGTCCAGTAAATAAAAGTTTGTAAGGAATCTTTCCTTTGATTGATTCAATGACTGGCTTAAGTTTAATATATTCAGGTCTTGTTCCAAAACTAATTAGCAACATTATGACTCCCTTATACCATTAACTGTTTCCCAGCCTTTTCGTATACCCATTCTAACACATTCATCTCTTTCAGAGAAAAAGCGCTGATGTGATATACTCGAATCCGTTGAAGTCGCCTTCGAATCAATTCCCAACTCGTTGCCAAGAACTGATCCATGTAAATCAGGACAACTTGGTGGATGTGGTGGACAATAGGTTGGGATATTGCCATGTATTTTTGCCATGAATCCAAACTGTATGTCTTCGCCATTGTCCCAAGTAACGGGTTTTTCTTGCCACAAATATCTGAGCCACTCTCTCTTAAAAAACCAAGCATGTCCAACTAAGTCAACTTCGGTGATATCTTCATTTTTAGTTGGCCATCCACATCTGTCATGATTTACGTAACTATCGCTTTTTAAAATAATTCCAGCAGAACCTAATATTCCTTCGTTAACTTGCATAGTGTCTAAGCAATTTTCATGCCATCGGTTTCCTGGAACTGTGTCATCGTCATATATCGAAATATATTCTGTGTCCGCCAAAAGTGCTGCTGCGAATCTGCCATAAAATTTCCAATTAAAGTCGTTGTGAATTATTTTATCAACATCAAGACTTTTAAAATCAAATCCATGATTATCTTCATGACTATTCACCCACAACCATATTTCTTTTGGAGGATGAGTTTGATTTCTTATAGAATCAATCTGCATTTTAAGGTTGTATGGGCGTCGGTATGCATTTAAGATAACAGTAATGTCAGATTGTGATTGTGAATAACTTTTTTCTCTTTCATTTTCTTCGATAGAGTTCTTGATTTTGTCATAAACTACCTCTCTTTGACTCTTAACGAAATCAACTAACTCCTTTCCCTTTTTTCCAGATAACCAATCTTCAGACAGGCATCCATTTAGTTTTGTAGTTATAACTTCACACCCAAGCATTTTTGCTTCAAGCAAAACTCTATTGAATGTTTCCAATACTTTAGGAAAAAATAGATATGTTTTGTGTTTTGATAGCTCGCAAATATAATCTTCATACTTCATGCTCGGGATTAGCGTGTAATTAATATTATTCTTTTCACAATAATTTATAGCAAATTGCGTATTCTTAGTTGGATTATTGCTTTCCAATATACAAAAATCATCTTTCTTCTTATTATTTATATTGTCCGTAATAACTTGTAACTGCTCATCATTCCAAAGACTCATTCCAAGATTTATTACGTTTTTTATTTTTAGATTCTTTTGTATTACTTCTGCGTGTATTTTAGATTGAGCAAAAACATTTTTAGCACTGGCATAGAAGGAGCGGTTAATAATGTATTCGCTTGGGGCAAGAAAGTCATCAAATTTTGAAGGATCGCGAGTCTTAAGGTATTTATGATCATGCTCCATAATTGAATATGAATTAGGATGGTTTATCATATAATTTTTAACCATATCAGACATATTAATAAAATTTGACACAATGAAGTGAAATCCTGCCCCCTTATACATGTTGAAATGTTTATCATTGAATTCAACAGTATTTATCTTAACTACTTTTTCACCTCTATCGAGAAACATATTTATAAGATTGTCATCGCATATTTCTGCGCCGCCTGATATTTGATCTATAAAGAAGTCAGCGATGTAAATAATTTTAGACATGTACTAAATCCAATTCTTTTTCCTTAATTTTCTCACCCAAGACAGCTTCTGCAAACTTAGTCGTCATTTGTTCTTCCGTAAAGTTTGTTAAGATATGTTTTTTAAGCTTTCTAGACATTCCAACATAATTTGAATGGTTGCCATAAACATCTCTCATGGCAGACTTTGCTCCGCCCTCGGTTGGATAACACCAGCCAGAGTCTTGTTGAACCACACCATCCCAAACAGCTTCCTGTGGAACTTGCCCTATAGTATAATCAACTTTTGCAAATAAGGGGCGTAGCTTCGCTTTCTTTTGCTTGCCGCTTTTCACGGGAGCATAGAGGAAGTCATTTTGTCCGCTCCATCCAGGAGCGACTACGGGCAACCCATGATATGCTGCTTCGAAGATGGGGAGCCCATATCCTTCGCCGTGGGTTAGAGTGACAAAACCTTTCATTTTTGGGTGAGTATAAAGAGAATTCATTTGTTCAAGAGATAAGTCTCCATGAAGCAAGTGTACGCTACACTTTCTATCTGGGAAGTCTTTTGTCAATTCTTTCATAGATTGTAGACAATATTGTCCGTCGGCGGTGCTACAGTTCTTCATGTGAGTTTTTACTACAAGTCCAACTTCGTCGTCGTGGAACTCTTCGAGGAACCACCTGATGTTATTGGCGAGGTTCTTCCTTGGACCCATTTGGGCGATAGTAAGGAAGTTGAAGTCGTGTTTGAGTTCAAGTCCCAAGTCATC
>JACAFS010000023.1 GCA_013378385.1 Nitrososphaerota archaeon | reverse complement strand
TCCATCGGACCATTTCATATATTTACGTTTATTATGTTGTTTTCTTGCAGCAAATTCTCCAACAGGTGATTTATTTCCCATATTCAGTACATCCATATATTATTGATCGTTGACATATTTTCTAATTAAAGTATAATGTAATTATTAAACATAACCTTCATTCGTTGGTAATTTTTATATTATTGATTTCAAAATATCGTTTAGCAATCAATCTAGCCTTTTCAGCATTTCTACCAGCCCGTCCAACAATTGCTCCAGTTTTTGATGAATCAACTTTAATAGTGGCAGTTGTTCGGCCGTTAGATTTCTCATTAATTTTAACATCATTCACATATTTTGAATCTAATGCATTTAGAATTAATTGTTTAGGATCGTCAGAATATTCAACTAATTCAATGGTTTTTCCAATTGACTTTTGAATACTTTTAATTGACTGGCCATTTTTACCTATTGCCAAGCCCATCTCACCATTATTAACTAAGAATATTACGCGACCAACTTTATTATCAATTAAACAATCACGAGCCATAGCGCCGGTAACTTTCTGGAATAATGCCATTAAGTTAAATGCTTCTGACGTAATCTTTATTGTTTCTGGTTTATTTTTTTGCAATTATTATTTCACATTTGATAATAATGATATTTTAATGTTATCTATTAACAAAATATTTTATAATTTACTTAAAATTAAATTTAAATCTGACTCGTCAGCTTCAAGAATTGAAAATACTGAGATTCTATAATTTAAACCAAGTGTTTTACTTAATCCAATTGAGTTTTGCTCCGTAGTAATAAGTGTGATTGAGTTGTGTTTGCATTTTTCTTCAATTAAATTAAGATTTTCAGTGGAGATTGTTGATGAACAAATAATTAATTTTGAATTATCTAATGAAGAAAGGCTTTCTTTAAATCCATATACAACTTTACCGGTTTTACGAATATTTTTTAATGTTTTTTCAAATGGTTTTAAACTTGTCATACAAACTACCTTTTCATATATAATTGAATCATTCCAGTACCAACTGGAACAGGTAATCCGACAATTACATTTTCAGTAACGCCTTTGAGTTGTTCAATTTCACCTGTAACTGAGGCTTTAGCAATAGTAGGAACAGTAATTTCAAATGCGGCACGTGCAAGAACACTTTCTTTAGTACCAGCAATTCCATGTCTGCCAATAGATTTCAATACACCAGTAGATGACATTAAATCAGATACAAGAACTATATGTCTAATATCAACTTCAAGTCCTTG
This sequence comes from Nitrososphaerota archaeon, assembly GCA_013378385.1. GTDB lineage: Archaea > Thermoproteota > Nitrososphaeria > Nitrososphaerales > UBA57 > UBA57. The sequence continues at coordinate 14,002 of JACAFS010000023.1, read as the reverse complement.
TTCATCAAGAGTATGCGTAATTTCATTAATCAGTGTCGATCTTGCAGCCTCTATTCCAATAACCGCTGCAATTTCCCAGATGTTATTTGTAGTTGTACGAGTTGTATCAACTCCAGGAATTTTAAAGACTTTACCAAGATTAGAACCTGATGTTTGGATAATCCATTCAGAATCTTTCTTTACAATAGTAAGATTCTTAATATCTTTAATTCCAGCTACACGAAGACCAAGTAATTTATTTCGTAATGCGAATAAGGTTGATGCATCAGTATCTTCTACAATAACCATAACAGATGTATTTCTATGGTCTACTTTGATGTCGCGTTTAGATCCTAATTCAATAATTTCCCCAAGATGGTCTAGTGTAATACCGAAATCATTCAGAGTATCAGATTCGAATTTAAGTTTTATACCTTCAATATAATCAACTTCAGTTTGTGAGACTAAATCCATTACAGTTGTGTAGAGAATCTTTTTACCAATTTCTCGTGCTTTTTCGGAGGTTTTGTTATGGGCTGCTTTAAGATAAATATCCATAGAAGGTTTAGAAGGAACTTTTCGGGCGTCAACTAATTCAATCAATCTTGGTAAACCAAGAGTTACATCTTTTTCTTGAACTCCTGCAAAGTGGAATGTTCTAAGAGTCATCTGAGTGCCAGGTTCGCCAATTGATTGAGCGGCAACTATTCCACTAGCTTCTCCAGGCTCTACTAAGGCTTTATTAGTTAATTCTAATGTCTTCTTTGCAACACTTTTCATACCAGATTCAGTGATATCATTATTAGAAAATGAATCTGTCAAGTCTTCAAGAACTTTTTCGTTGAATTTAGATTTATAAGGTTTAAGAATAGAATCGATTTTTTTAGGGTCAGATTTGGATTTGGAAGTATTATCAATCATAGATATGTCAACCTGCCTACTAATATTAACGGCGTCTCCATGATCACTTTTTGCAGGGTCTATTCCATCTTCGCCATATAGGAATTGAATAATATTTCCGTGAGGGTCACGAACAGTTCGATCATATTCAACGCGAATATGTTCTAATGCATTAATCAATCTACGTTGCATGTAACCACTTTGTTGAGTTCTTACAGCAGTATCTACTAATCCTTCACGTCCTCCCATAGCATGGAAAAAGAATTCAGTAGGAGTAAGTCCTGTACGATAATTTGATTTTACAAATCCTTTAGCATCAGGAGACATATCTCCTTTCTTGAAATGGCTTAAAGCGCGTTGATTAAACCCATTCTGAATACGTTTTCCTCTTACTGACTGTTGTCCTAATGCGGCAGTCATCTGTCCAAGATTTAGACTAGAACCTCTAGCTCCAGTTCTTGCCATAATTACTCCAGAATTATCATCAAACAATGCAGTATCAGAAACCCTTCCAGCTTTATCTCTTGCTTTCGATAATTCATGAACAATATGGGCTTCTAATGCCTCGGCGTCAGACATGCCTCTAGCACTAACTAATTCACCATTTTCAGATTTAGTAATTAATGCATCAACATTAACATAAGAATCGCTAATATTTTTAAAGACCTTTTTTTCTGCTGCTTTATCAAGAGTTAATTCTTTATAACTTAAAGAGAAACCCCGATTACTAATGTATGATCTAAGAACTGTTAATACAGAATTAAGAAACTTACGCGCCTCTTCGGAACCATAATCTTTACTAATTCTATGAAGAATAGAATCAGGTTCTTCGGATCCAATTGCAGCTCTATCAATAAGACCAGTAATTAATTGTCCATCTTTTATTAGAACGTCATTTGTGAGACCTTTTGCTCGACCCCATTTAGAAGAGAGTTTATAATTAAAATCATCAGGTAAGAATAAAGAAAATAATTGTTTGCCATTATATAATGGAGGATTAGATTTAACAGGTTTAGGTAATGGACCAATATAGCCGCCAGTTAATGCAAGATCTGAGAATTCATCGGCTTCAAGAAGAGTATCTTCATGTGTTAATAGATATCCAGCAGAAATATAATCACGAGTTCCGCCAATTATAGGACCGCCATATCGTGGTGAAACTATTTGATTATGGACCATCATGAGAGTTAATGCTTCTGCACGAGATTCTGCACTTTGAGGAACATGTAGATTCATTTCATCTCCATCAAAATCAGCATTATAAGGAGGGCAAACTGCAGGGTGTAATCTAAATGTACGATATGGAAGGACACGAACTTGATGTCCCATAACAGACATGCGGTGTAATGATGGTTGTCGATTAAATATTACAATATCTCCATCAATCAAATGACGTTCAATAACAAATCCATCCTCTAAACTATCAACCAATGCTTGTTTATCTTCAACATAATCCAATCTAATTTTGACACCATCTGGTCTTATAACATAATTTGCACCAGGGTGGACGTCAGAACCATTCAGAACTAATTCATTAAGGAATTTAGCATTGAGTTTTGAATATTTCTCAGGAATTGAAAGTCTTTTTGCAACTTGGACAGGAACGCCAACTTCAGATATGTCCAAAGAAGGATCAGGTGAAATAACAGTTCGAGCAGAAAAATCAACACGTTTGCCAGATAGACTACCTCGGAATCGACCTTCTTTTCCTTTTAATCGTTGGCTAATTGTTTTTAATGGTCTGCCAGAACGGTGATGAGATTGAGGAATTCCTGAAACTTCATTATCGAAGAAAGTAGTAACATGATATTGCAATAAATCAACTAGATCTTGTACGATAAGAGGAGGAGTTCCTGATTCTTTACTTTCACGCACACGTTGATTAACACGAAGAATATCAACAATCTTATGAGTTAAATCGTCCTCGGAACGAATTCCTGTTTCTAGAGTTATAGAAGGTCTAACAACAACAGGAGGAACGCCTAATACTTGTAAAACAAACCATTCAGGTCTGACTGATTTAGGATTGTAATTAATTAGGCTCATATCATCGTCAGTTATACGTTCTAATCTTTCACGAATAGCATTAGGAAGAAGACGAGTAGCTCCTCCAGATTCAGTAATTTCATGAAATATTGTAGGTTTTAAAAACTCAACTTTATACTGTTCAGTGCCACAGTGTGGGCATAGCATAATTTTCTTAGTTTTCATGAATAATTGTTTAGCAATTTTATCACGAACTTTAGGATTGAATTTAGATTCTTCTGCAATTTTTGTTTTGAAGCTTTCAACTTCTTCAGTTAACATTTTAAATCGTCCGCAAACACGACAGAATGAATGTAGTAGTTTGTTCACTTCTTCGGCAAATGCAATATGTAAAACAGGTTCTGCAAGTTCAATGTGGCCAAAATGGCCAGGACATCTTAAAGCAGTATTACCACAAGTTGCACATTTTTGTCCAGGTTCAAGCGTACCCAATCGATTATCCATTAAACCTCCTTGAACAGGCATTCCGTCTTCATCATAAGTTTCTGGAGCAGTAATTTCTGTAACTGAGTATTTTCTCACTTCACTAGGAGACAATATTGAGAAACGTATTCCGCCAATTTCTTTAAGATTTTCAGGGGTCATGTTATTACACTTTATCCTCTAAAAGTAATCTTGGGGCAATGTTAAGACTCATCATTTCTTGTAATAATAATTTAAAAGCATAAGCAATAGTAACACTAGAGATTTGTGCGTCTTCTCCGTCAATTTTACATGTATATTTTCTTTGTTGTCCATCATAATATGCAAGCAAACCACAATGATCGCAAACATTAACATTAGTTTTATCTGATTCGTCTAATAACCGGTCTTTAAGAACCATAGAAGCGCCATATGCAATAAGACAATCTCGTTCCATTTCGCCGAATCTTAGACCGCCTCCACGAGCTCGTCCTTCAGTAGGTTGTTTAGTAAGCATTTGTACTTGACCACGTGCACGAGCGTGCATTTTATCAGCAACCATGTGATGAAGTTTTTGGTAGTAAACTATTCCGATAAAAATTTCCACTTTGAGTTTCTTACCAGTTTTTCCATCATACATAATTTCAGAACCACTAGATTCGAAACCGTATTCTTTTAATTTATTTCCTAAATCGTCAGCATTTTCTCCTGCAAAAGTTGAACCGTCAACAGGAGTACCACGAAATGAAGCAGCTTTTCCACCGATAGATTCGATAAACTGTCCAACAGTCATTCTAGATGGGAATGCATGTGGATTAATAATAATGTCAGGAACAATTCCAGATTCAGTATATGGCATATCTTCTTGATTAACTAATAAACCAACAATTCCTTTTTGTCCATGTCGTGAAGCAAATTTATCACCAATTTCAGGAATACGCATGTCTCTAACACGAATTTTATATAATTTTTCTCCGTCTTCGTTTTGGGTCATGAATACTGAATCAACAACGCCGAATTCAGAAGGACGTACTGCAATAGAAGTATCACGTCGATATGGTCCTGTCATATCAAATGCTTTGTATTCTTCCATAAATCGGGGTGGACTAGTTCTTCCGATAATAACGTCGCCGCCAGAGACTACTGATTCATGCATGATTATTCCATCACTTTCAAGTAATCGATAGTATTTTTCACCTCTATAACCACGAGTATTTTCATCAGATTTAGGAATCTCAAAATTATCTTTCATACCGCCCAGATATTGTTTAGCTTCTGCATCATATAGACGATAAAAGAATGAACGAGCAAGGCCTCGCTGAACAGACGATTTATTCATAACTATAGCGTCTTCAATATTATAACCTTCATATGACATGACAGCGACAACACAATTTTGTCCAGTAGGACGTTTATCAATATTCAAGAGAGATGTTGCACGGGTTTTAACTAATTGATTTTGTGGATATACGAGAAGATGTTCTCGGACAGTTGTATTATAATTATAATTAGGTGTTGGAAATCCTAATGATTGTTTAGACATAGCAGATTGATATGTATTTCTTGGAGACTGATTGTGTTCTGCATAAGGAATGAGTGATGCAGCAGCACCTAAAATAGAAGATGAGAATAATTCTACATGAGTATGTTCATTACTGAATTCAGTAGTGCCATCAATTGCTACTAAAGCATTTTCTTCTTCATTAGCGTCAAGAAGATCAACTACACCCATGTGTATCAGGTCTTGCCAACTTAATTCACCATTTTGAGTTCTGGAAACGACATCATGATTAACAAGTGGTTGCCCATTGGATACAACTATAAGAGGTCTAAGAACTCTGCCAGAACTTAATGAAACATGTATACGAGTAGATGCATTTTTATTTGGGTATTTTTGGAGATTGATACTTGCATGAGAATGAATTTGTCCTTGCCTCCTCATATTACGAAATGAAGTAACAAGTTTGTTTTCATCTTTAGTATAACCTATAAGACGTCCATCTACAAATATTTTACAGAAGCGACTTCGATCTTCCATAGAAATATCTCTAGAAGGCACTATACCAATTTGAGTTAATTTATCAATTATATCTTCAAAAGAAGAAGAGACAGAGATAACAGAAGAAAGGGCAATATTTTTCACCAAACCACAATTTGCGCCTTCGGGCGTTTCACTTGGACAGATCCTGCCATAATGAGTTGAATGTAAATCTCGTGCTTCAAAGTTTGGTTGTGTACGACTTAAAGGTGATTGAATACGACGAAGATGACTAAGTAATGACAAATAATTAGTACGATCAAGTAGCTGAGTAACGCCAACTTTGCCTCTACCCCAATTACCAGTAGCTACTGCATTAGCGAGTTTATCAGTAATAATGCCAGGACGAATAGATGCACCAACGATATTTGAGCCTTTTCGATGAGAAGTACGTTCTAGTTGATATTTCATATCACGAATTAAATTACGAAAAGCAGTTCTAAATAGATCTGCAATCATTGGACCTGCAAATTTAACAATTTTATTTCCATAATGGTCCTTGTCGTCTTGATTAATCCAATTCATACGAAGTTCTAGAAGTTTACAAACAGCTTCGCCAATAAATATAGCCTTATCGTATCGATTTTCTCGCTCTTTACCCAAGTGCGGTAAAAGACCCCAATCAAGAATAGATTCGGCTTTTCTGATACGGAATTCATCAAGCATACCATGAGCAACACGATTACCAATATACATAAGAGCTTTATGACTACAATCTCCTAGTTTTCCACAGACTTCGTCATGACCACAATTTTCATAATCAGGGTTTTCTTTATCAAATTCTTCTTGAGTCTGATCTTTTGCTTTTTCTAATATTCTAAGTCCGCAGACTTTACAAACATTACAGTGAGTATCTCTATCAAGAACTGCTTTTTCAAAAGTAATTTCTAGAAGGTTGTGAACTTGGTTTTGGTTTGAAATTAAAGATGCAATTTCTCTATCATTTTCAATTCCAAGAGCACGAATCAATGTTACTATGGGCAAGTCTACAGGAGAACTTGGAAGTTTGACCATGATTGCGCCATCGGCTTTCAGAGTCAATTCAAGTTTCGCACGATAGCCAACAATAGATGAATAAATTTTTGAACGATGGACTATATTTCCACCAACTTTATCTTTTTCAACAATAATTTTGTTTGGAGAAAGATCTTCTAGTCCAACAATAATACGTTCCGAGCCATTGACGATAAAATAACCTCCAGGGTCCAATGGGTCTTCGCCTTTTTCAATCATTTGTTTTTCGGCCATTTTACTTGTTTCGCACTTAGCAGATCTAATCATAATAGGAATATCGCCAATATGATGCTTTTGTGTTTCTCTAGCTATACCATTTTCCTCAACGGTCATTTCAAGATGAATAGGAGCAGAATAAGCAAGATCACGTAATCGTGTTTCAAGTGGAAGAATTCTACTTGTTGAACCGTCTAACTCAACAGATCGTGGTTCGCCGATAAAGATTTTGCCAAAAGATACACGGTATGGGGTACCAGTTGTTTCAACATCAATGCCACCGACCTCATCGATAATATCTTGTATTCCATGATCAAGAAATTCATTATAAGAATTAAGATGATGACTAGCGATTCCTTCTTTTTTAATCATGTTTTCAATGATTGCCCAATTTTCATTCGGTACTGAACTCATTATTGATCAATCACCATTCTATAGTAGACAGTAGTGCCACTTGTTGGACTGGGTCTTGTTATTTTTATTACATCGCCTAACTTAACTTCTTCAAGATTTTCAATTGATGGATCAGATAAAGATATTTTTGGAAGTTTAGCATATTCAACATTAAAGGTCTTTAATAATTCTGTAATTTCAACGTCAGAAAGTTTCTCATGTTTAGGGGATAAAACATGAAGAGTAGCATCGTACTCTTGAGTTTCTTCCTTTGGAGCAACTTTCTTTGGTTCCTTTTTTGAAGTAACTTTCTTTTTTGCAGGCAACTACATACCCTCCAATGTATAAAAATTAGAAATAATTAATGACAACAGATATAGACAAATTGGAAAATGCCGCCTTATAATCTTTGTCTTTTATTGCAGAATTGATTTTTTTTTAATTAATCATGAGAAAAAAAATAAATGCAATACCAAACAAGATAAAATATGGATATTAGACAAATATTGGAGGATACTACTAATATTGCAGTTATTGGTTTGTCAAAAAATGAATTAAAGGATAGTTATCAGGTATCTATGTATATGAGAGATTCCGGATACAATATAATTCCAATAAATCCAACCACAGACTCAATAATGGGAGTAAAATCTCATAATAGTTTGAAAGATATTCCCGAAGATATGATAAAAAATATAGAATTAATCAATATATTTAGAAAACCGGAGTTTGTTGAAGATATATTAGAAGAAGTAATTGAAATGAAAAAGAAATACGGTAAAATACACACAGTATGGATGCAATTGGGAATTTTTTATGATAAAGCCGACACTGTATCAAAGGAAAATCAATTAAACATAATCACGAATAAATGTATAAAAATAGAACATGGAAGACTACAAAATTAATTTGCTTTAGTTAATCCAAAATCTAATTTATCGTAATATTTTTTAATTTCTTCTTTATTTAAATATCGAAGTGTTTTAGTTTCGTGATCGACAATAGAGATTTTTATACTTGAGAGTTTGTCGTCGTCCTCATTAATAGAAATAAGTGATTCAATTGCGAGAAGAATAGCATCTTCGAAAGACAAATCTTCATTATATTTCTTCTCAAATAATTCAATTACTTGCTCACTGCCAGATCCAATTGCAGTAGCGTCATAAGCAACATAATTTCCACTAGGATCAGTTTTCCACAAATGTGAACCAGATCGGTCAACACCGCATATAATTAATGAAACGCCAAAAGGTCGAACGCCAGCATATTGTGTGAATTGTTGTGAAGAATCAGCAAGTTTTCTAGCCAAAGTTTCTAGATCTACAGGTTGGTCATAAATTAATCGATTACTTTGAGCAATTACACGTGCTTGATCTACTTGAACACGAGCGTCAGGAATATAACCTGCTGCGGCAACTCCTATATGGTCGTCAACCTGAAAGAGTTTTTGAGTAATTCCAGGAGTTTGTAATTTAGATAATTTTTCATCAACTGCAAGAATAGTACCTTCCTTATGCTTTATACCTAAAGCTAAACTACCGCGTCTGACTGTTTCCATTGCATATTCAACTTGATATAATCGACCGTCAGGTGAGAAAACAGTAATAGCTCTATCATAACCTTGTGCTCCTGGGAACATAATTATCAAACATAGTTGGTTTTAGTTAACATTTAAAGTTTTTAGATTCAAAGTAAATAATGAACAATATGATAGTTGAAGAAATTGAATTTAATGGGCATCCGGAAGTAAGAGGAGAACATAAAACAACAATGGAAATTACTACTGATAAACATCTTACTGAAAAAGGAGATTGTATAATTGGAGTAAATGCTAAAACAGCTTGTAATACTTTAAATAATAGAATCAAAGAAGAGATTCAAAAAGATAACAATAAGATTACAATAGAATTAATAGTAGAAGATATGAAATTTAAAATAAAGGCAATGGGAAGTGCTAAATTATCATTAAAACACAAGAAAGACATAGTATTGCGAAAAAGTGATTTTACATGTACAAGAACGGTAGGCATACACGCAGAAAATGCTGCAATTGATATTCCAAGAGAAATGATTAGTAAATTAAGAAATCCTAATGTAAAAGGACTGTTTAGGATAATAATAGGGGAAACTGAATAATTATGACGAATAAAGCTACTGCCAAAGCACATGCAATGCAAGGTTTATTGAAGTATCACGGAATGAAAGATAGTGAACTAAGGATACCATTTCATGATAGTATTTCAGTTTGTCTTGATGCATTATTTACAAAGACAACAGTAGAAATTGGAAATTTTGAAAAAGATGAATTAACAATAAATAATGAAATACAACAAGATACAGTTTTGTGTAGGGCGCTAGCAATAATTGATAAGATTCGATTATTAGCAAAGATTGATGATAAAGTAAGGATAACGTCAGAGAATAGTATTAAATTTGGAGAAGTAAAGGGACTAGGTTTTTCATCTTCTGCAGGTGCAGCATTAGCAGGAGCGGCATTCAAAGCGTCAGGTCTTGAATCGACATATGGATGGGATATTAAATTAATTTCAAGAATTGCAAGATTATTAGCAGGATCGGCATGTAGAAGTGCAACTGGAGAATATTCAAGATGGTATGCAGGTAACGATGACGAAACATCATATGCAGAAAAGATATCAACCAAAAGTGATCTAGATCTTAGAATGATTGCAATACCATTTCCTTCTGAATATTCTACAGAATCAGCTCATAAGGAAGTTTTAACATCAAGTTTCTTTGATGCAAGAATTAAAAGTGCTAATATTAGATTGGAAAAAATTCAAGAGTCTATAAAGAAGGGAGATTTAAATAATCTAGGAAAATTAGTTGAAGAAGATTCATTAGAACTACATGCACTTACAATGACTGGAAAAGATAGAATAATCCTAATTCGTCCCGAAACAATTAACATAATTAATTTTGTAAAGAAAAAACAAAAAGAGAATATACCAATATATTATTCTATGCAAACGGGTCCATCAATTTTTATCAATACAAATAGTGATTATATTGATGAGATTTATAGTGAAATTTCAGAAATGGGTTTAAACGCAATAAAATCTACTGTTGGAAATTCAGTGACTATAGAGAATTAATTACTAATTTTTTCGTATAACGAGTTTATTAGTAAAATATACAGTGGCAAGAAGAACTAAAAGTGAGATAACAATTGATGGAACGTATCTATTAACAAGTTCTTCAGAAACCAATGTAGAAAATTGGTCTACATCAACAGATATTGATTGGCCCATAAATTTATGCGATATTTGAGGATGGAATATCATTGGTTTTCCAGGTGTAAGACTTTTAGCTTTTGTTTTTAGTTCAATAGAATCTTCAGGATTTAATTGATCAATCTCAGTAAAGATGGATTCGTCTAATATCTCAAGATTATCAATAATTCCTGGAATAATAGAAATAGATTTCAAAGGAGTTTTAGAAGGATTATCAATAGTAATTATTAATTCAATCTCTTGATTATCAAGAATTTCTTCAGGAATAGTAGAGATAGTAACAATTGGAGTATGAGATATATTAAGAGGAATTTGTGAAGTAAATATTCTCATAGATTTACCTCCAAGGGTAAAGTCACCCCATGCTTGTAAGAGATTACGGCTTACTTCGTCATTACTAGAGATCAAATATTCATAGTTCATAATTCCGTCAATTTCTAAACTAGATCTTTCATTCCATTGATTTCCTTCAATAACTACATATTCAAAATCATTTCCATTTAATTGAACGTCAAATAATGACAAACCACCGTTATTTGTAAAATCAACTGAAACTGTAAAATTATATCCAACAAGTGCAGAATTTATATTAATATATTTATCGATATTAATAGCAGTAGGTAAAACAATGGAATCAGAGAACATCTTATAATCTTTTCCATAATAGGTCAGGTCAACAGATGTAGGAGGCAGGAGTATATTATCAGAAGAATCATGTTTGACATAATATACAAAAGTAGAAGAGTTAGAAGGTTTTAACAAAGGAATATTTACTTCTAGACGATTATTTAGTTTTGTCATATTATCACCGCCACTTGAAAACATAACAGATGAAGGAATAACATCAACTAGATGTAAATTGGTTAAATCCTCATCTCCATTATTTGTAATTTCTAGAGTTACTTTTAATTCGTCTTGCCATACTCCATCAACTGGTATTTCAGAGATTTTATCAACGACAATTTCTGGAGAATTAATGAAAGGTTTTACATATAGATTATAATCATTGATTAGATAAACAGGATTAGAAAAGACAGTATACAAATCTACACCGTCAGACCAAGTAATTTTCCATTCATATGTATTTGTATTAAACAAATAATCATGTCTAGAAACATTAAGTTCTAAAATTTCAGATGAGCCAGGTGCAATAGAGTCAAAGGTTTCAAATAATTCATCATTAAGTTCAATAGAAACATCATAAGCAGATCTAGAACCAAGGTTTTTTATTTCTAATTGAGATATATGATTATCGTGTATTGAAACATATGAATTATTGTATAAAGAGTTTACAATAAGTGCAGGTCTAACATCATTTAATTGAATAAAAAGATCATTTGATGTTGTAATTTTTGAGAATTGGTCGTCGCCCATCTTAAATTTATATTCAAATTTAACATCTTCTGGACTAGTTTCTATAATAGTGGATTCGGAAGTATCAATTTGAAGTAATTTAGACAGAGTTCTAGATTCACCTGCTGCTAGATGTCTAACAGTATCATTTTCTCCAGGTTCAAGAAGGGTAAAATCATCAGTCCACCAGTCATCAGCAAATATTACTTCTTCAATTGAATGACCGCCAAGAACAGGTGATAGATTAGTAAAAGTGATACGAGATTCAATAGTATCTCCATTAGAACCTGAGGTTTTATCGATTACTCGAACAACAGAAAGAACAGGTGGGTAATAGTCCAGAACTATAGTTGAATTAAAAGAACTGTCGCTAGATAAATCGATAATTAATTCTGATTGTATATTGTCGACATCCTGATTAAGAGTAAAAGAAACATCGGAGATGTTTTTAGAATTGATATCTAATGAATTAATCATAGAACCAAATGTTTGAATATCAATAGTTGACTTTGTAGAAAGGTTTGATGCATTGATACTGTTAACGCTAAATAATGCCATAGGATTAATTTCAGAACCTTGAACGCTAAAATCGCCAGGAGTATTATCGCCAACTGCAGACTCGCTAGTTCCAGCAAATTCAATTGAATAAATCAAACTGTTTGATTGTTGTTTCCCGGAGAATTTGATAACTTGATCACGATTAGAATTGAAAAATTGTTTTGTAAGTAATTGATTGAATCCAGGATCATTGTTAGAAAAGATTTCCCAAAAGATGTCAACTACAATTTCAGAGTCGGCATAAGAATAATACGTATAGATATTATTTTGTGAAAAAGTATTTGGATTATAAGTAATAAATCCTAAATGAAGGTCTTGAGATATTGAAGATGCGAATTTATCAGCGTTAGATTGGCTATCTGAGTTTATAGTGAGAATCGCTCCACTTCGTGGTAATGCTGAATCAATTAAACCATAACCATTTGTTGTAAAAATATCAAATCGTGGATCAAAAGAACCCTGATGACTATAATGAAATACTTCAAATGAATCAATGCCAGATTTAGTAGAAATAACTCCACTAGCATTAACATCTGACAGATTTATTGACCAATAAGATAAATCTCCAGAAGTAGTGATTGAGAGATTTTCTTGATAATTAGTTGCTGCAATAATATTAGGGAATGACATGATTGGAGTCAACAGTAACAATAACAGCAGCGGTAACAGTAATTTATTCATTTACTACATCTATCCCTTTCTAATACTACATAATGTTTTGGATTTCTTATTTATTTCTTTTTACTTTTTGCGTCAGTAGGATCATCTACGCCGCGTTCATTAAGAGTAAATACGGCTTCATGCTCAGGATGATAAGGGCTATCCTTCATTTTAGCTATACGATTTTTACCAGATTTTCTTAGATAGAGTCTATAGGTGCTAGTATGAGCTACAACATGACCGCCAACAGGACGAGTAGGATCGCCAAAGAAAGCGCCAGGGTCAGACATGACCTGATTTGTCATTACAACGGCAACATTACGAGTTTCGGCAGTTCTAGTTAAGAGATGCATAAAGCGATTAAGCCTATGTTGTCTTGTAGCCAGAGTGCCTCGTCCTAAGAATTCAGAACGATAATGTCCCATTAATGAATCAACAATAACAAGTCGGGCATTGGAACTTTCAATAACTTTTCCAAGCTCGCCAACAAGTAATTCTTGATGTGAACTAGTAAAAGCTTTTGCAACAATTATTTTTTCTAGCGCTTTATCAGGATCCATACCACGTTCAACGGCAATATCTCTTAGTCGTTCTGGACGGAATGTATTTTCAGTATCAATATATATAGCACCTCCATTAAGTCCACCATCTTCAACAGGTAATTGGACATTAAGGCATAAAGTATGACAAATTTGTGTTTTTCCTGAACCGTATTCTCCATAGAATTCAGTTACAGCTTGTGTTTCAACACCACCAATCAATAATTCGTCGAGATTGCCACTACCAGTGGATATTCTTTCAATCTTTTGCCTTCGGTCATAAATTTCAGTGGCAGTTACGAAATCTTTATCAAATTTACCAATTTCAACCAATTTCAATCGTGCTTTGTTACACAATTCAACAGCTTTGTCTGTTTCAAAACCAGTTGCTTCTGCAGTATCAGTAGGGCCTCTTACAACAACATCAAGTATAGTGTGTATTCCAACGTCATTAAGTTTCTTAGTTGTAACAGGGCCGACTCCTGGTAAAGAAGAAATTTCCATCAATGCGGCATTTTCTTCTGCAGTTAATTTAGATTCGGATGAATCTTCCGATTCTGTAACTTCTTCAGGTTCTGTAACTTCTTCAGGTTCTGTAACTTCTTCAGGTTCTGTAACTTCTTCAGGTTCTGTAACTTCATTTTCTAGATCTA
>JACAFS010000022.1 GCA_013378385.1 Nitrososphaerota archaeon | reverse complement strand
GAGCTAATTAATATGGCTGAAACTGAAGTAGATAAAATCCAAAATGATATAATCAAAAAGGCTATTCAAACTAAGGACAAAAATATTTCTGAGAATGTTAAGAAAGACAAAGTGAGTGCAGATGAAATAATCAGTAAAGGAAAATCAAATACTGAGAAATTACAGAAAAAAATTGATTCTAAGTTTGATTCTGCAGTAAAAGATGTTATTAAGAAAATCCTAGGTGTATAATCTCTAATATGCGAAGTATTTTAGACGACGTTACATATTCGGCAACTAAAGCCTATTCATATAGAGGTGGTATTATAGATGCACAAACAATTACATCATTAACTGAATCTTCTGATCTTGACGAACTTGTTACTAAATTAAAGGCTACACCTTATGATGCTGCAGTATCGCGTATTTCCACTCCTTATTCCGCTAGAAAAATTGAAAAAGCTTGTTATGAACATATTTCTGACATTCATTGTAAATTGATGAAAACATCTCCTGGAGGTGAATTACTTTCTGCATATTACCTTAAACATATCGCTAGAAATCTCAAAATTATTCTTAAAGGCAAAGCACTTGGTAAATCTGAAACTGAATTAGAAGAATATGTTGATTTATATACTGAAGAACTCATCGGAAGGAGAGATCTTTTAGTTAAAGTAATGACTGCGGATACACTACAGGATGCAGTTGATTCATTATCTGGAAGTGAATTCTACAAGGATATTGCCACTGCATTAAAAATGTACAATGATAATCCACAAATTAACATCTTTGACGTTTATATCGATAAAGCATATCATACTCAATTAGTTAATACCTATACTGAATTGGATACAACTTCAATTCCTATGACGGAATCAATTTCTGTTAAATTAAGACCTATAATTTCACATTATATAGATTCATACAACGTAATTTCTGTTTTGAGGGCAAAACAATGGAATTTTGATACTGAACAAATTAAAGAAATTTTGATTAAACCAACATTTGATATAAAACATAAAAAATTAAATCAAATGGCATTAACCGACGATGTGGAAACTGCAATGAAAATGCTTGAATCTACTTCATTCAGAAGATTCATACCAACATCATTTGATAATCTTGCTGATACTATTTCAATGCTCGACAGTAATATTAAAAACTATGAATATCATAAATTCAATAAAGTTTTTGTCTGGAATGCGTTTACTGAATTAGTTTCTCTTGCATTAATACGAGTTAAAGAATTTGAGGCTGCAAATATTTCAACTATTTCATTTGGAATAGAAAATAATATTGAAACAAAGATAATTCAAGAAAATCTAACTCAATAAATTATTTTAAATTATTGTCTACTTTAATTTTAAAATTGCCTGGGCGAGATCCCCGTCTGATTCTTCAAGTGAATTTCTTGCTACTTCTTCACTTACATTTGCCTGTTGTGATACTAATAATACATCTTCTTCACTGATTTTACTTTCTTCTTTAATAATTTCTTCAGTATCACTTCCCATAATTTGATACATGTCTATTCCTTTACTTTTTAATTTGGAAACTTGTGGGGCTTTAATAATCAAGTCTTTTTCTTTTGTTTTAATTACTACTTCATCAACATCTGGCATTTCTTCTAGATTTAAACCCATCTTTTCGAGCATTCTTTTACTTTGTCTGTTATCTCTAAATCCCATGTAATAATTATCTCAATGTATCTTATTAAATATGCCTGACTTTTATTGCGGCTCCAATTTCAGATCTTTTCATTATATCATGCGATGTTAATGCCTTTCCTACTCCGATTAATTTTTTATTTTCATTGATTATTATGGCTTCTGAATCTAGTAATATGTTCTCTCCTGCATCTATGATGTGTTTGTTAAATACTGATCCACCAACTTTGATAAATTGTTCTATCTCATTATTTATCATAACACAATTCTTCATATAGTCTGAATAATTAATTAAAATACTCGCTCCATGAATAGTTAATGCATATGTTCCATTAGCTCTAATAGTGGCAAATAATTTATCGTCTACATATATGAATCGTAGTCTGTTTGTATTATTCGATAATTCATACTTGATCTCTCTTTCTTCAAATATTTTACTAATGTTATCTCCAAATAAATAATCCATTGTGAATAAAATCTTATTAATAAAATATTTTCCCGTCAATTTATAATCATTTATAATATATCGGTATAAATAATTTACTTACTTGAAAATTAAACTTTTACGTTTAGGACACAGAATACATCGAGATCATCGAACTACCACTCATTGTGCTTTAGTTGCCCGAGCATTTGGGTCGTCTGAAATGTATTATTGTGGAAATGAAGATGATTCACTTCAAGAAACCATTGAAAAAGTTAATGAATCTTGGGGAGGAGACTTCCAAATTACTTATCTTAATAGTTGGAAATCATTCATAAAAAAATGCAAAAAAGAGAATCATTTTGTGATTCTTTGTACTATGTATGGACAAAATATTCCTGATATGGAGGATGAACTCAGAAAAACACTTCAACGTCAAGATATAGTTGTAATCATTGGTTCCGAGAAAATTCCACCTGAATTGATTACACTGTCTGATATTAATATAGCAATTTCCAATCAACCACATTCTGAAGTTGCAGCGCTTGCTATATTGTTGGATAGATTGTTTGAAGGAAAGCAGTTGGAATTTAAATTTACCGATCCTAAAATCAATATTATTCCTCAGAAAAAGGGAAAAAAATCAGTCTATAAATTATAATTACTAATATAATTAGTAATATATTCTCCAATCTGACTTGTGCTGGATTTCCCACCTAATTCTACTGATTTAATATTATTCTCTAAACTATTTTCTACTGCTTTTTGAATTATTTCAGCCGCAATTTGACAATCATTATCATTGTTTATAGTATGCAACCACTCCATCATCATCTTTATTGATAGAATCATTGCAATTGGATTCGCAATATTCTTTCCTGCTATATCTGGTGCAGCACCATGAACGGGTTCGAATAAAGCAAAATCATCTCCAATATTTGCAGATGGCGCTAATCCTAATCCACCAACAACTTGGGCAGCTTCATCCGATAAAATATCTCCGAACATATTCGTTGTAACAATTACATCAAATTCTTTTGGATTTCTAATTAAATTCATTGCACAGGCATCTACATACATCTCTGAAAATATAATGTTAGAATTTTTTTGCGCACTTTTATTCGCACATTCTGCGAATAATCCGTCTGTCATTTTTAATACATTGGATTTATGAACCACTGTAACCTTATTGTTTCTCGTTTTTGCTATATTGAAAGCATACTCTGCAATACGCGTTGATGCTTTTTCACTTATTGTTCTTAACGCAATTGCTTTATCTCCTATTCTAAACTCTTGTCCTTTGTAAAGATCCTCTGTATTCTCTCTAACTATTAGCATATCTATGTCATCATCTAGACTTTTTACAGTGGGAAATGACTTTGCAGGTCTTAAATTTACATATAAATCGAAAAGCTGTCTTAATTTCACAATTACTTCCATTGCTGATTCTCCCACTGGAGCTTTGATACAAGCATTTGTAGTTTTTATCTTATCTATTGCTTCATCCGATAACGCAACTCCATTATTTTTTAATGCCGAGTCTCCTGCTTCTATTTCCAATAATTCAAATTCTATATTTAGTTTATCTTCTAATGATTTCATGACACCAATACTACATTTTGTGATTTCCGGTCCTATTCCGTCACCTGATATGACTGATATTTTGTATTTCATTCTAATTGTAGTTAAATTGCTAATTATTTATCTGATTCTGCTATTATTTGATCGTTAACAAGTCCTATTATTCTGCTTATGTTATATGGTTCTAATATCACATTATTTGCTTTATTATACTCGAATTCTAAATTCCTGCCAATTTCATGCACATTTTCTACTATGAATTCTGAACTAGGTACCTTTCTTGATACACGATTATCATTCTTGTCAATTAATACTAGTGTTATTGTGTCATTTTCTGTTGATACTTCAATTTTCCATTCTTGATTTTTCTTCTTTACATCGCCCATCGTATTCATCGTTCTAAGAATATCTTATTAACGTAAAAAGTTTTATCTTTTAAATTCATTGTTAAGGATTGTTTGAATGACTTTATTGACGTATTGATTGTTGGTTCTGGTATTTCGGGTTTGCGTGCCGCACTTGAGGCGTCTAAGTATTCTGATAATGTTAAAATTATTTCTAAATTACCAGTTATGCGTTCACATTCTGTTTCTGCTGCAGGAGGTATAAATTCTGTGTCTGTTTCTCATGATTCATTAAATTCATTTATTGCAGATACGATAAAAGGCTCAGATTATCTTGCTGATCAAGACGCAGTTTCAATATTAGTTAATAATACGACAGAAGAAATAAAATATCTTGAATCAATTGGCGTGAATTTTGATAAATCTGATAAAGTCTACTCTGCAAATAAATTGGGCGGCGCAGAATTCTCTCGAGCATTAAACTCATCATCACAAATAGGATTGTCTATTATGCAAAGATTATACGACGAAGTAAAGAGAAATGATATTCAGATTCTAGAGAATTGGCACGTATTAGATCTAATTCATAAAGACGGAATATGTTATGGGTTGGTTGCTTTCAACAAAGACCACAATAAAATAAAGTCATTCTTTTCCCGTATTGTTATACTTGCAACCGGTCCTTCTGGCCATATTTATTCTAATACCACTAATTCAACAAATTGCACCGGAGACGGAGTTGCCATTGCATATCGTGCTGGAGCTTATCTCAAAGACATGGAATTCGTTCAATTTCACCCTACATCATTAATTGGTTCAAATATATTGATTACTGAAAGAGCGCGTTCTGCTGGGGCTTATTTATTTAATAAAAACGGCGAACGATTCATGACAAAGTATGCCCCTTCATCACTTGAACTTGCTCCTAGGGATATTGTTTCTCGCTCAATTATCAATGAAATTGATAACGGTCTTGGATTAAAAGATTCTAAATATGGCGATTATATCGAATTATCATTTACCCATTTATCTGATTCTGTGTTGAATGAAAAATTATCTGACATAAAGGATATGACATCTTCATTGCTGAATGTCGATATCTCAAAAACCCCTCTGAAAATAATTCCTGCTCAGCATTATATGATGGGAGGAATTCTCATCAATATTAACTGCGAAACATCAATTCAGAACCTATATTCTGCAGGTGAATGTTCATGTCTTAGCGTTCATGGAGCCAATCGCCTTGGCGGAAATTCATTGATTGAATGTTTAGTATTTGGTAAAATTGCCGGCGAACAAATATCTCATTATGATAAAAATACTAAAGTTAATGTTAATTCTATCGACTTTGATGAATATGTCGGTCGACATACTGAACATTATATAGAAGATGTTAAAGATTCATTAAATAATATTGATCTTGAATATGTTAGCAACTCCTGTGCTAAACTTCAATCTTTGATGACATCAAATGTTGGAATTCTTAGAACAAATGAATTATTGACTAAAGCTCTTTCTGAATTATCTATTATCAAAACACAATTATTATCTAATAATTCAGATAATACTAATAATTCTGAATATTCTGTTTTTAGTTATTTTGAATTACTGAATATGCTGGACGTTGCCGAAGCAATTATCTCTTCTTCATTGTTGAGGGAAGAGAGTCGTGGTTCCCATTTTAGATTGGATTTCCCACTTCGTAATGATAAAGATTGGCTATCACATGTTCTCGTTCAATTATCTAATTCCAATCTTAAAACCTCTCTTGAACCTGTTATAATAAATGATATTTTTCCTGATTCGCGTACTTACTAGACTGTGTAACACTTTTAAATTATAGAAATTAGCCGGTATTATCTTGACAAAAAAAGCCATAGTAATTCGAGGCGATGGTACGGGACCTGAGCTTATTTCTTGTACTATGAGAATTATTGACGCTGTTAGTCCTAATAATATTGAGTTTATTGAATGTGATGCTGGTGCAGAATACTGGGAAAAGAATAAAGGTTCTAGTTTAATTCCTTCCGATACGATGGATTTGCTTGAAAATAGTGATGCCTGTCTTAAGGGACCTACTGTTACTCCTACTATCCCTGGATCTCCTCGAAGCGTTGCAGTTACTCTGAGACAAAAATTTGATTTATACGCAAACGTTCGACCTATCAAAAGTCTTTCTAAAGATGACTCTGATTCAATCGAAATGTTATGTATTCGTGAAGGAACTGAAGGTATGTATAGTGGACTTGGATTTCAAATTGACAAAGACACTGCTATTACTATTAGAAAAATAACTCGTTCATCTTGTACTAGAATTGCTAAATTTGCATTCCAGTCTGCATCTGAACGTAATTGGAAAACAGTTGTTCCAATTCATAAAGCGAATATATTACGTGAGACCGACGATATATTTTTAGACGAAGTAAATAATATCTCTGAACAATATCCTGATATTGCAATTGAGGATTATTTTATTGATAACATGGCTCAGCAATTATATAAAAATCCTGAAAGATTCCATAATAAAGTGCTACTAAGTACAAATCTATTCATGGATATTATTTCTGAAGAAGCCTCTGCATTAATTGGAAGTATAGGAAATGTTTATTCTGCGAATATAGGAGATGATTATGCAATGTTTGAACCTGCTCATGGAAGTTCCCCTAAATATAAAGGTCAAGATAAAATAAATCCTACTGCTACAGTATTATCTGCCGCATGGATGCTTCAATACCTTGGCGACAATAAATCAGGCAACGATATTTTCGAAGCAACAGAAAGAGTAATTTCCGAAGGTAAAAATGTAACTTATGATCTTGGCGGAAGTTCTAAAACATCTGAGATGACATCTGCAATAATAAAATATCTTTAATTTATTTGTCAACTATATTCTAAAATGCTTATACGTTTCTTTCCATCATAATATATTGTATGAGTTATTCTGACGATAGTTTAAAGAAAGCTGCTGAATCAAAAGAACGCCTGGAACAAAAAATCATAGATTTAGAAGTTGAATTAACCCATTTACAGGATACATTGGCAGTTGTAAATAGTATGCTGAAAAATTCTAGTTTTCAACCAGCACATTCTATTAGTACATCAAAGAATGAAGAAGATTATGTTGGTGGATCTATTTCACAGACATCAAATGATTCGTATAAGCGATCATGTAATGTATGTAACGTTGAGATAGAAATGCGAAAAATTGGTGATCGTTGGGGTGCATATATACCTAATAGTGAAGAACGCCATAAGTGTGAGAATAATGAATAGAGAAAATATTATAGTTTTAGATTTTGGAGGGCAATATTCACATCTCATAACAAGAAGAATAAGGGATTTATCAGTTTATGCTGAATTATTACCTTATGATACATCTGCTGACAAAATCGCATCAATGAATCCTTCAGGTATAATTCTCACAGGTGGACCAAATAGTGTTTATGATGAAAATTCTCCTAAACCTGATTCTAAAATATTTGATTTAGGAATTCCTATTCTGGGAATATGTTATGGATTACAGATAATCGTTGATAAAATGGGAGGTTCGATTACTAGAACTGATAAACGAGAATATGGTAAAGCAATGTTATCTATATCCTCCGAACAAAAATTATTTCAAGGCTTAGAATCAAATACCGATGTATGGATGAGTCATGGTGATGCTACTAAAATTCTCCCTGATAATTTCGAGTCAATTGCCAATACTGAAAATTCCCCATATGCTGCTATTCGTTCAAATAATCTATTTGGCGTACAATTCCATCCTGAAGTTACTCATACTAAGGACGGTCGAAAAATTTTAAGTAATTTTATTTATGAAATATGTGGATGTAAAGGTCTTTGGACTATGGATTCATTTGTAGACAATACAATTGATAAGATAAAGACTCAAGTTGGAAATGATTCTGTTCTATGCGCATTGAGTGGAGGGGTAGATTCATCCACGGTTGCATTATTGTTACATAAAGCTATAGGGGATCGATTAACTTGTGTATTTGTTGACCATGGTTTATTACGTAAAGACGAAGCAAAAAACGTCCTTGAAATATTTGATAAATTAGATATAAAGATCATTTTTTATAATGAAGAAGATAGATTTCTTGATTTATTGCTGAATGTTATTGATCCTGAAGAACGTCGTAAGCTTATTGGACAAGAATTCATTAAAGTTTTCGAGGAAATTAGTAAACAAAATGGCTCATTTAAATGGCTGGCCCAAGGAACACTCTATCCCGATGTGATTGAAAGTGCTTCAACTAATGGACCTGCCGTTACTATTAAGACTCACCATAATGTTGGCGGCCTTCCAGAAAATATCGATTTTAAATTAATTGAACCATTCAGAGATTTGTATAAAGACGAAGTACGTAATGTTGCTAGATTAATTGAGTTGCCTTCTGAGATTCTTGAAAGACATCCTTTTCCTGGTCCTGGTCTTGCAGTCAGAATAATTGGCAAATTCACACCTGAAAAATTAACTATTTGTAGAGAATCCAGTAGTATCGTTGAAGAAGAATTGAAAAAATCCAATCTTCATAATACCGTTTGGCAGGCATTCGCAATGGTTGGTGATGATAAAGCTGTTGGAGTTTTAGGCGACGGTCGTAAAATGGGATATATTGTAACTGTTAGAATTGTAGAATCAACTGACGCTATGACTGCTGATTGGGTGAAAATTCCTTATGACGTACTTGATAATATTAGTACACGAATCACAAACGAGGTTGATAATGTAAGTTGGGTGACATATGCAATATCAAGTAAACCTCCTTCTACTATTGAACCCCAATAAAAATTAATTGTTTAATAATTTTTGTATTTTATCGCTTACTATCTTTCCGTCAACTTTTCCACGTAGTTGTTTCATTGCTTCTCCCATTAAAATACTAAATGAATCATTTCCTTTTTCTTTGATAATTTCTTTTTTCATATCAATTATCTTTAATATTATCTTTTCTATATCCTCATCAGTTAATTTATTTTCTTTCATTTCATTGATAATCTCATCTATTTTTTTATTATTTTGACACATATCTTCAATTATCTTTTCGAATGACTCTTTTGCAATGACTCCACTCTCGATTTCTTTGAATATCTTTTCTAATTCTATGTCTGTAATTTTTGTAATATCTATTTTATTCCTACTTAAATTAATCATTGTTTCAGTTAGCTGTGCTGCAATATAGTTCGCAGGTACGTTCACTTTTTTTATTAATTTTTCAAATAATGTTTTGTATTTTGAATCAAATATCTGAACTGATAATTTATCATTCAATCCTATGTTGTTCTTATAATTGTCAATTTGCTCTTCATATGACCTTGGTAGAGATTTTTTAATTGCAGTCCTTTTTTCTTCATATATTTTAACTGGAATTATGTCGGTTTCTGGATACATTCTGGCAGATCCTGGTCTTGGTCTCATAAAATTTGTCATTCCATCTTCTGTTGGCATTCTTGTTTCTGCAGGTATGCCTATTGTACATTGTAATAATCTATTTTCTATACTTTTCACTGCTACGTCCATATTTTCTGTATTTCCTGTTAAAATGATGAATCCATCATCATCATCATTTTCTAACTTATTAGTTACTTTTTTACATTCATCTTCTGTTATTCCATAATTTGGCAGTTCATCAGAATGAAATATTCCGCCGAATCCAAAAAATTTTACCAGTGAGGATATATCTCGTCCCAGTCTTGTTCCTTTATGATCTTCTTTTCCAATTAATCCTCTAAATTTTGGCGCTTTAATTGCAATTACCTTTCCATTGTTTTCTATAACTTTTTTAATTAATTTTGAATTAGTATTGTTAAAAATATTAGTTATTTCAGCTGATCTTATATTGAAATTATCTTCTTTTACACCCCTTTCTATAAGTTCTTCTTTTATTTTTATTAAGTTTGATTGCCTTTGATTTTCAAATTCAATAATATCTGTTAAGATGTCCAGTTGTTGAACTCCTTTTACTTCGATAATATTCTTTCCATCTATGGAAATATTCACATCTTGTCTAATTGTTCCTATTCCTCTGGCCACTTTTCCCGTAGTTCTCATTAATCTACCCAATGTTAATGCAATCTTCTCCGTTTCTTCTTTCTTAAATTTCATTGGGGCAAGTGTTATTTCTATTAAAGGAATTGATAATCTGTCTAAGGAATAAGTTGACTCTTCTCTATTTTTATTAATGATTCGTGATGCATCCTCTTCTAAACTTATTGATAGTACCGGTATTGTTAAATCCTGAACATGTAATTCGCCTCCTGTTGATATGATTACTGTTCTCTGAAAACCCGTAGTGTTTGAACCATCTATGACTAATTTTCTCATAACATGTATCTCATCTACAGGCTCTGCTCCTAGTAGATACGATATAGTTAGTGCAATATCTAGTGCTTCTTGACTTATTTCGTGCGGAGGTTCCTCATCGGCTTCAACCAGACAACTAGTATTTGTGTCCGCTATATAGTTCATTCGTTTTGATTTTTTTGATTCAAATAATGCTGCAGGATCTGTTTTTCCTAATTCACTCTGTGTTGGTCGTAAAATTCTTTTAAAATACACTTCATTCCCGTTATTGTTGAATCCATTACAATTACAAAATAATTTAGTTGAACTTGCAAGTTGTTGATGTATTTCTAGTCCTACTTTTAACTCATAATTTTTCTTATCCACACTATTTATCTCCCTAGTATTGATCTCTCTGTATATTCTCTTGCAATATTATTTAGCATGATATTTTTGATTTCTTTATTTTCATAATTTCCATAAGCCCACATTAATTTTACCAATGCTGTCTCTGGAAGCATATCTTCTAGCGGTATTACTCCGATATTTAGTAGGTCTCTACCTGCCGAATAAACTGTCATCTTTATTCTTCCCTGTAAACATTGAGACGTCATACCTACAAACATTCCGTTGTCTATCGCCTTTTTGATTGATTTATTACAACGAGAATTAACATGACCTAAACCTGTTCCTTCTAGTATTATTCCCTTTGCGTCTAATTCAATTATCTTATCTATTATTTCTGAATTGAATCCTGGATGAAATTTTAGAAGAGAAACATTTTCTTCAAACTTGATTTTTGGATTAAATTGATTATTATTTTTAATGTATTCTTCTCCAATTGTAACCTTATCTTGATTTACAATTGCAATCGGATCTATCCCGATTGATTGAAATGCATCACGTTTTGATGTGTGATTCTTTCTTACTCTTGTTCCAGAGTGAATCGAAACTTCATTATCTTCAATACTTGAATGCATTGCTAGATATACTCCATTGAGAACTCTTTTAGATGCCATAATCACTGATGAAATCATATTTAATGAAGCATCAGAAGACGGCCTGTCTGTTGATCTTTGCGCCCCTGTTATTATGACGGGTATTGGACAATTCTCTAATGCAAAGCTCAATGCCGCAGATGTATATGCCATTGTATCAGTTCCATGCCCAATTATTATTCCTTGATTGCCTTCATTGATTTTTTCAATTACTTTTTTTGCAATATTTGTCCAGTCTTCTGGATTCATTTGTTCACTTGCAATATTGGAAATTAATTCGGTGTTTATGTTTGCATACGATGATAATTCGGGTATTATTGAATATAGTTCTTCAGCAGAAAATGCAGGATTTACCGCTCCTGTTTTGTAATCAATTCTTGATGCAATCGTTCCCCCAGTTCCTAATATTGCTATTTTTGGTAATGATTCTTTCACGTTTGGTTTTTCAGGAGGAATGAATTTTGGTTTTTCCCCACCCATTATTTTCTGTATATTTGTGATATTTTTTGCATCTATTCCTATGTTATATCCATTTGATAATTTAATCACGATATAATTTTCTTCCGAATATTCATATCTTGGCAGAAGATTTCCTGAATATTCAGTTGTTTTTGTTGTAATTTTGATTAAATCTCCTATGCTAATTCCCGCATTGTTCAATATCTTTAATGATTCATTTTTATACCCACTTAATTCGGACAATTGTTATCACTAAACTTAGTATACGGTTTGAAATAACTATTTTATTCTTGATTTAATGGTCTTACACCTAGTGTTAATTCCATATTTATCACCTCGCCATTACGAAATACCTCTAATTTGATTATATCATTTGGCGCAAAGAAATGATGTAAAATATATGATATGTCATGTTGCGCTCTTAATGAATATCCTCCCATTGAAATAATTATATCTCCTTTCATCAATCCATGTTCTTCTGCGGCAGTATTTGGTCTCACAGTTTGAATAATTACTCCTGAAGTTATGTCATCTGGCAATCCTCTACCTTTGATTTGTATTGGATCTAAGAATGATGCGCTTATTCCAATAAATGGATGTTCATGGAATCCATTTTCAATTAAATTTGGTATAATTATCTTTGCTATGCTTGAAGGTATTGCAAATCCTAATGCCTCGAATTCTCCTCCTCTGTATCCCATTGTATTTATTCCAACAACTTTTCCATAAGAATTTATTAATGGACCTCCAGAATTTCCAGGATTTATTGGCGCATCAGTCTGTATCATTGGTAAAATATTCATATTTCTCATTGTTCTATTTGCTTGGCTTATCACTCCTGCAGTAATTGAACCCACTAGTCCTGCAGGACTTCCTATTGGAAATACCTGTTCACCTATAATTATATCGCTTTCGAGTTCTAGTTTCTTTACAGAAGTAGGCAATTGTGTTTTAATAACTGCTAGATCTCCTTGACTATCCTTTCCAATTACTTCTCCTTCACTCATTGTTCCGTCGAAATATACAATCACAAAGTCACTACCTTCTTCAATAACATGATTGTTTGTTACAATGTACCCTCTTTCATCATAAATGAATCCTGAACCTACTGCAATCTGTTGCCCTGATTGATATACTTTGATGAATACTACGCCTGATTTACTTTCTTCATAAACTTTCTGCGCATAATAACTAGATGGCATTCCTTCTTGACCCTGCATGCCGTTCTCTCCTTGCATTCCTTTGGGCCCAATTTCTCCTTCTGGTCCAATTTCTCCTCCCGGTCCCTGTATTCCTTGTGGTCCTTCAGGACCTTGAAAAATAGACGGATTGATTATTATTATATATAATAATAAAATTAATGTAATGCTGCTTACTATTAATGAAGAATATGAAATTAATCTGAGATTATTAATCAAAATATTCACTATGTATATGGCGAAATCTTATATAAATTCAAATTTAAAATTTCTTAGTTGGCATCAGCGGAAATAATTAATTATAAGAACATGTTTTATGTTGATATGGAAATATCAATTGAAAATTCCCCTGATGAATCTAAACTTCAATCGTTAAATGTGTATGATTGGCCTATTTGGACAAAAGAAATTTCTGAATTTCCTTGGGAATATGATCTTCAGGAAATGTGTTATTTTCTCGAGGGGGATGTAATTATAACCCCTGAAAATCAATCATCTGTTAAATTGACTAAAAACGATTTTGTTATATTTCCAAAAGGCATGAAATGTACTTGGAAAATTCTCAAAGATGTTAAAAAACACTATAAATTTGGATGATTATTTATTTTGAAAAAAAGAAATCCAATAGTGTTGATCATATTATTCTTATTAATATTTTATAATACATCATATTATCTTGACGTCCGTAATTCTTCTTATCTTTATTTTGGACCATCTTATGATCAAGTATTAGAACCTGGTCGAAATAGCATCTCTATTGAACATGACGGAATCAATCGAACATTTTGGGTCGAAACCCCGATGTCATATTCTCCTAATCATAAATATCCTATAGTCGTTTATTTTCATTATTTCGGAGGAAGTGGAGCTGGTACATCTATGCAAGATATAGTCAATAGTGAAAAATTTATTGGCGTTTATCCAAATGGCATTCATAATGCTTGGAATTCTGGTGTAATTGCTGATGATGATGATGATTATGTCCAAGCAGATGATTATGGATTTACAATAAAAATGATTGATTGGATGAGATCAAATACCCGTATTGACGAGAATAGAATTTTTGCATTTGGCCAATCTGCAGGCGCTATGTTTCTTTATGAGCAAGTTATTTCTCAACAACATGACTTTGCGGCTATTGGCCTTGTAATGGGTAATTATTATGATTGCGAAAAATCTTCTGTAGTAATTGAACGTTGTGTGGAAGGACGACCGTTAAATTATCCTGATCAACCTGTATCCATTTTACATCTTCATGGACAAATGGATAATTTAGTTCCTTTTAATGGTGGCCCTATTGCTCAGTCTGATGATTTGTATGTAAATTCAGTTTATGATACAGCTACTACAATAAGTCAAAATAGTATGTGTAACTCTGAACCAAGAGAAGATAATTTTCCTAATGGTGTTACTCGCTACAAATATTATGATTGCAATGATTATCGTGAAATAATTGTTTATGCAGTTTATTCAGCAGGACATGGTAATTTTGCGGAATACCTTCCTCCTGGTGTAATTGGAGATGGAGTTATTACTATGATGTGGGAATTCTTTGAAAATAACCCAAAAAATAAATTCTTTGATCTTAATTTATAGTTATATCGAGATTAATGAAATTCCCAACGCTGAGAATGTAACTACAATTCCAATTATTAGAAATAGATTTGCGGGTCTTGAATAATTCTCTTTAATCTCATTGTATTCATTTCTGTATTTGTATATTGAATAAAAATTCGTTATTGTACCTGCAATAATAACCATATATGAAAGTGCTGCACTAGTATTCGTTTCAATTTTCACAGGTGGCGGCCTATCTTCTCCTCCTCCCGGTCGAGGTTGTTGTATCTCTACATCTCCCAATTCTGATCTATAAGTTTCTAATGGGATTGCTAAAAGTATTAGAACTATTCCAAAAAATAGTTGTATGAAATACCTCTTTTCCATTTTACTATGCTGATTTGAAGGCCCTCTGTATCTTTCCATCAATTTATTACGATTATTATTATCGCCCATAAAAATTTATTGTATTTAATGTAATAGAATACTTGTTTAAGATGACAAATTCCCTCTCTGAAGATAAAATTATCAAATTATTTACTCGTATAATGCCTAAAAATAGGCTTCTATCTGACGATGATGTATCTGGCATTGAATTTAATAATTCTAAAATTTTTATCAGTTCTGATATGCTTGTTGAATCTACTGATATTCCACCTTCTATGAATTTAGTTCAAGCCTCTAGAAAATCAATTATTATGTCTGTTAGTGATTTTGCATCAAAAGGCATAATTCCCAAATATTGTATTCTGTCAGTTGGTATACCTAAATCTTATTCTGAAAAAGATATAAAAAATTTGGTAAAAGGTATTGATAAAGGTCTTAAAGAATACAATGTCCAACTTATTGGAGGAGATACAAACTCTAGTTCTGAATTAATTATTGACTGTACTATCATTGGATTCTCAGATGTTCGTATACCTAAAAGAAAATCTGCTCGTAATAATGACGTTGTATATTGTTTGGGTACTTTTGGTTTAACTGGCTCTGGTTTATTTCTTTTACTTAATAAAATCGAACCTTCAAATAGTTTTGAAAAAAAAGCAATTCAATCAGTTCTTAATCCTACTGTCGATCTAGATATATTTGTAAAATTAGTTAATAATCAACTAATTAATTCTAGTATTGATT